>NZ_JABWNC020000003.1:0-352628 GCF_013368855.2 Escherichia sp. 93.0816 | reverse complement strand
TATTGAAGGATAGTTGTGATTTATTTTTTAGACATAAAGGTGATATCTATCGCCGCTTTGCCGCTCATTTTATTCTTCCAGATAATTAAAACGACCTGAACTGACATATCGTTATGTCTTTAACAACCTCAATATATTCACCACACAAATAAAACCACTAGTAACAAACACACTACCGCCTCCATAAAAAATGGCTCCCTTATAAAATTGCATCTTACATATAAAAAGCAGAAATATCTGGTGTATTTTAATTATCAACTATAAATCTTGAAGCTTTTTGTTAACAGCAATACACCTTATCGCATTAGATATGTTAACAATAAATTATTCTTAATATATCAATAAAGTATATATTACTCTCTTTACTATCTGTTTTTATTGCGGTAGCGATATTAATAGCAAAATTCGGAATTTATTTAGATGCTGGAATGAGCAAAAGTGATGGCAGCTTTCTCATTTTACCCTGAAGTTTCAAGAAAGTGTGTAATGGAGTATGCAACCTAACTGAAGATTTCTGACGATGTAGTCGCTTAGAGCGAGAAGAAAGGTGACCGCATCCTGAGTTGTCCTTTGAAAGGCTACTATCGAAACTTGATGCTAAAACAGTGATGAAATGAACAACGCTATGGAAAGCTCCTTCCATGGTAATTAACATGGAATCCGTTGATGCAAAACACCTAAGCCAGCCCCCTGTACAAAGCTGGCTTAAACGCGCAGGCAATCAATAAAAATCACCGGTTGCCTTTTCGGCCTGATCCATCCACACCGGTTTCTCGCTGGTTTTCGACCAGACGCGATGCAGGTAGCTGTAAAAGCGGGCGCGGTCTTTCCAGAAAAGCATGAAAGGCAGCGCCAGAACGCCCGCTGCAACCGCATAAGTACGGCGTAAAAAGATAAGCCATGCAGGATATTCTCTATAGAGTTCCATACTTTTCTCCCCCTTTTGTATCTACCCGGTGAATAGCACCGGAAAAATGAATTCGTTTATCTGATGAAAATAGTACCGCCTTTTGTGTAATTTTACTACTCATCCGACCACTTATTTTTGCTTATTGATGGTTTATTTACATTCATTCCGTAATTAAGTTACATGAAAGTTAAATTAATACTAACCATTGGTTAAATTACGGTCTTTGCCATTTTTATACTTTTTTTACACCCCGCCCGCAGATTTTTGCGAAATCTTTGCAGCCAGAACTCTACCCTTCCGGTATCACTTTTAGGCCACTGGAGGTGCACTGTGAGTGCAGGCGTGATAACCGGCGTGTTGCTGGTGTTTTTATTACTGGGGTATCTGGTTTATGCCCTGATCAATGCGGAGGCGTTTTGATGGCTGCGCAAGGGTTCTTACTGATCGCCACGTTTTTGCTGGTGCTGATGGTGCTGGCGCGCCCTTTAGGCAGCGGGCTGGCGCGGCTGATTAATGATATTCCTCTTCCCGGTACGGCGAGCGTTGAGCGCGTACTCTTTCGCGCACTTGGCGTCTCTGGTCGCGAGATGAACTGGAAGCAGTATCTCTCTGCCATTCTCTGTCTGAATATGCTGGGGCTGGCGCTACTGTATTTTATGTTGCTCGGTCAGCATTATCTGCCGCTTAATCCGCAGCAGCTGCCGGGGCTGTCGTGGGATCTGGCGCTGAATACTGCCGTCAGCTTTGTGACTAATACCAACTGGCAATCTTACAGCGGTGAAACCACGTTGAGTTATTTCAGCCAAATGGCGGGCTTAACGGTACAAAACTTTCTTTCTGCCGCCAGCGGGATTGCGGTGATTTTTGCCCTTATCCGCGCGTTTACCCGCCAGAGCATGAGCACGCTCGGTAATGCCTGGGTCGATCTGCTACGCATCACGTTATGGGTGTTAGCCCCTGTGGCGTTGTTGATCACACTGTTTTTTATTCAACAAGGTGCGCTGCAAAACTTTCTGCCCTATCAGGCTGTGACGACCATTGAAGGAGCACAACAACTGTTACCGATGGGGCCGGTGGCTTCTCAGGAAGCTATTAAGATGCTCGGCACTAATGGCGGTGGTTTCTTTAATGCCAACTCGTCACATCCGTTTGAAAACCCGACAGCACTGACCAACTTCGTGCAAATGCTGGCGATCTTCTGGATCCCAACAGCACTGTGCTTTGCCTTTGGCGAAGTGGCGGGCGATCGCCGCCAGGGACGCATGTTGCTGTGGGCGATGTCGGTGATTTTTGTCATCTGCGTAGGCGTGGTGATGTGGGCAGAAGTTCAGGGTAATCCGCATCTGCTGGCGCTCGGCGCGGACAGCAACATCAATATGGAAGGTAAAGAGAGCCGTTTTGGCGTGCTGGTCAGTAGCCTGTTTGCGGTTGTGACCACGGCGGCTTCCTGCGGTGCGGTGATTGCGATGCATGATTCGTTTACTGCTCTCGGCGGCATGGTGCCGATGTGGCTGATGCAGATTGGTGAAGTGGTATTCGGCGGCGTTGGTTCCGGTCTTTACGGCATGATGCTGTTCGTCCTGCTGGCGGTGTTTATTGCCGGGCTGATGATTGGTCGTACACCGGAATATCTGGGTAAAAAGATCGACGTGCGCGAGATGAAACTGACCGCGCTGGCGATTCTGGTCACCCCGACGCTGGTGTTGATGGGCGCGGCGCTGGCGATGATGACCGACGCCGGACGTAGCGCCATGCTCAACCCTGGACCGCATGGTTTTAGCGAAGTGCTGTATGCCGTGTCGTCCGCCGCTAATAACAACGGCAGCGCCTTTGCCGGGTTAAGCGCCAACTCTCCGTTCTGGAACTGTTTACTGGCGTTCTGCATGTTTGTCGGTCGCTTCGGGGTGATTATCCCGGTGATGGCGATTGCTGGTTCGCTGGTGAGTAAAAAGAGCCAACCCGCCAGCTCCGGCACATTGCCAACGCACGGCCCGCTGTTTGTTGGCCTGTTAATCGGCACCGTGTTGCTGGTTGGCGCACTGACCTTTATCCCTGCCCTGGCGCTTGGTCCGGTGGCGGAGTATCTCTCTTGATGATATTGAGTGAGCACTGAATATGAGTCGTAAACAACTGGCGCTATTCGAACCAACACTTGTCGTTCAGGCGCTGAAAGAAGCGGTTAAAAAATTAAGCCCGCAGGCGCAATGGCGCAATCCGGTGATGTTTATCGTCTGGATCGGCAGTCTGCTGACCACCGCTATTAGCATCGCGATAGCAAGCGGTGCGATGCCTGGCAATGCGCTGTTTAGTGCGGCAATTAGTGGCTGGTTGTGGGTCACCGTGCTGTTCGCTAATTTCGCCGAGGCGCTGGCAGAAGGCCGCAGTAAAGCGCAGGCCAACAGTCTGAAAGGGGTCAAAAAAACCGCCTTTGCCCGCAAGCTGCGCGAGCCGAAATATGGCGCTGCGGCGGACAAAGTTCCCGCCGATCAACTGCGTAAAGGCGACATCGTGCTGGTAGAGGCAGGCGATATCATCCCCTGCGATGGTGAAGTTATTGAAGGTGGCGCGTCGGTCGATGAGAGCGCCATCACCGGGGAATCAGCACCGGTGATCCGTGAATCCGGCGGCGATTTTGCCTCCGTCACTGGCGGCACGCGAATTCTTTCTGACTGGCTGGTGATTGAGTGCAGCGTTAACCCCGGCGAGACGTTTCTGGATCGGATGATCGCGATGGTGGAAGGCGCACAGCGACGCAAAACGCCGAACGAGATTGCCCTGACCATCCTGCTGATTGCCCTGACTATCGTCTTTTTACTGGCAACCGCAACGCTGTGGCCATTTACCGCCTGGGGCGGCAACGCGGTCAGCGTGACAGTACTGGTGGCGCTGCTGGTCTGTCTGATCCCAACCACTATTGGCGGCCTGTTGTCAGCGATCGGCGTCGCCGGGATGAGCCGGATGCTGGGCGCAAATGTTATCGCCACCAGCGGACGTGCCGTTGAAGCAGCGGGCGACGTTGACGTTCTGCTGCTGGATAAAACCGGCACCATCACGCTAGGTAACCGACAGGCGTCGGAGTTTATCCCCGCGCAGGGCGTAGAAGAAAAAACGCTGGCCGATGCCGCACAACTGGCTTCGCTGGCCGACGAAACGCCGGAAGGCCGCAGTATTGTGATCCTCGCCAAGCAGCGTTTTAACCTGCGCGAGCGCGATGTGCAGTCACTTCACGCTACCTTTGTGCCGTTTACTGCGCAAAGCCGGATGAGTGGGATCAACATCGACAACCGTATGATCCGTAAAGGTTCTGTCGATGCCATTCGCCGCCATGTTGAAGCTAACGGTGCTCACTTCCCTGCCGATGTCGATCAAAAAGTTGATAACGTTGCGCGTCAGGGTGCCACGCCGCTGGTGGTGGTAGAAGGTTCCCGCGTGCTGGGCGTTATTGCGCTGAAAGATATCGTCAAAGGCGGCATTAAAGAGCGTTTCGCCCAACTGCGCAAAATGGGCATTAAAACGGTGATGATTACCGGCGATAACCGTCTGACTGCCGCCGCGATTGCTGCGGAAGCGGGCGTCGATGATTTCCTCGCCGAAGCGACACCAGAAGCCAAGCTGGCGTTGATTCGTCAGTATCAGGCGGAAGGCCGTTTAGTGGCGATGACAGGCGACGGCACCAACGATGCTCCGGCGCTGGCGCAGGCTGATGTTGCGGTAGCAATGAACTCTGGTACTCAGGCGGCGAAAGAAGCGGGCAATATGGTGGATCTCGACTCCAACCCGACCAAGTTGATCGAGGTGGTACATATTGGCAAACAGATGCTGATGACCCGTGGCTCACTTACCACCTTCAGCATTGCCAACGATGTGGCGAAATACTTCGCCATTATCCCGGCGGCGTTCGCGGCAACGTATCCGCAGTTAAATGCGCTGAATATCATGCGCCTGCATTCGCCCGACTCTGCCATTCTCAGTGCGGTGATTTTCAACGCCTTGATTATCGTCTTTTTGATTCCTCTGGCGTTAAAAGGCGTGAGTTATAAACCGCTTACCGCTTCTGCCATGTTGCGCCGTAACTTATGGATTTACGGTCTGGGTGGGCTGCTGGTGCCGTTTATCGGTATCAAAGTGATTGATTTACTGCTGACCGTTTGCGGTCTGGTGTGAGGGTTACCATGAGTGGATTACGTCCGGCATTATCGACATTTCTCTTTCTGTTATTGATTACCGGCGGTGTTTACCCGCTGCTGACCACCGCGCTGGGGCAATGGTGGTTTCCCTGGCAGGCCAACGGTTCGTTGATTCGTGAAGGAGATATGGTGCGCGGCTCGGCATTAATCGGGCAGAGTTTTACCGGCAACGGCTATTTTCATGGTCGCCCATCAGCAACGGCAGAAATGCCCTATAATCCACAGGCTTCTGGCGGGAGCAATCTGGCGGCCAGTAACCCTGAGCTGGATAAACTAATAGCTGCACGCGTTGCTGCATTACGGGCCGCTAACCCTGATGCCAGCACGAGCGTTCCGGTTGAACTGGTGACGGCGTCGGCAAGCGGGCTGGACAATAACATTACCCCGCAAGCGGCGGTCTGGCAGATCCCACGCGTGGCGAAAGCGCGTAATCTCAGCGTTGAACAGCTCACGCAGCTGATCGCAAAATACAGCCAACAACCGCTGGTGAAATATATCGGCCAGCCGGTCGTCAATATTGTCGAACTCAATCTGGCGCTGGATAAGCTTGATGAATAACGAACCCTTACGTCCCGATCCCGACCGTCTGCTGGAACAAACTGCCGCGCCGCATCGGGGGAAGCTAAAAGTTTTCTTCGGTGCCTGCGCAGGCGTCGGGAAGACCTGGGCGATGCTGGCAGAAGCCCAGCGACTGCGGGCGCAAGGGCTGGATATTGTGGTTGGCGTGGTAGAAACCCACGGTCGGAAAGATACTGCCGCAATGCTGGAAGGGCTGGCTGTTCTGCCGCTAAAACGCCAGGCGTACCGTGGGCGGCACATCAGCGAGTTTGATCTCGATGCTGCCCTCGCCCGCCGTCCGGCGCTGATATTAATGGACGAACTGGCGCACAGTAATGCGCCATGTTCCCATCATCCCAAACGCTGGCAGGACATCGAAGAGCTGCTGGAAGCTGGCATTGATGTTTTCACAACCGTCAACGTTCAACATCTGGAAAGCCTGAACGATGTAGTCAGTGGCGTCACCGGAATTCAGGTACGGGAAACCGTGCCCGATCCTTTTTTCGATGCCGCCGACGACGTAGTTCTGGTGGACTTGCCCCCGGACGATCTGCGTCAACGGCTGAAAGAAGGCAAAGTCTACATTGCCGGGCAGGCGGAGCGCGCCATTGAACATTTTTTCCGCAAAGGCAATCTGATCGCCCTGCGCGAACTGGCACTGCGCCGTACTGCCGATCGCGTTGATGAGCAAATGCGCGCCTGGCGGGGGCATCCTGGCGAAGAAAAAGTCTGGCACACGCGCGACGCGATCCTTTTATGCATCGGGCATAACACGGGCAGCGAAAAACTGGTTCGTGCGGCGGCGCGGCTGGCGTCAAGGCTGGGGAGCGTCTGGCACGCGGTGTATGTTGAAACCCCTGCCCTGCACCGCTTACCGGAGAAAAAACGTCGGGCAATTCTCAGCGCCTTACGTCTGGCGCAGGAGCTGGGCGCAGAGACGGCAACACTTTCTGATCCAGCGGAAGAAAAAGCCGTAGTGCGTTATGCCCGTGAACATAATCTCGGCAAGATTATTCTCGGTCGCCCGGCCTCGCGCCGCTGGTGGCGTCGGGAAACTTTTGCTGACCGACTGGCGCGCATCGCCCCCGATCTCGATCAGGTGCTGGTCGCGCTTGATGAACCGCCTGCCCGCACTCTTAATAACGCGCCAGATAGCCGCTCTTTTAAAGACAAGTGGCGGGTACAGATTCAGGGATGCGTGGTTGCCGCCGCGTTATGCGCCGTTATCACCCTAATTGCCATGCAGTGGCTGATGGCGTTTGATGCCGCCAACCTGGTGATGCTGTATCTGCTTGGCGTGGTGGTGGTGGCGCTATTTTATGGACGCTGGCCTTCGGTAGTTGCTACTGTCATTAATGTGGTGAGTTTCGATCTCTTTTTTATCGCCCCACGCGGCACGCTCGCCGTCTCTGATGTGCAATACCTGCTGACCTTCGCGGTGATGTTAACTGTCGGGCTGGTGATCGGGAACCTTACTGCTGGCGTGCGTTATCAGGCGCGGGTAGCCCGTTACCGCGAGCAACGCACGCGGCACTTATATGAAATGTCGAAAGCTCTGGCGGTGGGCCGCAGTCCGCAGGACATCGCCGCCACCAGCGAACAATTTATTGCCTCCACGTTTCATGCCCGCAGTCAGGTGCTGTTACCCGATGACAACGGTAAATTGCAGCCGTTAACACATCCGCAAGGAATGACGCCGTGGGACGATGCTATCGCGCAGTGGAGTTTTGATAAAGGCCTGCCTGCGGGTGCGGGCACCGACACGTTACCCGGTGTACCGTACCAGATTTTGCCGTTAAAAAGCGGTGAGAAAACCTACGGGCTGGTGGTGGTGGAACCGGGTAATCTGCGCCAGTTGATGATCCCGGAACAGCAGCGCCTGCTGGAGACGTTTACGCTGTTAGTCGCCAATGCGCTTGAGCGGCTGACGCTGACCGCCAGTGAAGAACAGGCGCGGATGGCAAGCGAACGTGAACAGATCCGCAACGCCCTGCTGGCGGCGCTTTCGCATGATTTACGCACTCCGCTTACGGTGCTGTTTGGTCAGGCTGAAATCTTAACGCTCGATCTGGCGAGTGAAGGTTCTCCGCACGCCCGTCAGGCCAGCGAGATTCGCCAGCATGTGCTGAACACCACCCGCCTGGTGAATAATTTACTCGATATGGCGCGAATTCAGTCCGGCGGCTTTAATTTGAAGAAAGAGTGGTTAACGCTGGAAGAAGTGGTCGGCAGCGCGCTGCAAATGCTGGAACCGGGTTTATCATCGCCCATCAACCTGTCATTGCCAGAACCGCTGACTTTAATCCTCGTTGACGGGCCACTCTTTGAACGGTTGCTGATTAATCTGCTGGAGAACGCGGTGAAATACGCGGGCGCACAGGCCGAAATTGGTATCGATGCCCACGTTGAGGGCGAAAATCTACAACTGGATGTCTGGGATAACGGCCCCGGTCTTCCGCCAGGCCAGGAGCAGACGATATTCGATAAGTTTGCTCGCGGAAATAAGGAGTCGGCAGTACCGGGCGTCGGGCTTGGGCTGGCAATTTGTCGGGCGATTGTGGATGTACACGGCGGCACCATTACCGCGTTCAACCGACCGGAAGGTGGTGCCTGTTTTCGTGTTACACTTCCCCAGCAAACTGCCCCTGAACTTGAAGAATTTCATGAGGATATGTGACAAACGTTCTGATTGTTGAAGATGAACAGGCTATTCGTCGCTTTCTGCGCACGGCGCTGGAGGGCGACGGTATGCGCGTCTTTGAGGCCGAAACGCTGCAACGCGGCTTGCTGGAAGCGGCAACCCGCAAGCCGGATTTGATTATTCTCGATCTCGGTCTGCCCGATGGCGATGGGATTGAGTTTATCCGCGACCTGCGCCAGTGGAGCGTAGTGCCGGTGATTGTGCTTTCCGCACGTAGTGAAGAGAGCGATAAAATCGCCGCGCTGGATGCCGGAGCTGATGATTACCTGAGTAAACCGTTTGGCATTGGCGAATTGCAGGCGCGTCTGCGCGTCGCTTTACGCCGCCACTCAGCTACCGCCGCGCCCGATCCGGTGGTGAAATTTTCTGATGTTACCGTCGATTTAGCGGCTCGGGTGATCCATCGCGGTGAGGAAGAGGTGCATCTCACCCCGATTGAGTTCCGCCTGCTGGCAGTGTTGCTCAATAATGCGGGAAAAGTGCTCACCCAGCGCCAGTTACTCAACCAAGTGTGGGGACCAAACGCAGTTGAACACAGTCACTATTTGCGGATTTATATGGGGCATCTGCGGCAAAAACTGGAACAAGACCCGGCTCGGCCTCGCCATTTTATTACTGAAACCGGTATTGGGTATCGGTTTATGCTTTGAATATTTATTCATTTTTTACACTTCTAAAAGAATTATTATTTTAAAATTAGCCCTGCTGAGACATTATTATTCAGCAGGGTTAATGCATTAACGAAACATAAACAATTAAATTACAAAATCAAAAAACAAAGCAACATTCTGTTTTGCACCGTCCATACTTTATGATTAACAACTTTTAGTTTGACCATTTTTTTGATCTTCTTCATAGATTAGAGACATTTCCTGGATAGAATAATTTTACCTTCAACTGATACAGAAAAAGGTAAAGGAAAATGGAAAATAATAACCGTGCAATGCCCCATATAAGGCGAACAACTCATATTATGAAGTTTTCCCATCGCAATAGCTTTGACTTTCATTTCTTTAATGCCCGCTAGTCTTCTGACTAAAGGGCACCTCAAAATACAGGTCTCCCTGTCTTTAAGCATCACAGGTTAATACCTGTATCCCTGGTGCTCATACATTGCTAACCCTTTTATACCCTTATTAATTCAGATCGCTACGTCGCAATCTGGACAGGTAGAGTATTGCCAGTTACCGGGCTGGTCGGGTTATTGCATCTACAAAAAGCAACCTACTGATTTATTTATCAGGGGTGATGTTTTGCTTTTTTCCGTCGTTATCAATTTCTCTTTTGAGAAATTGAGGACCTGCTATTACCTGAAATAAAGAGATGAAAAATGTCAGAATTAAAAATTGCCGTTAGTCGTTCTTGCCAGAATTACTTTTCCACTCATCGTGTATGCGTGAATATTGAAGAAACTAATTATATTGACGTTGCTGCCATTGTTTTATCGGTCGATGATGTTGAACGTGGAAAACTCGATGAAATAGACGCTACTGGCTATGGCATTCCTGTATTTATTGCCACGGAAAATGAAGAACATGTGCCTGCAAAATACCTGTCACGTATTTCGGGTGTCTTCGAACATTGCGAAGCGCGGAAAACGTTTTATGGTCGCCAGTTAGAAACCGCTGCCAGTCATTATGAAACCCAGTTACGCCCACCTTTCTTCCGCGCCCTGGTCGATTATGTCAATCAGGGTAACAACGCATTTGATTGCCCCGGTCATCAGGGCGGCGAATTTTTCCGTCGCCATCCGGCAGGTAACCAGTTTGTAGAGTATTTTGGTGAAACTCTTTTCCGTTCTGACTTGTGCAACGCCGACGTGGCAATGGGTGACCTGCTGATTCATGAAGGCGCACCGTGTATCGCACAACAACACGCAGCAAAAGTGTTTAATGCCGATAAAACCTACTTCGTTTTAAACGGCACCTCCTCTTCAAACAAAGTGGTATTAAACGCACTGCTGACACCGGGCGACCTGGTGCTGTTTGACCGCAATAACCATAAATCTAATCACCACGGGGCGTTGCTACAGGCTGGTGCAACACCGGTTTATCTGGAAACAGCACGCAACCCGTATGGCTTTATCGGTGGCATTGATGCGCACTGCTTCGAAGAAAATTACCTGCGCGAACTGATTGCAGAAGTCGCACCGCAGCGGGCAAAAGAGGCTCGTCCGTTCCGCCTCGCGGTTATTCAGTTAGGCACCTACGACGGTACAATTTATAACGCCCGTCAGGTAGTGGATAAAATTGGTCATCTGTGTGACTACATTCTGTTTGACTCCGCATGGGTCGGCTACGAGCAGTTTATCCCGATGATGGCCGACTGTTCACCGCTGCTGCTGGAGCTTAATGAAAACGATCCGGGCATTCTGGTTACGCAGTCAGTCCATAAACAGCAGGCGGGTTTTTCCCAGACATCACAAATTCATAAAAAAGACAGCCATATCAAGGGGCAAAAGCGTTATGTACCGCATAAACGCATGAACAATGCCTTTATGATGCATGCCTCTACCAGCCCGTTCTATCCGCTGTTCGCGGCACTGGACGTCAACGCTAAAATGCATGAAGGCGTAAGCGGTCGCAATATGTGGATGGACTGCGTGGCGAATGGCATTGATGCCCGCAAACTGATCCTTGAAAACTGTCAGCATATTCGTCCGTTCGTTCCTGAACTGGTGGATGGCAAGCCATGGCAGTCATATCCCACCGCTGAAATTGCCAATGACCTGCGTTTCTTCCAGTTTGTACCAGGAGAACACTGGCACTCTTTTGAAGGCTACGCAGAAAACCAATATTTTGTCGATCCGTGCAAGCTGCTACTGACTACCCCAGGCATTGATGCACGTAACGGCGAATATGAGGCATTCGGTGTTCCTGCAACCATTCTCGCTAACTTCCTGCGTGAAAATGGTGTCGTTCCAGAAAAATGCGACCTTAACTCCATTTTGTTCCTGCTGACTCCGGCAGAAGATATGGCCAAACTACAGCAGCTTGTCGCCCTGCTGGTACGTTTCGAAAAACTGCTGGAAGATGATGCGCCTCTGGCGGACGTACTGCCTTCCATTTACAAACAGCATGAAGCCCGTTACGCCGGTTATACCCTGCGTCAGTTGTGCCAGGAAATGCACGACCTGTATGCCCATCATAACGTGAAACAACTGCAAAAAGAGATGTTCCGTAAGGAACACTTCCCTCGCGTCAGCATGAATCCACAAGAAGCTAACTACGCCTACTTACGCGGTGAGGTGGAACTGGTTCGTCTGCCGGATGCAGAAGGGCGTATCGCAGCCGAAGGTGCCCTGCCTTATCCTCCGGGCGTGCTGTGTGTTGTTCCGGGTGAAGTCTGGGGCGGTGCAGTTCTGCGTTACTTCATTGCCCTGGAAGAAGGCATTAACCTGCTGCCAGGTTTTGCGCCGGAATTACAGGGGGTCTACATCGAAGAACATGACGGTCGCAAACAGGTCTGGTGCTATGTCATCAAATCAAGCGAAGCACAAAGCGCCCTGCTGAAGGGAGAAAAATTATGAGTCAGGCTAAAGCGAATAAAATGGGCGTCGTGCAGTTAACCATACTGACGATGGTCAACATGATGGGTTCCGGCATCATTATGCTGCCGACCAAACTAGCCGAAGTCGGGACGATCTCGATTATCTCCTGGCTAGTGACGGCTGTAGGATCAATGGCGCTGGCCTGGGCCTTTGCAAAATGCGGTATGTATAGCCGTAAATCAGGTGGTATGGGGGGTTATGCCGAATATGCCTTCGGTAAATCCGGTAACTTCATGGCGAACTATACCTACGGTGTGTCACTGCTGATTGCCAATGTCGCCATCGCTATTTCCGCCGTTGGCTACGGTACTGAGTTGTTTGACACAACCCTTTCGCCTGTTCAGATTGGTCTTGCCACTATTGCTGTGCTGTGGGTATGTACCGTGGCTAACTTTGGTGGTGCACGCATTACCGGGCAGATCAGTAGCATTACCGTGTGGGGTGTCATTATTCCGGTAATTGGCCTGTGCATTATCGGCTGGTTCTGGTTCAGCCCGACGCTTTACGCCGACTCCTGGAACCCGCATCATGCGCCGTTCTTTAGCGCGGTTGGTTCTTCCATCGCCATGACATTGTGGGCTTTTCTCGGTCTGGAATCGGCCTGTGCGAACGCTGAAGTGGTAGAAAACCCGGAACGTAACGTGCCAATTGCTGTTCTTGGCGGTACGTTGGGTGCGGCAGTAATTTATATCGTCTCTACTAACGTTATTGCCGGGATTGTGCCAAATATGGAGCTGGCAAATTCAACGGCACCGTTTGGTCTGGCCTTCGCACAGATGTTCACGCCAGAAGTCGGTAAAGTGATTATGGCGTTGATGGTGATGTCCTGCTGCGGTTCATTGCTCGGCTGGCAGTTCACCATTGCCCAGGTGTTTAAATCTTCTGCCGATGAAGGGTACTTCCCGAAAATTTTCTCTCGTGTAACCAAAGTGGATGCACCGGTTCAGGGAATGTTGACCATTGTGATTATCCAGAGTGGATTATCGCTGATGACCATTAGCCCGTCGCTGAACAGCCAGTTCAACGTGTTGGTTAACCTGGCCGTGGTGACCAATATCATCCCGTATATTCTGTCGATGGCGGCACTGGTGATCATCCAGAAAGCAGCTAATGTTCCGGCTGCTAAAGCGAAAGTGGCTAACTTTGTTGCCTTTATTGGTGCAATGTACAGCTTCTATGCGCTGTACTCGTCTGGGGAAGAGGCCATGCTGTATGGCTCCATCGTGACCTTCCTCGGCTGGACACTGTATGGTCTGGTATCACCCCGCTTTGAACTGAAAAATAAACACGGTTAATAAAGCGAAGTAAAAAAGGGCGATCGAATGATCGCCCTTTGGGATTATTAACAAAGTGCTCGTTGTTCATGCCGCAGGTGGCGCAAGCGCCTTATCCAGCCCACAAAATCGCGAAAATTCAATATATTGCACTATCCTCGTAGGCCTGATAAGCGTAGCGCATCAGGCAGTCATAAGTAAAAAGGGCGCTCTTCCGACCGCCCTTTTCTTATTTAATGTGTTTACGCGTTTTTCAGAACTTCGCTAACAATCTCAACCGCTTCTTTCTCGATCTGCTTACGATGTTCTTCACCAAGGAAGCTTTCGCAGTAGATCTTGTATGCGTCTTCCGTGCCTGACGGACGCGCGGCGAACCAGCCGTTGTCGGTCATCACTTTCAGGCCACCGATAGAAGCACCGTTGCCAGGCGCTGCGGTCAGACGTGCCGTAATCGGGTCGCCTGCCAGGGTGCTGGCGCTCACCATTTCCGGAGACAGCTTAGACAGCGCCGCTTTTTGCGCGGAAGTCGCAGCTGCCTGCAAACGGTTGTAGCTCGGCGCACCAAAGCGTTTCGCCAGTTCGTTGTAGTGTTCCTGCGGGTTCTTACCGGTGACTGCGGTAATTTCCGCAGCCAGCAGACACATGATGATGCCGTCTTTATCGGTCGACCACGGCGTGCCGTCGAAACGCAGGAAGGAAGCCCCCGCGCTTTCTTCGCCGCCAAAGCCGAAGCTGCCGTCGAACAGACCATCAACAAACCATTTGAAGCCTACCGGTACTTCCACCAGCTTGCGACCCAAATCGTTGACCACGCGGTCGATCATCGCAGAAGAAACCAGCGTTTTACCGACGGCAACATCTTTGCCCCACTGCGGACGATGCTGGAACAGGTAGTTGATCGCCACCGCCAGGTAGTGGTTCGGATTCATCAAACCAGCCGGAGTTACGATGCCGTGACGGTCATAATCCGGGTCGTTAGCAAACGCCAGGTCGAACTTATCACGCAGCGCCAGTAGACCCGCCATCGCACACTCGGAGGAGCAGTCCATACGGATCGCGCCGTCTTTATCGAGGTGCATAAAGCGGAAGGTTTGATCGACCTGATCGTTAACGATGGTCAGGTTGAGGTTGTAATACTCGCCAATGCGCTTCCAGTATTCGATACCGGAACCGCCCAGCGGATCAACGCCCAGCGTCAGGCCAGCTTTCTGAATCGCCGCCATATCAACGATATCAGCCAGACCTTCCACAAACGGCTGCACCAGATCCTGCTCTTTCACATGACCGGATGCCATCGCTTCGTCGAGGGAGATACGCTTCACGCCTTTCAGGCCATCAGCCAGCAGTGCGTTGGCCCTGTCTTCCACCACTTTAGTGACGTTGGTATCAGCCGGGCCACCATTTGGCGGATTGTACTTGATACCACCATCTTCCGGCGGGTTATGGGACGGCGTAATCACGATACCGTCTGCCAGCGGGCCACCTTTTTTATTGTGAACCAGAATGGCATTGGAAACGGCAGGCGTCGGGGTGAAACCATTGTTTTCCTGCACAATAACGTCTACACCGTTCGCTGCCAGCACTTCCAGTACGGAAATGAACGCAGGTTCGGACAGGGCGTGAGTATCTTTACCCACATAGCAAGGGCCAGTGATGCCGTTTTTCGCACGTTCTTCAGCAATTGCCTGAGCGATCGCCAGAATGTGCGGCTCGTTAAAGCTGTGGCGCGCTGCACTGCCACGGTGACCGGAAGTACCGAATTTCACCGCGTGCTCCGCATTCCCTGCTTCTGGTTTCAGTACATAATATTGCGCCGTCAGTTGGGCGACGTTAATCAAATCACTCTGTTGTGCAGGTTGACCTGCACGATTGTGGATTGCCATTGCTTTGTCCTTTATCTGCAACGTTGTTTTAAATTGTCCCGCAAACCTTCTCAATCAATTCCGCCGGGAATTGCATCGACTGCATGATATGTTCAATCATGCTGCATTTACGGCCAGTGTTAGTGTTGGTGATCACCCAATACGGCGTGCCTGGCACATGTTTCGGCTTGGTCTGATTACCATTTTTCAGCAGCGTTTGTTCATCTGCCGCAAAGTAAACGCGCGTGCGACCGTGCAACGATTCCGTTGCCTCGGCAAACGCCTGGGCGTCAAGAGAATATAGTGTAGACAACAGCAGCATAAAGCGGTTGACCGCGCGCTTCTGCTCTGCGTATTCATCGGAAAGCAGAAGTTCACGCATTGCGCGTACTTTGTCTTTAATCGTTTTGATCGGCTTCGCTTCGACGATAGCAGGCGACGCAATGCGAACCTCTTTCGTCACCGGAGCAGCAGGCTGTGATGCGGCGGAAAATTTCAACATGCGCCGTAAAATGTCGGATGCGCTCTCGCCGATATGCTTAGTGTGGCTGGCAATATAGCTGTAGAGTTCATCATCAACTTCAATCGTTTTCATCTTAATCCAGTGCGGTGTCTTAGCTGAATACAAGTCGCCAGGAGTATATGAATAAATCCCGGCAGCGGATAGCGTCAAGCCTGGCTTGCAGAAAAACTCGGATTAAACCTTATTTGTTGCAGCCCTGTGGCACAATGGTCAACATAATACCCTAACCCGACTTCGCGAAAAAAAGAACTTTGCCATGAAATTGAATATCCGCGCGCAATCTGCACAAAACCAGCATAATAATTCTCCCATCGTCCTCGTCCACGGTTTGTTTGGTAGTCTCGACAACCTCGGCGTGCTGGCGCGCGACCTGGTGAGCGACCACGATATCATCCAGGTAGATATGCGTAACCACGGACTTTCACCGCGCGATCCTGTGATGAATTATCCAGCAATGGCGCAAGATCTGCTGGATACGCTGGATGCACAACAGATCGAAAAAGCGACGTTTATCGGTCACTCTATGGGCGGTAAAGCCGTTATGGCGCTAACTGCACTGGCCCCCGACCGCATCGATAAACTGGTGGCTATCGATATTGCCCCCGTCGATTATCACGTTCGTCGTCATGATGAGATTTTCGCAGCCATCAACGCCGTCAGTGAATCCAACGCGCAAACGCGACAGCAGGCAGCAGCGGTGATGCGCCAGCATCTGAATGAAGAAGGGGTGATTCAGTTTCTGCTGAAATCTTACGTTGATGGTGAATGGCGTTTTAACGTGCCAGTGTTGTGGGATCAGTATCCGCATATTGTTGGCTGGACGAAAATTCCGGCATGGGATCACCCTGCCCTGTTTATCCCCGGCGGTAATTCACCGTATGTCACTGAACAATATCGTGATGATTTACTGGCGCAATTCCCGCAGGCTCGGGCGCATGTGATTGCGGGTGCGGGTCACTGGGTACACGCAGAAAAACCTGATGCGGTACTGCGCGCCATCCGTCGCTATCTCAATGATTAACGCAACTGATTAAAAACCCAGCGTCTGCGTCGCTTTCCGCGCGTGGGCGTTGGCGTGACTCATCGCGCTGATGTATTATGGCGCGCTATCCATCCGGGCAGACGCCCGGCTGATTGTTTCCCCCGAAGTCACCAAGATCATGGCCAAAGAACAAACGGACCGTACGACATTAGATCTGTTCGCGCACGAGCGTCGACCGGGACGACCGAAAACCAATCCGCTTTCGCGCGATGAACAGCTGCGTATTAATAAACGCAACCAGCTAAAACGCGACAAAGTACGTGGTCTTAAGCGTGTCGAACTGAAGCTGAACGCGGAAGCTGTCGAGGCGCTGAATGAGCTGGCAGAGTCGCGCAATATGAGCCGTAGCGAACTGATCGAAGAGATTTTGATGCAGCAGTTGGCGGCACTGCGTAGTCAGGGCATCGTTTAAATTTCCACTTTCATGTAGCACAGTGTGCAGTCCTGCCCGTTTGCTGATTCCGCAAGACTGCCTGTTCTGCTATGATTGCCTTTATCCGTGGGCAATTTGCCACCCCCATTTCAATAAGTTTCAAGAGGTTATTTCACTCATGGCTATCACTGGCATCTTTTTCGGCAGCGACACCGGTAATACCGAAAATATCGCAAAAATGATTCAAAAACAGCTTGGTAAAGACGTTGCCGATGTCCATGACATTGCAAAAAGCAGCAAAGAAGATCTGGAAGCTTATGACATTCTGCTGCTGGGTATCCCAACCTGGTATTACGGCGAAGCGCAGTGTGACTGGGACGACTTCTTCCCGACTCTCGAAGAGATTGATTTCAATGGTAAACTGGTTGCGCTGTTTGGTTGTGGTGACCAGGAAGATTACGCCGAATATTTCTGTGATGCATTAGGCACTATCCGTGACATCATCGAACCGCGCGGCGCGACTATCGTGGGTCACTGGCCAACTGCGGGCTACCATTTCGAAGCGTCAAAAGGTCTGGCAGATGACGACCACTTTGTCGGCCTGGCTATTGACGAAGACCGTCAGCCAGAACTGACCGCTGAACGCGTGGAAAAATGGGTTAAGCAAATTTCTGAAGAGCTGCATCTCGACGAAATTATCAACGCCTGATGTGATGCGGTGTAGGCTAATGCCTACGCCGTATTAATAGATAATGCCAATCAAAATAATTGCTACAAATTTGTAACTTTTGCCGTAGTACCTGTACAATGTTCCAGTATTGAAGTGGCCTTGCCGATGTAAATGTAAGCTAAGCCACGTTTTTATTAACAATATTTGCCAGGGACTTGTGGTTTTCATTTAGGCGTGGCAATTCTATAATGATACGCATTATCTCAAGAGCAAATTCTGTCACTTCTTCTAATGAAGTGAACCGCTTAGTAACAGGACAGATTCCGCATGACTGATAACAATACCGCCCTAAAGAAAGCTGGCCTGAAAGTAACGCTTCCTCGTTTAAAAATCCTGGAAGTTCTTCAGGAGCCGGACAACCATCACGTCAGTGCGGAAGATTTATATAAACGTCTGATCGATATGGGTGAAGAAATTGGTCTGGCTACGGTATATCGCGTACTGAACCAGTTTGACGATGCCGGTATCGTCACCCGCCACAATTTTGAAGGCGGTAAATCCGTATTTGAACTGACCCAACAACATCACCACGATC
Organism: Escherichia sp. 93.0816; assembly: GCF_013368855.2. NCBI lineage: Bacteria > Pseudomonadati > Pseudomonadota > Gammaproteobacteria > Enterobacterales > Enterobacteriaceae > Escherichia > Escherichia sp. 93.0816. The sequence goes on along the minus strand of NZ_JABWNC020000003.1, from coordinate 334,383 downwards.
ACCTGATCTGCCTCGACTGCGGCAAGGTTATTGAATTTAGTGATGAATCTATCGAAGCGCGTCAGCGTGAAATAGCCGCGAAACATGGCATTCGCCTGACTAACCATAGTCTCTATCTTTACGGTCACTGTGCCGAAGGCGATTGCCGCGAAGATGAGCACGCGCACGAAGGCAAATAAGCCAGCCTGAACGAGAAAAGCCAACCTGCAGGTTGGCTTTTTTATACACTGGAAATAAGAAAAGCGAGAGTTACAGCCCTCGCTTGAGGTTGTTGATAAACTGGCTCACTTGTCAATGTGGGTACGTTTTTCCCCTCACCCTAACCCTCTCCCCGAAGGGGCGAGGGGACTGTCCGAGTCCTTTTGGATTTTGTCACCAGTTTGATGCAAAAGTTACAGCCCTCGCTTTTTTGTTTTTACTGCGTAGCGTTATTACTGCGAATTTCCTGCCAGACTTTATCACAATCGGTTTTCACTGCCTGGTCATTACCGGTTTGCGTTGCGCGCAGACACTGCTGATAATCCAGCACCCGTACACTTTCCTGGTCGGCAAACTGCTGATGTTGTTTCTCTTTCTTCAGCACGTTTAACACGCTCTGGCAGGCCTCAATTTTTTCCGGCGAGCCTTGTGCGGTATTGATACAGGCGCTGTATGCCTCTTTCAGACGGCTGTCTTCCTGTGGCGCGGTCGATTGCGCACAAGCCACCAGCCCCGATGCCATCATGGCGATGAGAATCAGTTTTTTCATAGCAAATTCCTCAAACGTGCGGCAGGTGAAATGCCTGCCGCATCGGGCATCAGAAGATAGTGAACGGTGCGATAACCATGAATTTCACGTCACGCTCATCCTGGAAGATGTTGCCGTAACCGCCGCCCCAGCTTGGAATGTCGGAGTGGTTGTCGTATTCGGTGAAGTGCAGTTTGAACATCGTGCCTTTGGCGCGACCATCCTGAATGGTGTAGACCGCATCCAGGCTGTAAGCAGACTCTTCGATAGTCCGGTTTTTGTCGTAGTACGCATCCGGATTGCTCTGCCATGTCGCTGGTTTGGCATCCCATGCATAAACGTAGGAAGCGCCGATGGCGAAGCCGGGAAGATTCCAGTTTTTCAGGTCATACATCGCACCGAAGAAGACCGCTTTTTCGCCGTTGGCGTTAAAGTCAGAGCGGTTATCCCACCAGATATCCAGGCGACCGTTCGAGGAAGCGTAAGTTGGGGTCATACGTTGCAGGAAGTATCCCTGCTGACCATCGGCTTTAACCCAGGTGCCTTCGAGGCGCAAATCCACTACGTCAGCCGCCCGGTAGCCAAAGGTCAACGCCTGCAGCCAGGCGGTGCCGTCGTAAAGATCGTTGACGCTGCGATCGTCAACTTTGTCGCGCGTACCGTAGAACTGATAGCTGGTGGTTAACGGGCTACCGGCGATATCAAATTTATAGCTGGCTTTGGCAAAATACTGATCGATATACCCTTCAGCCTGCCCAAACGCCGCTTCCAGTACGAAGTTATTTTTGAAGTCGTACTTCGCCCCGAGGGAGTGCAGATAATCAACTTTGGTGGTTTTATCGTTCTGATAAAACTCATCCATTTCCAGATGCCACGGCGCTTTATATTCGTTCGTCCACATGTAGGAGAAGCTCAGCGCGCCTGCATCGCCGTAATCAAAATTAGCCCCGGCTTCCGCGCCCTGATAAGTGCCCGGCATAAAGCTCCAGTGCGGTGCTAACAGCGTCTGACCGGTTGGCTGAATATAACCTGCCCTCGCCCACACCGGACCGTATTTAAATTTGGCAGCTGCTTTATACAGGCTTATACCGCTTTTATCGCCGGACCAGTCTTCGTCATAAGCTTTATTACTTTTTGAAAACGCGATTTCGTTCGGGTGGGAGCTGTCGCCGTTTTCCGCCATTTCAATCGCCGTAAACGCGGCAATATCGAGGCCGAACATATCAGCAGCATAACCAGACTGAAAATCGAGGTTGGCGTTCCAGGTGGAGTGAGAAAGGTTTGTTTTGTATTTGTCGCCGTCGGTAACATCTTTACGGTCACGTTCACGCTGCCAGTAATAGATACCGCCGGTTAAGGTTGAATCGTCGATGAATCCTTCGGCGCGAGCCTCCGGTATTGCCATAAAGCCCGACATTGCTGTAACACCGGCGATAGCCAGCGCCAGCGTACTACGTTTGCCACTAAACGCACGCATGGGTTAATCCTCTTTGACGTATAAATTGCTGCACCGCAGGTGAACAGCGAAAAAAATAAAAATTAAAAAAGTAGCGTTGAGAAAAGTCTCGCTGACTACAGGAACAGACTATTTTTCGCGACGCGAATTATCAATCTCTTTCTGTAACGAGAATGTAAGAACATGAGCAACCGCACATATTTTGATGATTTTTGTTACAGGATTTAAGTTTGCAGCAGAAGAGCTTGTAGAAGAAAAAATATGTGGCTTTCCAGTAGGATGAAAACGGTTACATTTTATTGAATTATGATTTGTGGTTTTAAATTTATTTTACGGATAAATTGCGAAGCGGAATTAATTCGCGATGATAAGCAGAAAAAACGCCGCAGAGCGCGGCGTTTGGGATTGTTTGTATATTTCAGGCGTAAACGCCTTATCCGGCCTACAAAAGCACGCAAATTCAATACATTGCAGAGTTCACGTAGGTCTGATAAGCGTAGCGCATCAGGCAATTTAGCGTTTGAGACTGTTTGTGTGTTTCTTGCAGGATGCGGCATTTACGCCGCATCCTGCATGGTGAAACTTAAAATTACTCGCCAACCTTCGCCCAGGTATCACGCAGCCCAACGGTGCGGTTAAATACCGGTTTTTCCGCCGTAGAATGGCGGCTGTCGAGGCAGAAGTAACCTTCACGCTCAAACTGGAACGCTTTACCCGCTACCGCGTCTTTCAGCGACGGTTCAGCAAAGCCCTGTTTGATAACCAGCGATTCCGGATTAATCACCGACAGGAAATCATCCGCAGCGCCTGGATTCGGCACGCTGAACAGGCGATCGTACAGGCGGATTTCAACCGGCAGCGCATGTGCCGCGCTTACCCAGTGAATAACGCCTTTGACTTTACGACCATCAGCCGGATCTTTGCTTAAGGTGTCGGCATCGTAAGTACAGAAGATGGTGGTGATATTGCCTTCGGCATCTTTCTCCACACGTTCCGCTTTAATCACGTAAGCATTACGCAGACGCACTTCTTTACCCAGCACCAGACGCTTGTACTGCTTGTTAGCTTCTTCGCGGAAATCAGCGCGATCGATCCAAATCTCACTGCTAAACGGCACCTGACGGCTACCCATTTCCGGTTTGTTCGGATGGTTCGGCATGGTGACCATTTCGCCTTCGCCCTGATAGTTTTCGATAACCAGTTTCACTGGATCGATAACCGCCATTGCACGCGGCGCGTTTTCGTTGAGGTCTTCACGGATGCAGGATTCCAGAGATGCCATCTCAATGGTGTTGTCCTGCTTGGTCACGCCGATGCGTTTGCAGAACTCACGAATAGAAGCTGCGGTATAACCACGACGACGCAGACCAGAAATGGTCGGCATACGCGGATCGTCCCAGCCTTCTACGTGCTTGTCAGTCACCAACTGGTTCAGCTTACGCTTGGACATCACGGTGTATTCCAGATTCAGGCGCGAGAATTCGTACTGGCGCGGATGAACAGGAATGGTGATGTTGTCCAGAACCCAGTCGTACAGACGACGGTTGTCCTGGAACTCCAGCGTACACAGAGAGTGCGTAATGCCTTCCAGCGCATCGCTGATGCAGTGGGTGAAGTCGTACATCGGGTAGATGCACCACTTGTTGCCGGTCTGGTGGTGTTCAGCAAATTTAATACGGTACAGCACCGGATCGCGCATCACGATAAACGGCGAAGCCATGTCGATTTTCGCACGCAGGCAGGCTTTACCTTCTTCAAAACCGCCGGTACGCATTTTTTCGAACAGCGCCAGGTTCTCTTCAACGCTGCGGTCGCGGTACGGGCTGTTTTTACCCGGCTGCGTCAGGGTGCCACGATATTCGCGGATCTGTTCCGGCGTCAGTTCATCGACATACGCCAGGCCTTTATTGATCAATTCGATCGCATAGGCATGGAGCTGATCAAAATAGTCGGAGGAGTAACGAACGTTACCAGACCAGTGAAAACCTAACCATTCAACGTCGTTTTTGATCGACTCTACGTACTCGATATCTTCTTTTACCGGGTTAGTATCGTCGAAACGCAGGTTGCACTGGCCTTTATAGTCCTGGGCGATCCCGAAGTTCAGGCAGATAGATTTCGCATGACCAATATGCAGATAGCCATTTGGTTCTGGCGGGAAACGGGTGTGTACTGTGGTGTGCTTGCCACTGGCCAGATCTTCATCAATGATCTGACGAATAAAGTTAGTCGGGCGGGCTTCTGCCTCACTCATCGTGGATTCCTCAAAGCGTAAACAACGTATAACGGCGTATGATCTTATAAGCGGGACAGGCTGACAACTGTTAGTTAGAGAAAATAGAAAATCTCACTGAGATTATGGGGATGATTGATGAAAAAAAAAGCGGCGAAGATGATATCCGCCGCTTTTGCCACTCCTGTGTCATTGTTGGATGCGACGCTGGTGCGTCTTATCCAACCTGGACTGAGCTTTGTAGGCCTGATAAGACGCGTCAAGCGTCGCATCAGGCATGAAACAGATTACTTTTTGATTTCATACAGCGGCGTTTGACCCGCCACAACATGACCCTGGGCTTTAATGATCAGACCGCTGAAATCGTCGATATTGCTGCAAACCACCGGGCTAATCATCGAACGAGCGTTAGCATTCAGGTAATCCAGATCCATTTCCAGAATCGGTTGCCCTGCACTTACCTGCGCTCCCTCTTCCACCAGACGCTTAAAGCCTTTACCTTCCAGCGCCACGGTATCGATACCCATGTGGACGACGATCTCGGCGCCTTTTTCGGTTTCCAGGCAGAACGCGTGGTTGGTGTTGAAGATTTTTACGATAGTCCCTGCGGCTGGTGATACAACGATTTTATCCGTCGGTTTCACCGCCACGCCGTCACCCACCGCTTTGCTGGCAAATGCTTCGTCAGGCACCTGATCCAGTGCGACAACATCACCAGTGATCGGCGATACCAGCTCAGCGATAGACACTGCGTTTGGTACAGCCTGTGGTTTCGCAACCGGAGCGGCTGTTGCCGGAGCAGCTTCAGCAGAAGCAGCAGCTACCGGACCACGAGCAACGACTTTCTTCATCGCATCACCGATAGATTCCGCTTTCGCACCAACAATCACCTGGATGGTCTGTTTGTTCAGTTTCACCACCCCAGAAGCACCCAGACGTTTACACATCGCATCGTTGACGCGGGCTGAGTCCCCCACCGTCAGGCGCAGACGAGTAATACAGGCGTCAATCGCTTTCAGGTTGTCGCTACCGCCAACCGCAGCAATATAGTTGGTTGCCAGTTGAGTCAGACCTTCTTCAGTGTTGCTGTTGGCTTCTTCAGTAACAATTTCGTCTTCTTTATCTTCACGGCCTGGCGTTTTCAGGTTGAACATGCGAATGACCGCACTGAACACCACAAAGTAGATAACGAAGAAGATAACGCCCATCACCAGCAGCATCCAGACGTTCTGGCTGGCTGCCGGCAGGTTATACATCAACGCATAGTCGATGGCGCCCGCAGAGAAAGAGAAGCCCGCGTGAATACCCAGCAGCGTTGCCACAAACAGGCTGATACCGGTCAGCAGTGCGTGCAGGAGATACAGCAGCGGAGCAAGGAACATGAACAGGAATTCCAGCGGCTCGGTAACACCAGTCAGGAACGCGGTGATAGCAACGGAAAGCAGCATCCCGCCAACCATCGGACGACGCTCTTTCGGTGCTGCGAAGTACATCGCCAGTGCCGCCCCCGGCAGACCGAACATCATGATCGGGAAGAAACCGGACATGAACATCCCCGCAGTGCCGTCACCGGCATAGAAGCGGTTGATGTCGCCGTGGAAAACCGTCCCCGCCGCGTTGGTGAATTCACCAATCTGGAACCAGGCGATGGTGTTCAGCACCTGATGCAGACCGGTTGGGATCAGCAGACGGTTGATGAAACCAAAGATACCGGAACCCAGCGCGCCCGCAGAAACGATCCATTCACCACCAGCATGAATAGCGTGCTGCACCGGTGGCCAGACATAACCAAAAATAGCCGCCAATACCAGGCAGAAGAAGCCAGTGGCAATCGGCACAAAACGTTTACCACCGAAGAAGCTCAGGAAGTCCGGCAGTTTAATATCGGACCAGCGGTTATAGGCTGCACCACCGACCAGACCGGTAATGATACCCGCCAGTACACCCATGTTGATTTCCGGGTTGATGGTCACCATCGCTTTGGTTAACACAAAGTAACCTACCGCACCCGCCAGCGCCGCCGCACCTGCGCTGTCTTTGGACCAGCTGGATGCCACGCCGATGGCGAAGATTAATGCGAGGTTATCAAAAATCGCGCCGCCCGCCTGGGCAATAAACGCAACGTTAAGTAAATCTGGCTGACCGAATCGCAGCAACAGTGCCGCCACCGGCAGCACCGCGATAGGGAGCTGTAACGCCCTACCGAGTCGCTGAAAAAACCCTAAAATATTCATCTTATTCCCCCTACGAGAACCCTATTTGGCTCGTTTAAAGCCGTTTTTTATTTTGCTGCAAACTGTACTGCCGATGTTCTGTAATCATATTGTTAGATCATCTGCTACAGAGTGTGTAAAAAATTAATTCGTACCGCAAATTAAACGCGTGTCTTTTGTGAGTTTTGTCACCAAATATCGTTATCATTACTCCCTTTTACTGGCTAAACCAGAAAACTTATTTTATCATTCAAAAAATCAGGTCGGATTGACGCCTGTCTGCGCAAATCCAGGTTACGCTTAAAGATGCCTAATCCGCCAACGGCTTACATTTTACTTATTGAGGTGAATAATGAGACTGATCCCCCTGACTACCGCTGAACAGGTCGGCAAATGGGCTGCTCGCCATATCGTTAATCGTATCAACGCGTTCAAACCGACTGCCGATCGTCCGTTCGTGCTCGGTCTGCCGACTGGCGGCACACCGATGACCACCTATAAAGCGTTAGTCGAAATGCATAAAGCAGGCCAGGTCAGCTTTAAGCACGTTGTCACCTTCAACATGGATGAATATGTCGGTCTGCCGAAAGAGCATCCGGAAAGTTACTACAGCTTTATGCACCGTAATTTCTTCGATCACGTTGATATTCCAGCAGAAAATATAAACCTTCTCAACGGTAACGCCCCGGATATCGACGCCGAGTGCCGCCAGTATGAAGAAAAAATCCGCTCTTACGGTAAAATTCATCTGTTTATGGGCGGCGTAGGTAACGACGGTCACATCGCATTTAACGAACCAGCCTCTTCTCTGGCTTCTCGCACCCGTATCAAAACCCTGACTCATGACACGCGCGTCGCGAACTCTCGTTTCTTTGATAACGATGTTAATCAGGTGCCAAAATATGCCCTGACTGTCGGTGTTGGTACATTGCTGGATGCCGAAGAAGTGATGATTCTGGTTCTGGGTAGCCAGAAAGCACTGGCGCTGCAAGCCGCAGTTGAAGGTTGCGTTAACCATATGTGGACCATCAGCTGTCTGCAACTGCATCCGAAAGCGATCATGGTGTGCGATGAACCTTCCACCATGGAGCTGAAAGTTAAGACCTTAAGATATTTCAATGAATTAGAAGCAGAAAATATCAAAGGTCTGTAATTATTATCCCTGCCCTGACACCTTGTTCAGGGCAATATTATCTTTAAAATCGGGGGTCGGAATGTATGCATTAACCCAGGGCCGGATCTTTACCGGTCACGAATTTCTTGATGACCACGCGGTTGTTATCGCTGATGGCCTGATTAAAAGCGTCTGTCCGGTTGCGGAACTGCCGTCAGAGATTGAACAACGTTCACTGAACGGAGCCATTCTCTCCCCCGGTTTTATTGATGTGCAGTTAAACGGCTGCGGCGGCGTGCAGTTCAACGACACTGCGGAAGCGGTAAGCGTTGAAACGCTGGAAATCATGCAGAAAGCCAATGAGAAATCAGGCTGTACTAACTATCTGCCGACACTTATCACTACCAGCGATGACCTGATGAAACAGGGTGTGCGCGTAATGCGTGAGTACCTGGCAAAACATCCGAATCAGGCCTTAGGTCTGCATCTGGAAGGTCCGTGGCTGAACCTGGTGAAAAAAGGCACTCATAACCCGAATTTCGTGCGTAAACCCGATGCTGCACTGGTTGATTTCCTGTGCGAAAACGCTGATGTGATTACTAAAGTTACCCTGGCACCGGAAATGGTTCCTGCGGAAGTCATCAGCAAACTGGCAAATGCCGGGATTGTGGTTTCTGCTGGTCACTCCAACGCGACGTTGAAAGAAGCGAAAGCCGGTTTCCGCGCAGGTATTACTTTTGCCACCCATCTGTATAACGCGATGCCGTATATTACTGGTCGCGAACCGGGGCTGGCAGGTGCAATTCTCGACGAAGCAGACATTTATTGCGGTATTATTGCCGATGGCCTGCACGTTGATTACGCTAACATCCGCAACGCCAAACGTCTGAAAGGCGACAAACTGTGTCTGGTCACCGACGCTACTGCACCAGCAGGCGCCAATATTGAACAGTTCATTTTTGCGGGTAAAACAATATACTACCGCAACGGGCTTTGTGTGGATGAAAATGGTACGTTAAGCGGTTCATCATTAACCATGATTGAAGGCGTGCGTAATCTGGTCGAACATTGCGGTATCGCACTGGATGAAGTGCTGCGTATGGCGACGCTCTACCCGGCACGTGCAATTGGCGTTGAAAAACGTCTCGGCACGCTCGCCGCAGGCAAAGTGGCCAACCTGACCGCATTCACACCTGATTTTAAAATCACCAGGACCATCGTTAATGGTAACGAGGTCGTAACTCAATAAGAGAAAGTATGACACCAGGCGGACAAGCTCAGATAGGTAATGTTGATCTCGTAAAACAGCTTAACAGCGCGGCGGTTTATCGCCTGATTGACCAGTTCGGGCCAATCTCGCGGATTCAGATTGCTGAGCAAAGCCAGCTTGCCCCCGCCAGCGTAACTAAAATTACACGCCAACTTATCGAACGCGGGCTGATCAAAGAAGTCGATCAGCAGGCCTCCACCGGGGGCCGCCGCGCTATCTCCATCGTCACTGAAACTCGTAATTTCCACGCTATCGGCGTACGACTCGGTCGTCACGATGCCACCATCACTCTGTTTGATCTCAGCAGCAAAGTGCTGGCAGAAGAACATTATCCGCTGCCGGAACGTACCCAGCAGACGCTGGAACATGCCCTGCTGAATGCCATTGCTCAGTTTATTGATAGCTATCAGCGCAAGCTGCGCGAGCTGATCGCGATTTCCGTGATCCTGCCAGGGCTTGTTGACCCGGACAACGGTAAAATTCATTACATGCCGCATATTCAGGTGGAAAACTGGGGGCTGGTAGAGGCACTGGAAGAGCGTTTTAAAGTGACCTGTTTTGTCGGTCACGATATCCGTAGTCTGGCGCTGGCAGAGCACTACTTCGGTGCTAGTCAGGATTGCGAAGACTCCATTCTGGTGCGAGTACATCGCGGAACCGGGGCCGGAATTATCTCTAACGGGCGCATTTTTATCGGTCGCAACGGCAACGTCGGTGAAATTGGTCATATTCAGGTCGAACCACTGGGTGAACGCTGCCACTGCGGCAACTTTGGCTGTCTGGAAACTATCGCTGCCAACGCCGCCATTGAACAGCGGGTGTTGAATCTGTTAAAGCAGGGCTACCAGAGCCGCGTGCCGCTGGATGACTGCACCATCAAAACTATCTGCAAAGCTGCGAACAAAGGCGACGGTCTGGCGTCGGAAGTGATTGAGTACGTCGGTCGTCATCTGGGCAAAACCATCGCCATTGCTATCAACTTATTTAATCCGCAAAAAATTGTTATTGCCGGTGAGATAACTGAAGCCGATAAGGTGCTGCTCCCTGCTATTGAAAGTTGCATTAATACTCAGGCGCTGAAGGCGTTTCGCACTAATCTGCCGGTAGTGCGTTCCGAACTGGATCACCGCTCGGCAATCGGCGCTTTTGCGCTGGTAAAACGCGCCATGCTCAACGGTATTTTGCTCCAGCATTTGCTGGAAAATTAATGTGCTTTTATAGTGGCGCTTATTGTTGTCAATATTCTGGGTAGTCCATGACCATTAAAAATGTAATTTGCGATATCGACGGCGTGCTGATGCACGATAACGTCGCCGTACCGGGTGCAGCGGAATTTTTGCACGGGATTATGGATAAAGGCCTGCCGCTGGTGTTGCTGACCAACTATCCTTCGCAGACCGGGCAGGATCTGGCGAACCGCTTTGCCACTGCCGGTGTCGATGTGCCGGACAGCGTGTTTTATACCTCCGCGATGGCGACCGCCGATTTCCTGCGCCGCCAGGAAGGTAAAAAAGCGTATGTGGTGGGCGAAGGCGCGCTGATCCATGAGCTGTATAAAGCCGGTTTCACTATTACGGACGTGAATCCTGATTTTGTGATTGTTGGCGAAACGCGCTCATACAACTGGGATATGATGCATAAAGCGGCGTATTTCGTCGCCAACGGTGCACGCTTTATCGCCACTAACCCGGATACTCACGGGCGCGGTTTTTATCCGGCCTGCGGCGCATTGTGCGCAGGTATTGAGAAAATCTCCGGGCGTAAACCTTTTTATGTCGGTAAGCCGAGTCCGTGGATCATCCGCGCAGCATTAAACAAAATGCAGGCGCACTCGGAAGAAACAGTGATTGTCGGCGATAACCTGCGTACCGACATTCTGGCGGGCTTCCAGGCCGGTCTGGAGACGATTCTGGTGCTTTCTGGTGTTTCGTCGCTCGACGATATCGACAGTATGCCGTTCCGCCCAAGCTGGATTTACCCGTCGGTCGCTGAAATCGACGTTATCTGAATATCAACCACGTCTCAGGACGTGGTTTTTTATTTTCACCGCTCGCCAAAACTCATCCATTCAATAAAACACGTCAAAAATTATCGATTCATCAATAAACACGCCACTACACCCTACCCTGTTTCATCAATCAGCAATCACCATTACGTTTTTTATTTTTCCACCGCCAAATCGCTTGCGCACAGTGCTGCTTTGCGGCATTTTTTTAAACAAGCAAACACAACAAGCAGCAAACACCAGGTTAACGGAGAAGGTTATGTGTTCAATTTTTGGCGTATTCGATATAAAAACAGACGCAGTTGAGCTGCGCAAGAAAGCACTCGAGCTGTCACGCCTGATGCGTCATCGTGGCCCGGACTGGTCCGGTATTTATGCCAGCGATAACGCCATTCTCGCCCACGAACGTCTGTCAATTGTTGACGTTAACGCGGGGGCGCAACCTCTCTACAACCAACAAAAAACCCACGTACTGGCGGTAAACGGTGAAATCTACAACCACCAGGCATTGCGCGCCGAGTATGGCGATCGTTACCAGTTCCAGACTGGATCTGACTGCGAAGTGATCCTCGCGCTGTATCAGGAAAAAGGGGCGGAATTTCTCGACGATTTGCAGGGCATGTTCGCCTTTGCCCTGTATGACAGCGAAAAAGATGCATATCTGATTGGTCGCGACCATCTGGGGATCATCCCGCTGTATATGGGTTATGACGAACACGGTCAACTGTATGTAGCCTCAGAAATGAAAGCCCTGGTGCCGGTTTGCCGCACCATTAAAGAATTCCCGGCAGGAAGCTATTTATGGAGTCAGGACGGCGAAATCCGTTCTTATTATCACCGCGACTGGTTCGACTACGATGCGGTGAAAGATAACGTGACCGACAAAAACGAGCTGCGCCAGGCGCTGGAGGATTCCGTTAAAAGCCATCTGATGTCCGATGTGCCGTACGGCGTGCTGCTCTCGGGTGGTCTGGATTCCTCAATTATTTCCGCTATAACCAAGAAATACGCCGCCCGTCGCGTGGAAGATCAGGAACGTTCCGAAGCCTGGTGGCCGCAGTTGCACTCTTTTGCCGTGGGTCTGCCGGGTTCACCGGATCTGAAAGCGGCACAGGAAGTGGCAAACCATCTGGGCACTGTGCATCACGAAATTCACTTCACTGTACAGGAAGGTCTGGATGCCATCCGCGATGTGATTTACCACATCGAAACGTATGATGTGACCACTATTCGCGCTTCAACACCGATGTATTTAATGTCGCGTAAGATCAAAGCGATGGGCATTAAAATGGTGTTGTCAGGCGAAGGTTCTGACGAAGTGTTTGGTGGTTATCTTTATTTCCACAAAGCACCAAACGCCAAAGAGCTGCATGAAGAGACAGTACGTAAACTGCTGGCTCTACATATGTATGACTGCGCGCGCGCCAACAAAGCGATGTCAGCCTGGGGCGTGGAAGCGCGCGTTCCGTTCCTCGACAAGAAATTCCTCGATGTGGCGATGCGCATTAACCCACAGGATAAAATGTGCGGTAACGGGAAAATGGAAAAACACATCCTGCGTGAATGTTTTGAGTCGTATCTGCCCGCAAGCGTGGCCTGGCGGCAGAAAGAGCAGTTCTCTGATGGCGTCGGTTATAGCTGGATCGACACTCTGAAAGAAGTAGCGGCGCAGCAGGTTACTGATCAGCAACTGGAAACTGCCCGCTTCCGCTTCCCGTACAACACGCCAACTTCCAAAGAAGCATATCTGTACCGGGAAATCTTTGAAGAACTGTTCCCGCTTCCGAGCGCAGCAGAGTGCGTACCGGGCGGCCCTTCCGTCGCCTGTTCTTCCGCCAAAGCGATCGAGTGGGATGAAGCGTTCAAAAAAATGGATGATCCTTCTGGTCGCGCGGTTGGCGTTCACCAGTCAGCGTATAAATAAGAAGAGTATTAACGCCCCGGAGAATTCCGGGGCAATTTCAGTTACTGGGGAGCTTGTTGATTTTGATACGCAGTGAGGAAATGTTCCGGATTTGCTACATCGCTGTTTGACAACTCATCACTGTAAGCCACCGACCAGGTTGCCTGCTCATCCGGGATATGCAGGTTGCCATTTCCCTCTTTCAGGCGTAATAACTCAAAAGATTTGCCCTTAATTACGGCGGTATAGGATTTCTCACCGTCCTGTAATGCTTTCACTTTACAGCGAAAAATCTGACCATCGATGTCATTATCAACATGAGATACCTGAACGAGTGCTTCATTTTCCGCTTTCGGCCCGATTCGCATCATCCAGACCACTGCCCCTTCCTGACCACGATAACCAAAGACATACTTACCAATTTCCGGTCGAGCTGTATCGGCAAATGCGGATTGCATAAGTAATAAAGCACTGACCAGCACAGTGATAAAACGCAGCATATTATTCCCTCAATAAATCGCCTGAAGTGGTAGCAAAGATGCGGGCACCGCAATCCCTGCTCTGTCCAATCGTAACGGTGCAGTATTTCATGGGATAATTCTCGGGCGCTATTGTTGAATTCCGAATTTCATCCTGCATAGCAAAACAACTGAGAAAAACACGAAATAAACAATAATTGACGAATATAGCGCCACGCTGTTCGCAACCTAACCAAACAGTCACTTTCGAGCAATTTTCCTTGAAAAAGAGGTTGACGCTGCAAGGCTCTATACGCATAATGCGCCCCGCAACGCCGATAAGGTAACGCGAAAAAAAAAGATGGCTACGTAGCTCAGTTGGTTAGAGCACATCACTCATAATGATGGGGTCACAGGTTCGAATCCCGTCGTAGCCACCATCTTTTTTGCGGGAGTGGCGAAATTGGTAGACGCACCAGATTTAGGTTCTGGCGCCGCAAGGTGTGCGAGTTCAAGTCTCGCCTCCCGCACCATTCACCAGAAAGCGTTGTGCGGATGGGGTATCTCCACGCTGTAAGTTAGCCACATCGGCTGGCAATGATATAGTTTGAAGTTCTCCATTCTGTAAGAAATTTGTTGGGGTATCGCCAAGCGGTAAGGCACCGGTTTTTGATACCGGCATTCCCTGGTTCGAATCCAGGTACCCCAGCCATCTTCTTCGAGTAAGCGGTTCACCGCCCGGTTATTGGGGTATCGCCAAGCGGTAAGGCACCGGTTTTTGATACCGGCATTCCCTGGTTCGAATCCAGGTACCCCAGCCATCGAAGAAATAATCTGGCTACGTAGCTCAGTTGGTTAGAGCACATCACTCATAATGATGGGGTCACAGGTTCGAATCCCGTCGTAGCCACCAAATTCTGAATGTGTCGACTACGTTCGGCAAATTCGAAAAAATTTGTTGGGGTATCGCCAAGCGGTAAGGCACCGGATTCTGATTCCGGCATTCCGAGGTTCGAATCCTCGTACCCCAGCCAATTTATTCAAGACGCTTACATCGTAAGTGCACCCAGTTGGGGTATCGCCAAGCGGTAAGGCACCGGATTCTGATTCCGGCATTCCGAGGTTCGAATCCTCGTACCCCAGCCACATTAAAAAAGCTCGCTTCGGCGAGCTTTTTGCTTTTCTGCGTATATTCAATGTCGAATGCGATGTTGATACAGCTAATTTGAATTTGGCTCACGGTTCAGGGCAAACCAGCCTGGAAGCACACTCAGGCGCGGCTTTCCCCCTCACCCTAACCCCTCCCCGAGGGGCGAGGGGATCGTCCGCACGCTTTTGTAGCTTTGGTATCAACCGTTACGCTACAACCCTAACGCATATTTCAGCGCCTGACGTTTCAGTACGCCAGCACGCTCCGCCGCCATCAAACCAAGATTACGCATAAAACGCAGCGGCGGCAGATTATTGCTGAATCCGGCATAAAACAGATCCATACCGCTCTGCATAATGAAGTTATCCGCCATGCGCCGCATCTGGTAACGTTTGAGGATCGGATAACTGGCCCATGCTTCGCCGTAGCTGCGGGCGTTGACCAGAACATCAATCAGGGCATCGACATCACGATAACCAAGATTCACCCCCTGCCCCGCCAGCGGATGGATGGTGTGGGCGGCATCGCCCACCAGCGCCAGCCCCGGCTGAACATACTGCAATGCATGACGGCGCGTCAGCGGAAAAGCGCCTGCGGCAAGCGGCGTCACATAACCGAGACGCGACGGGAAATGTTTCGCGATCTCCGCCTGCAACTGCACCATATTCATATTCTGCAACTGGCGAATACGCGCCGGAGAGTCATACCACACCAGCGACGCCCAGTTATCAAACAGCGGCAGAAACGCGCGTGGGCCGTCCGGAGTAAACTGCTGCCAGGTGCTGTCGCCGGGATCGTTCTCGCACTGTACGCTAATCAACATACACAACTGCGCATACTGCCAGGCATGAACACCGATTCCCGCCATCTGCCGCACCTGCGAATTTGCGCCATCAGCACCAATGACCAGCTGCGCGCGGATCACTTCGCCGCCCTTCAGTTCCAGCTCCTGAAGATCATTATGGCGATGCAGCGCAATCAGCGAGGCTGGCACACGTAGCGTTACTTTCGGATGCGCTTCCAGCGCCTGCCACAGCGCCTGTTGCAGGACCGTGTTTTCCACCATATAGCCAAGCAGCGGTAACTTAAGTTCAGCGGCGTCAAACACCACATGCGCCGTTTCCCACTCCCACGTTTCCAGTCTGCGATAAGGATGGCAACGCATGGCCTGTACCGCATCCCAGACGCCTAAACCTTTAAGCAGAGACACCGACGCGGCGCTAATCGCTGAAATACGCACGTCCGGCTGGCTGTCGGCCACAAACGGCGCGGGTTCTGCGTGCTCGATTACCGTTACCGCAAATCCGTGCTGTGCCAGCCCCAGCGCCAGTGCGCCGCCGACCATTCCTCCGCCGACAATGGCAATTTCCGTTGGTTGATTTGTCATGGTCAATCATCCTGTTAGCAATATGCTTTAAGTTTACAGGATTTTTACCCCCAAGGGCTGATAACGCTCATACTGGTCACAACGGCAGCAAAGCATTACACTATGCGCCCTGCATTCCTGGCTACTATTTCGCAAGAGCAAGTCGATGACCAAAAAACTCCATATTAAAACCTGGGGCTGTCAGATGAACGAGTACGATTCATCGAAGATGGCCGATCTGCTGGATGCCACCCACGGCTATCAACTGACCGACGTGGCGGAAGAAGCGGATGTGCTACTGCTGAACACCTGCTCAATCCGCGAGAAGGCTCAGGAAAAAGTCTTCCATCAGTTGGGTCGCTGGAAACTGTTAAAAGAGAAGAATCCAGACCTGATTATCGGCGTCGGTGGCTGCGTGGCATCGCAAGAAGGCGAGCACATTCGCCAGCGCGCCCACTATGTCGATATTATTTTTGGGCCGCAAACGCTGCACCGCCTGCCGGAGATGATCAACTCCGTGCGCGGCGACCGCAGCCCGGTTGTAGATATCAGCTTCCCGGAAATCGAGAAATTCGACCGTCTGCCGGAACCGCGCGCCGAAGGGCCGACCGCGTTTGTCTCCATCATGGAAGGCTGCAATAAATATTGCACCTACTGCGTGGTGCCTTACACCCGTGGTGAAGAGGTAAGCCGTCCGTCCGACGATATTCTGTTTGAGATTGCCCAGCTTGCCGCGCAGGGCGTGCGTGAAGTCAACCTGCTCGGTCAGAACGTGAACGCCTGGCGTGGTGAGAACTACGACGGCACCACCGGATCGTTTGCCGATCTGCTGCGTCTGGTTGCTGCGATCGACGGGATCGATCGTATTCGCTTTACCACCAGCCATCCGATCGAATTCACCGACGATATCATCGAAGTGTATCGCGACACGCCGGAGCTGGTGAGCTTCCTGCACCTGCCGGTACAGAGCGGTTCCGATCGCATTCTGAACCTGATGGGGCGTACCCACACGGCTCTGGAGTACAAAGCGATCATCCGTAAACTGCGTGCGGCGCGTCCGGATATTCAGATCAGTTCTGACTTCATCGTTGGCTTCCCTGGCGAAACCACCGAAGACTTCGAGAAAACGATGAAGCTGATTGCCGACGTCAATTTCGACATGAGCTACAGCTTTATCTTCTCAGCACGTCCAGGAACGCCTGCCGCCGATATGGTTGATGATGTTCCGGAAGAAGAGAAGAAGCAGCGTCTGTATATTCTGCAAGAGCGTATTAATCAGCAGGCGATGGCATGGAGCCGCCGGATGCTCGGCACCACCCAGCGTATTCTGGTAGAAGGTACATCGCGTAAGAGCATCATGGAGCTTTCTGGTCGTACTGAAAATAACCGCGTGGTTAACTTCGAAGGCACGCCGGATATGATCGGTAAATTCGTCGATGTAGAAATTACCGACGTCTACCCGAACTCTCTGCGCGGTAAAGTGGTGCGAACTGAAGATGAAATGGGTCTGCGCGTGGCAGAAACACCAGAATCGGTGATTGCCCGTACTCGCAAAGAAAACGACCTTGGCGTGGGTTATTATCAGCCGTAATTCTCAGGCCCGCCGTTCCGGTGGGCCTTGTTTTTTCTCTCTTTATCCCCATCTTTATCGCAATGCTTGCGCCTTTTTCCTGTGGCGTGAATAATTTCCTTATAGGCCGGTGAATGTTCAGCTTCCGGCGGCATACAGATAAGAGGAACGGTTTGAACATAGACACTCGCGAAATCACCCTGGAGCCAGCAGACAATGCGCGTCTGTTGAGCCTGTGCGGCCCGTTTGATGACAACATCAAGCAGCTCGAACGCCGTCTCGGCATCGAGATCAATCGCCGCGATAACCACTTTAAACTGACCGGCCGTCCGATTTGCGTCACCGCTGCGGCAGACATTCTGCGTAGTCTGTATGTCGATACCGCCCCGATGCGCGGTCAGATTCAGGATATCGAGCCGGAACAGATCCACCTTGCGATTAAAGAAGCGCGAGTGCTGGAGCAAAGCGCGGAGAGCGTGCCGGAGTACGGCAAAGCGGTCAATATCAAGACCAAACGCGGCGTGATTAAGCCGCGCACGCCAAACCAGGCGCAGTACATCGCCAATATTCTCGACCATGACATTACCTTCGGCGTTGGCCCGGCGGGTACGGGTAAAACCTACCTGGCAGTGGCTGCGGCGGTTGATGCCCTGGAACGTCAGGAAATCCGCCGTATTCTGCTGACTCGTCCGGCGGTCGAAGCCGGTGAGAAACTGGGCTTCCTGCCTGGCGATTTAAGCCAGAAAGTAGACCCGTATCTGCGCCCGCTGTACGACGCGCTGTTTGAAATGCTTGGCTTTGAGAAAGTCGAGAAGCTGATTGAGCGCAACGTTATTGAAGTCGCACCGCTGGCCTATATGCGTGGTCGCACGCTGAACGACGCGTTTATCATTCTTGATGAGAGCCAGAACACCACCATCGAACAGATGAAGATGTTCCTGACCCGTATCGGTTTTAACTCAAAAGCGGTTATCACCGGTGACGTCACGCAGATCGACCTGCCGCGAAATACCAAGTCAGGCTTGCGTCACGCCATTGAGGTGCTCGCCGAAGTCGAAGAGATCAGCTTTAACTTCTTCCACAGCGAAGACGTGGTTCGTCACCCGGTGGTGGCGCGCATCGTTAACGCCTATGAAGCCTGGGAAGAAGCCGAACAAAAACGAAAAGCGGCGCTGGCAGCAGAGCGCAAGCGCGAAGAACAGGAACAAAAATGAGTCAGGTGATCCTCGATTTACAACTGGCATGTGAAGATAACTCCGGATTGCCGGAAGAGAGCCAGTTTCAGACATGGCTGAATGCGGTGATCCCGCAGTTTCAGGAAGAATCGGAAGTGACTATTCGCCTGGTCGATACCGCCGAAAGCCACAGTCTGAATCTGACCTATCGCGGGAAGGATAAGCCGACCAACGTGCTCTCCTTCCCGTTTGAAGTGCCGCCTGGCATGGAGATGTCGCTGCTGGGCGATCTGGTTATCTGCCGTCAGGTGGTTGAGAAGGAAGCACAGGAGCAAGGCAAACCACTGGAAGCGCACTGGGCGCATATGGTGGTGCACGGCAGTCTGCATTTGTTAGGTTACGATCACATCGAAGATGACGAAGCAGAAGAAATGGAAGCCCTCGAAACAGAGATTATGCTTGCTCTGGGCTATGAGGATCCGTACATTGCCGAGAAAGAATAATTTGCCAGGCATTTGACTGGCAGACGTCCCCGCCGTTGGTGATTAACGACGGCGTTTTGATTAACTAACATGAGAACCCATACGACGCCATGAGCGACGACAATTCACACAGTAGTGACACGATAAGCAACAAGAAGGGATTTTTCTCCCTGTTACTCAGCCAACTTTTCCACGGTGAACCGAAAAACCGTGACGAACTGCTGGCGCTGATCCGTGATTCCGGGCAGAACGACCTTATCGACGAAGATACGCGCGATATGCTCGAAGGGGTGATGGACATCGCAGACCAACGCGTCCGCGACATCATGATCCCCCGCTCCCAGATGATTACCCTGAAACGCAACCAGACGCTGGACGAATGCCTTGATGTCATCATCGAGTCCGCCCACTCACGTTTCCCGGTGATTAGCGAAGACAAAGATCACATTGAAGGGATTCTGATGGCGAAAGACTTGCTACCGTTTATGCGTAGCGATGCTGAAGCCTTCAGCATGGATAAAGTGTTACGTCAGGCGGTTGTCGTTCCTGAAAGTAAGCGCGTAGACCGGATGCTGAAAGAGTTTCGCTCTCAGCGTTACCACATGGCGATCGTCATTGACGAATTCGGCGGTGTTTCCGGTCTGGTGACCATTGAAGACATCCTGGAACTGATTGTTGGTGAGATTGAAGACGAGTATGACGAAGAAGATGATATCGACTTCCGTCAACTTAGCCGCCACACCTGGACCGTGCGCGCGCTGGCTTCCATCGAAGATTTCAACGAAGCGTTTGGCACCCACTTTAGCGATGAAGAGGTCGATACCATCGGTGGTCTGGTGATGCAGGCGTTTGGACATCTCCCGGCGCGTGGCGAAACCATCGACATCGACGGTTACCAGTTCAAGGTGGCGATGGCCGACAGTCGGCGTATTATTCAGGTTCATGTCAAAATCCCGGATGACTCACCCCAGCCGAAGCTGGATGAATAAAACCGAAACTGGATAGATAACTACATGGCTTTTGCCTCATTAATTGAACGCCAGCGCATTCGCCTGCTGCTGGCGTTATTATTCGGTGCCTGCGGAACGCTGGCCTTCTCTCCTTACGATGTCTGGCCTGCGGCGATTATTTCGCTGATGGGGTTGCAGGCGCTGACCTTTAACCGCCGTCCACTCCAGTCTGCCGCTATCGGCTTCTGCTGGGGA
Organism: Escherichia sp. 93.0816; assembly: GCF_013368855.2. Taxonomy (NCBI): domain Bacteria; kingdom Pseudomonadati; phylum Pseudomonadota; class Gammaproteobacteria; order Enterobacterales; family Enterobacteriaceae; genus Escherichia; species Escherichia sp. 93.0816. The sequence continues at coordinate 314,056 of NZ_JABWNC020000003.1, read as the reverse complement.
TTTGGTCTCTTTGGCAGCGGTATTAACTGGGTCTATGTCAGCATCGCAACCTTTGGCGGGATGCCTGGCCCGGTTAACATCTTCCTGGTAGTACTGCTGGCGGCGTATCTGTCGTTGTATACAGGGCTGTTTGCCGGTGTGCTGTCGCGGCTGTGGCCGAAAACAACCTGGTTGCGCGTAACCATTGCGGCTCCTGCCCTCTGGCAAGTGACCGAGTTTCTGCGCGGTTGGGTGCTGACAGGTTTCCCGTGGTTGCAGTTCGGTTATAGCCAGATTGACGGCCCATTAAAAGGGCTGGCACCGATAATGGGCGTGGAAGCCATTAACTTCCTGCTGATGATGGTAAGCGGCATGCTGGCGCTGGCGCTGGTCAAACACAACTGGCGTCCGCTGGTGGTGGCCGTCGTGCTGTTTGCCCTTCCCTTCCCGCTGCGTTACATCCAGTGGTTCACCCCGCAACCGGAGAAAACCATTCAGGTTTCGATGGTTCAGGGCGATATTCCGCAATCGCTGAAATGGGACGAAAGCCAGCTTCTTAATACGCTGAAAATTTATTACAACGCGACGGCGCCGCTGATGGGCAAATCGTCGCTGATTATCTGGCCGGAGTCGGCGATAACCGATCTGGAAATTAATCAGCAACCGTTCCTCAAAGCACTGGACAGTGAGTTGCGCGATAAAGGTAGCTCGCTGGTAACCGGGATTGTCGACGCGCGCCTCAATAAGCAGAACCGCTACGATACCTACAACACCATCATTACGCTGGGTAAAGGTGCGCCGTACAGCTACGAATCAGCCGATCGCTATAACAAAAACCATCTGGTGCCATTTGGCGAGTTTGTCCCGCTGGAGTCGATTCTGCGTCCGTTAGCACCGTTCTTTGATCTGCCGATGTCGTCGTTCAGCCGTGGGCCATATATCCAGCCGCCGCTGTCGGTAAATGGTATTGAGCTTACTGCGGCTATTTGCTACGAGATCATTCTCGGCGAGCAGGTGCGCGATAATTTCCGTCCGGATACCGACTATCTGCTTACCATCTCTAACGATGCGTGGTTTGGTAAGTCTATCGGTCCGTGGCAGCACTTCCAGATGGCGCGAATGCGTGCGCTGGAGCTGGCGCGCCCGCTGCTGCGCAGCACCAACAACGGCATTACGGCGGTAATTGGTCCGCAAGGTGAGATTCAGGCGATGATCCCGCAATTCACCCGCGAGGTGTTGACCACTCACGTGACGCCGACCACCGGACTCACACCGTACGCACGTACCGGCAACTGGCCGCTGTGGGTACTGACAGCACTGTTTGGTTTTGCCGCTGTGCTGATGAGTCTGCGTCAGCGACGTAAATAATCCCTTCTTATTGTGCCGGAATACATCCCGTATTTCGGCACGCTCGCCGGATGCGGCATCAGTGCGTTATCCGGATGACAAAATACTTCCCTCCAACTTTGGCACATCTATTGCTTTGTTATACAAGGCAAACCTTGAACCGGCGTCAGTACAACCCGGTTGCACCACAGCAATCCACGGGCAGCACCAAAAGAGTGCATTTTAAGAATTTTGCTTCGGAATGGTGCGGTACATCTCGCAAAAACAAACAATAAAACAGCAATATCTTTACATTTAGCCAAACTAAATGTTACCTAACAAGCACAACACTGCACAATAAAGTTGCAGATGATAACAACACAAACACTCACAACGGGTATCCATGCGTTCTTAACGCAGGAGATAAAGGAGTTGGATATGCAATTACGTAAACCTGCCACAGCAATCCTGGCCCTGGCGCTTTCTGCAGGTCTGGCACAGGCAGAAGACGCTGCCCCGGCAGCTGGCAGTACGCTGGACAAAATCGCCAAAAACGGCGTGATTGTCGTCGGTCACCGTGAATCTTCAGTACCTTTCTCTTATTACGACAATCAGCAAAAAGTGGTGGGTTACTCGCAGGATTACTCCAACGCCATTGTTGAAGCAGTGAAAAAGAAACTCAACAAACCGGACTTGCAGGTAAAACTGATTCCGATTACCTCACAAAACCGTATTCCGCTGCTACAAAACGGCACTTTCGATTTTGAATGCGGCTCAACCACCAACAACCTCGAACGCCAGAAACAGGCCGCTTTCTCTGACACCATTTTCGTGGTCGGTACGCGCCTGCTGACCAAAAAAGGCGGCGATGTTAAAGATTTTGCCGATCTGAAAGATAAAGCCGTAGTCGTAACTTCCGGCACCACTTCTGAAGTTTTGCTCAACAAACTGAATGAAGAGCAAAAAATGAATATGCGCATCATCAGCGCCAAAGATCACGGTGACTCTTTCCGCACCCTGGAAAGCGGTCGTGCCGTTGCCTTTATGATGGATGACGCTCTGCTGGCCGGTGAACGTGCGAAAGCGAAGAAACCAGACAACTGGGAAATCGTCGGCAAGCCGCAGTCTCAGGAAGCCTACGGTTGCATGTTGCGTAAAGACGATCCGCAGTTCAAAAAGCTGATGGATGACACCATCGCGCAGGTGCAGACCTCCGGTGAAGCGGAAAAATGGTTTGATAAATGGTTCAAAAATCCAATTCCGCCGAAAAACCTGAACATGAATTTCGAACTGTCAGACGAAATGAAAGCACTGTTCAAAGAACCGAATGACAAGGCACTGAACTAATTACAAGAACCAGGGGCGGAAATTCCAGCCCTCTCGATTGTTACGTAGCACGGACAGACTATACGCCTGATGGTCGTTCCCCATCGGGCCTGAAAACCGCAATACGCTGGGTAACAATCTTCGAGGGTAGCAGTTAACGCTGCTACCCTCTTTTTTCTGGAGTAGATTTATGTCTATAGACTGGAACTGGGGTATTTTTTTACAACAAGCCCCGTTCGGCAACACCACCTATCTTGGTTGGATCTGGAGTGGTTTTCAGGTGACGATCGCTTTGTCGATCTGCGCCTGGATTATCGCTTTCCTCGTCGGTTCATTTTTCGGCATTTTACGTACCGTTCCAAACCGTTTTCTCTCCGGTCTGGGTACGTTGTATGTCGAACTGTTCCGCAACGTGCCGTTGATTGTGCAGTTCTTTACCTGGTATCTGGTGATCCCGGAGCTGCTGCCGGAGAAAATCGGCATGTGGTTTAAGGCCGAGCTGGATCCCAATATTCAGTTTTTCCTTTCATCCATGCTCTGCCTGGGGCTGTTTACCGCCGCCCGTGTTTGCGAACAGGTACGCGCCGCGATCCAGTCGCTGCCGCGAGGGCAAAAAAATGCCGCGCTGGCGATGGGCCTGACGCTACCGCAGGCTTACCGCTACGTACTGCTGCCTAATGCTTATCGCGTTATCGTCCCGCCGATGACTTCCGAGATGATGAACCTGGTGAAAAACTCCGCCATCGCCTCGACCATCGGTCTGGTGGATATGGCGGCGCAGGCGGGTAAATTGCTCGATTACTCAGCCCATGCCTGGGAGTCGTTTACCGCCATTACGCTGGCGTATGTGTTGATTAACGCTTTTATCATGCTGGTGATGACGCTGGTTGAACGTAAAGTTCGCCTGCCTGGCAACATGGGGGGCAAATAATGTACGAGTTTGACTGGAGTTCCATTGTCCCTTCCCTGCCATATCTGCTCGACGGGCTGGTGATCACCCTGAAAATCACCGTCACGGCAGTCGTGATTGGTATTTTGTGGGGCACGATGCTGGCGGTGATGCGTTTATCCAGCTTTGCGCCCGTGGCGTGGTTTGCCAAAGCCTACGTTAACGTATTCCGCTCGATTCCTTTAGTTATGGTTTTGCTGTGGTTTTACCTGATCGTGCCGGGTTTTCTGCAAAACGTGCTGGGATTATCGCCAAAAAATGATATCCGTTTAATTTCGGCGATGGTGGCGTTTTCGATGTTTGAAGCGGCCTACTATTCAGAGATTATCCGTGCTGGTATTCAAAGTATTTCTCGTGGTCAATCGAGCGCCGCGCTGGCGTTGGGAATGACTCACTGGCAGTCGATGAAACTGATTATTCTGCCGCAGGCGTTCCGCGCGATGGTGCCGCTGCTGCTCACTCAGGGCATCGTACTGTTCCAGGATACCTCACTGGTGTATGTGTTATCTCTGGCCGATTTCTTCCGTACCGCCTCAACCATTGGTGAGCGTGATGGTACGCAGGTTGAGATGATCCTGTTTGCTGGATTTGTTTATTTCGTTATTAGCCTTAGCGCATCGTTGTTGGTCAGCTACTTGAAAAGAAGGACAGCATAATGATTACCCTGAAAAATGTTTCAAAATGGTATGGTCACTTTCAGGTGCTGACCGACTGCTCAACCGAAGTGAAAAAAGGTGAAGTAGTGGTGGTTTGCGGCCCGTCTGGTTCCGGTAAATCAACGCTGATAAAAACCGTCAACGGCCTCGAACCGGTGCAGCAAGGCGAAATCACCGTTGATGGCATCGTGGTTAACGATAAGAAAACCGATCTGGCAAAGCTGCGTTCCCGCGTCGGAATGGTGTTCCAGCACTTCGAGCTGTTCCCCCATCTGTCGATTATCGAAAACCTGACGTTGGCGCAGGTGAAAGTACTTAAACGCGATAAAGCGCCGGCTCGTGAAAAAGCACTGAAACTGCTGGAGCGAGTCGGGCTTTCTGCTCACGCCAATAAGTTTCCGGCGCAGCTTTCCGGTGGTCAGCAGCAGCGTGTGGCAATCGCTCGCGCGCTGTGTATGGACCCTATTGCGATGCTGTTCGACGAACCGACATCGGCGCTGGATCCGGAGATGATCAACGAAGTGCTGGACGTAATGGTCGAACTGGCGAACGAAGGAATGACCATGATGGTGGTGACCCACGAAATGGGCTTTGCCCGTAAAGTGGCGAATCGGGTGATCTTTATGGACGAGGGTAAAATTGTCGAAGACTCGCCGAAAGACGCTTTCTTCGATGATCCGAAATCGGACCGAGCAAAAGACTTCCTCGCGAAAATCCTGCATTAATCACTCTGGCGCGCATAGCCAAGTGCGCGCCATCTCACGCTTTATCGTTTCGCCCCTCGTATCTGTTACATCCTGGCGTTACCCTTGTCGCAAAGAAGCACACAACAAGGAGCAACAATGGCACTGCCAATTCTGTTAGATTGCGACCCAGGTCATGACGACGCTATCGCAATAGTTCTCGCCCTCGCCTCACCAGAGCTTGATGTCAAAGCAATTACGTCTTCCGCCGGAAACCAGACACCAGAAAAAACCTTACGCAATGTTCTGCGTATGCTGACCTTGCTTAATCGCACCGATATTCCGGTAGCAGGCGGCGCGGTAAAACCGTTAATGCGTGAGTTGATTATCGCGGACAATGTGCACGGCGAAAGCGGTCTCGACGGCCCGGCATTACCGGAACCGGCGTTCGCACCGCAAAACTGTACGGCGGTAGAGCTAATGGCGAAAACGCTGCGTGAAAGTGCGGAACCTGTCACGATTGTGTCTACCGGACCGCAAACTAACGTTGCCTTGCTGCTCAATAGCCATCCGGAACTGCATAGCAAAATTGCCCGTATCGTGATTATGGGCGGCGCAATGGGGCTTGGTAACTGGACGCCTGCGGCTGAATTTAATATTTACGTTGACCCGGAAGCGGCAGAAATTGTCTTCCAGTCAGGGATCCCGGTGGTGATGGCCGGTCTGGATGTTACTCACAAAGCACAAATCCACATTGAAGACACTGAGCGTTTCCGCGCGATTGGCAACCCTGTTTCAACCATTGTTGCCGAACTGCTGGATTTCTTCCTCGAATATCATAAAGACGAAAAATGGGGCTTTGTCGGCGCACCACTGCATGACCCATGCACCATCGCCTGGCTGTTGAAACCGGAGTTGTTTACCACTGTTGATCGCTGGGTTGGCGTGGAAACACAGGGGAAATATACCCAGGGTATGACGGTTGTTGATTATTATCATCTGACTGGCAATAAACCGAATGCCACCGTCATGGTCGATGTTGATCGTCAGGGCTTTGTTGATTTACTGGCAGATCGTCTGAAATTTTACGCTTAATACACGTCATTGATTAAGATCACCATGTAAAAATGTGGTGGTCTTACTCTGGCGCTCTCTTTTTCCTTCAAGATATAAATGCAATGGATAATGCAGAACTCGCCATTGGTATCGATCTCGGTACTACCAATAGTTTAATTGCCGTCTGGAAAGACGGTGCCGCGAAATTAATTCCAAATAAATTCGGTGAATATTTAACACCATCCATAATTAGCATGGATGAAAATAATCATATTCTGGTCGGAAAACCGGCTGTATCACGGCGTACTTCACATCCTGATAAAACCGCTGCGTTATTTAAACGTGCAATGGGCAGTAATACCAACTGGCACTTAGGCAATGACACATTTAACGCGCCGGAATTGTCTTCTTTGGTATTACGTTCATTAAAAGAAGATGCCGAAGAATTTCTGCAACGCCCAATTAAAGATGTGGTGATCTCCGTTCCGGCTTATTTCAGTGATGAACAACGCAAACATACCCGTTTAGCAGCAGAGTTGGCAGGGTTAAATGCGGTACGCTTAATTAATGAACCCACGGCAGCCGCGATGGCTTATGGCCTGCATACGCAGCAAAACACCCGCTCGCTGGTTTTTGATCTCGGTGGCGGCACGTTTGACGTCACGGTGCTCGAATACGCCACGCCGGTGATTGAAGTTCACGCCTCCGCTGGCGACAACTTTCTTGGTGGCGAAGATTTTACTCATATGCTGGTGGATGAAGTTTTAAAACGCGCCGCAGTGGCTAAAAACATGCTCAACGAAAGTGAACTGGCAGCCCTGTACACCAGCGTGGAAGCGGCAAAATGTGGCAATCAATTACCGCTGCAAATTAGCTGGCAGTATCAGGAAGAAACGCGTGAGTGCGAATTTTACGAGAACGAACTGGAAGATTTGTGGCTGCCGCTGCTCAACCGCTTGCGTGTGCCAATCGAACAAGCATTGCGCGATGCGCGTCTGAAACCGAGCCAAATCGACAGTCTGGTACTGGTTGGTGGCGCGTCGCAAATGCCGCTGGTACAGCGAATCGCCGTGCGTCTGTTTGGCAAATTACCGTATCAAAGTTACGACCCGAGCACCATTGTCGCGCTGGGCGCAGCAATCCAGGCCGCCTGCCGCTTACGTAGCGAAGATATCGAAGAAGTGATCCTTACTGATATCTGTCCCTACTCTTTAGGCGTTGAAGTTAACCGCCAGGGCGTTTCAGGCATTTTCTCGCCGATTATTGAGCGAAACACCACGGTGCCTGTGTCGCGTGTAGAAACTTACTCGACCATGCACCCGGAACAGGATTCAATTACGGTGAATGTTTACCAGGGGGAAAACCACAAAGTTAAGAATAATATCCTGGTAGAGTCCTTCGATGTGCCGTTGAAAAAAAACGGGGATTACCAGTCTATCGATATTAGATTTAGCTATGATATCAACGGCTTGCTTGAAGTTGACGTACTTCTGGAAGACGGTAGCGTTAAGTCCAGAGTCATTAACCACAGCCCGGTGACATTGAGCGCGCAGCAGATTGAAGAGAGTCGGGCGCGGTTATCCGCATTGAAAATTTATCCGCGCGATATGCTCATCAACCGTACCTTTAAAGCCAAACTGGAAGAGTTGTGGGCGCGGGCGCTGGGCGATGAACGAGAAGAGATTGGTCAGGTGATCACCGATTTTGATGCGGCGTTGCAGTCAAACGATATGGCCCGCGTCGATGAAGTTCGTCAGCGGGCGAGCGATTATCTGGCAATTGAGATCCCCTGAACACGACTGCCGGATGCGGCGTAAACGCCTTATCCCGCCTACCCGTAGGTCGGATAAGATGCGTCAGCATCGCATCCGACATTGAAGGATAAGATGCGTCAGCATCTTATCTAACTAAACAACATCGCAATTTTGCCGAGTGCATAACCTATCACCAGCACCGTTAAGCTGATTTTGATAATGCTGGAAATGCTCTGTGGTTTTTCAACCTCATCATTCTTCTCTTCATGTGCTTCAGGTGTTGGCTCATCGACATCTTCATCCACCGGCTCAAGCTTCACTTTCGTCAACAGCATCCGGGTGATAATGGCCTCTAATGGATGGGCATCTCCGCGTTCCAGCCTCGCATTCAGGCGAGCCAGCATCTCTTGTTTCGGAAACGCTTCCAGCACAACCTGTTCCGCCACCCGATACAGATCCAGTAATGGTGAATCTTGCTCTGTCTCACTACCTACTCTCGATTTCCACCACGCCCATGCTTTGCGCTTATAAAACAGCGACTCGATAAATGATTGACCCAACGGCGATAATTTACCGCTATGTAAAATTTGCGCCCACAAAAGCCGCGTCAGGGCGCTCTCGCCTGGAACATATTTCAGCGGCTTACCTTGCGCATCAACCATGCTCTGCGCTTCGATAACCATCACTAACAGCGCGAAATAATCCGGGCAATGTTGCTGGCTCCACTGCAACAACAAATTATCGGCTTGTGTAGATGGGTAACTCTCCCGGTATGCACAGAGATCGGCAAGCAGGCTTTCCCCCTCGCCGCAGTACAACCGTTGTGCACAGTGGTAATAACGGGCATCTTCGCTTTCTGGTTCTTCCGCTTGCCACTGTTGGGCTACAGGAATGAGTTCCGCCATACCTGTTTGCATCGAGCTGTACCAGCGCAACAGTTTGCGATGTAACTTTGCATCATCAGGAATGAACCACGGACCTTCCATCGCTAAAAACGCAGTCACATAGTCAGGATGGTAACGACAGCAGCGTTCCAGCGCGAAGTAATACTCAACAGTCTGGTTCTGTAACGCGACGGGATATTCCAGAAGGCTGAGAAAATCGAAACAATCCCCAGCCTGAATAGCCTCAAGAAAAGCCTCCCGTTCTTCCTCGACCATTCCTTCGCTATCATTAAACGAATGCCAGTTCAAACGCTCTGCCAGCAAAGAAGCGCAATTTAATGAAAGGTATCGCGCTTCTATGGCGATTGCACACAGCGGCCAGCGTAATTGATCGACATCCTCCATGTTCCAGGTATTTAATTGCTGAATAAATTTCTGCCAGGCGGAGGGCTGAAAACGATCACTTTCTGAATCCAGTAATGTCCTGAATGCACGTAGTATTTCATGTTCAGCGGCGGCATCTTTATCTTCATTATCTGCTTCCTCGACAGGATTTACCGCCAGTCGCAGCGCCTCTTCATAGGCCTGGCGTAATGCTTTAAACTCCTGCGGATCGGTTTCGGGGTGACACAACGGTAAGCGAGCAAGATAAGCCTGACGGATAATCTCTGTTTGCGTCGTGCTTTCAATTTCGAGAATTTGCCAACATGTTTTCATAGGTCGCTCACATCCTTAAGCGTTGCCGGACATTCTGGTTGGACAGTTAACGGCTGCCAGGGAAGCGTGGCATAGAAACGATCGCTTCCTGCCACCAGCTCTTCAAACATCCGGCTCCCGGCGCTATCGTATTTGTACAGGGTTAGCGCCTCGCGTAGCGAAGCGTTGTCTTCACACTGAGAGGATTGCCAGTAGAGACGTCCTAACGAATAGGCAGAAAAATAGTGCATCCAGCTGTGATAGTAATGGTGAGCTCGTACATAAATGCGCGATTGCAGCCATAAACTCTCGTCTTCTGTCAGCCACTTGTTGAGCACACCGACGCGCGATAAAAAGCCCATGCGAACATAATCCCAGGCTTTGATTCCTGCCTCCCCACAACACAGGGCAGTTTCGGCAACAAATTGGGTATAAATCAACCCGCGTTCGGAGCCGCCAGCAATTAATGTTTTCCACTCATCAGGGGAAGAACGATGCCATGCCAGATATAAACCAGCTAAATTATTTGCGTGACCATCATCAGTCATTTGGTAAATAGTCTGAATTAAATCATCACGATTATTTATTCCCCAGGATGATGAGAGATCAAATTCTTTTATTCCGGTATACATTTTTGGCGAGTCATGTGCGGGCTTGCATCCCTGATTAAGAATTTCCATTGGCGTAGAAAGCGCAAATAGAAGGTGTTGTTCTTCCTTATCCATTTATTAACAATCCTTTAAGTACATTAACTGACTACTTTTTTATTAATGATGAGTATAAACTTGACGCTTTCAAAATAAAAAGAAAATCGAAGCATTGATAAATGAACAAAAAAATATATTTTATATTCGCAATATTTATAGTTGCGGCAATCACTTGTATTAGCCAACCTAAGAAAACGACCTTGCGCGATAAAGCTATGGCGAATTATGTCTTTGATTATTTAAGCGCACCGGGCAGTCTTCCGTTTACCACGGCAGCAACAGAGCTTTCCGCCATTCATGGTCACTCGACGTCACAATATAGCCTTGGCGGATTTTATCTTCATGGCAGCAATGGTAAGCCTCTGGATTACACGATGGCGAGATACTGGTATGAGCAATCGGCAGAACAGGAAAATCCGCGCGCGCAGAGCAAACTAGGTTGGATCTACCTGAAAGGATTGGGTGTAAAGCCCGATAGTCGAATGGCAATCCAGTGGTATAAACAAGCTGCGGAAAAAGGATATGCCCATGCTCAATACACTTTGGGTTTGATCTACAGAAACGGCACTGGAATTAACATCAACAATTATGAAGCACGCAAATGGCTGAAACTGGCGGCGGATCAACATTATAAAAATGCGGAAAGATTACTGGCTGAACTTCCCGCACATTAAGGTTGAGTTTCAACCCAGTAGATGGAGTATTTTCCCTATCAAACCGGCAAAGATAAAAATGTAGAAAATAATTTTGATGACGCCCAGGCAGCCCGATCCACCATTGTCAACGGGCACTGGCTTCGATTTCGGCTCTGGCTCGATGGTTTGTTGACCGGCAAAATTCGCTGACTGAATTAATAATCGCCGAATAATTAATGCTTCCAGCGGACAACGATCTTCTGCATCAAGACGGCTCAAGAGCGGCATTAATGATTCTTCCGTAGTTGGTTCGCCAGCACCAGGCGAAGGGGTAGAGCAGAACTATCAGCAAGCGATGTACTGGTATCTGAAAGCTGCCTTTGAATGGTTTACGAAAGCCGCTGAATGCAATGATGCCACCGCCTGGTATAACCTGGCTATTATGTACCATTATGGCGAAGGAAGACCTGCCGATCTCCGACAGGCTCTCGACTTATACCGTAAGATTCAGTCATCCGGTACAAGAGATGTCAATCAAGAAATCCGTGAGGTTGAAGATTTACTGTAGAGATAAAAACAAATAAGGGCCGGACGATTTTCATTCGACCCCAATTATCTTTATTGCTGTGCGAAATCAGACTATTACGGCTCGAACGGGCGTCTCTGGAACTGGTCATGACCGCATTTCGGGCATAGCGTCAGCACTTCCGGCGTGTAGATTGGGAGATGGAAGTGACATTTCTCGCAGACCAGATTCCCCAGCCCTACCACTTCTCCGCTGTGATAAACCCCGTGATGGTTGAGATCCTGGAAAACTTCGCGCCATTCAAGCTGCGTTTTATCGGTGATGTCTGCCAGTTCCTGCCAGAGACTTTCTTTAATCACCCGCATAAAAACACTGTCAGACTCTTCTTTCAGGCTCTCTTCATAGCTCATGGCGAACTCTTCCAGGTCACGCCTGACAGCTCGCGTCAACTCATCGACCTCGGTTCGCGTTAACTCCCCTGTTTTTATTACGCGCTCACGCGCCTGTTCCACCAGTGCGTCGATATCACGTTCGCCATTGCGCAGGCGTTCGCTCAGTGACGCGACCAGTTCACGGTAATATTGAGCAACCTTGTTCATCGTTTCATCTCCCGGGTCGTTAACTGACTATAATAATAGACGTTCTTTGTTCCTTGCTTTGCTAATACGCCCACAAACTCTGTAAATTAATGTATGAATAATCCGGGCATCATTTCAACGTCGAGTGCGCGAAAGGCTGTTTTGACGCGGACGTTTGGGCTATGCTATGCGGATCTGAAAAACCACCTCAACGCTACATTTGTAGCCGTATTGAAAACAGGACCACTGGCTGCCATGCAAGAGCAATACCGCCCGGAAGAGATAGAATCCAAAGTACAGCTTCACTGGGATGAGAAGCGCACATTTGAAGTAACCGAAGACGAGAGCAAAGAGAAGTATTACTGCCTGTCTATGCTTCCCTATCCTTCTGGTCGACTACACATGGGCCACGTACGTAACTACACCATCGGTGACGTGATCGCCCGCTACCAGCGTATGCTGGGCAAAAACGTCCTGCAGCCGATCGGCTGGGACGCGTTTGGTCTGCCTGCGGAAGGCGCGGCGGTGAAAAACAACACCGCACCGGCACCGTGGACATACGACAACATCGCGTATATGAAAAACCAGCTCAAAATGCTGGGCTTTGGTTATGACTGGAGCCGCGAACTGGCGACCTGTACGCCGGAATACTACCGTTGGGAACAGAAATTCTTCACCGAGCTGTATAAAAAAGGCCTGGTATATAAGAAGACTTCTGCGGTCAACTGGTGTCCGAACGACCAGACCGTACTGGCTAACGAACAGGTTATTGACGGCTGCTGCTGGCGCTGCGATACCAAAGTTGAACGTAAAGAGATCCCGCAGTGGTTTATCAAAATCACCGCTTACGCTGACGAACTGCTCAACGATCTGGATAAACTGGATCACTGGCCAGACACCGTTAAAACCATGCAGCGTAACTGGATCGGTCGTTCCGAAGGCGTGGAAATCACTTTCAACGTTAACGACTATGACAACACGCTGACCGTTTACACTACCCGCCCGGACACCTTTATGGGTTGTACTTATCTGGCGGTAGCGGCGGGTCACCCGCTGGCGCAGAAAGCGGCAGAAAATAATCCTGAACTGGCGGCTTTCGTTGACGAATGTCGTAACACCAAAGTTGCTGAAGCTGAAATGGCAACGATGGAGAAAAAAGGTGTCGATACTGGCTTTAAAGCGGTTCACCCATTAACTGGCGAAGAAATTCCGGTTTGGGCAGCAAACTTCGTATTGATGGAGTACGGCACAGGCGCAGTCATGGCGGTTCCGGGCCACGACCAGCGCGACTACGAGTTTGCCTCTAAATACGGCCTGAACATCAAGCCGGTTATCCTGGCGGCTGACGGTTCTGAACCGGATCTCTCCCAGCAGGCGCTGACGGAAAAAGGCGTGCTGTTCAACTCTGGCGAGTTCAACGGTCTTGACCATGAAGCGGCCTTTAACGCCATTGCCGACAAACTGACGGCAATGGGTGTTGGCGAGCGTAAAGTAAACTATCGCCTGCGCGACTGGGGTGTTTCCCGTCAACGTTACTGGGGCGCGCCGATTCCGATGGTGACGCTGGAAGACGGTACGGTGATGCCTACCCCGGACGACCAACTGCCGGTGATCCTGCCGGAAGATGTGGTAATGGACGGTATTACCAGCCCGATCAAAGCAGATCCTGAGTGGGCAAAAACCACCGTTAACGGTATGCCGGCGCTGCGTGAAACCGATACTTTCGACACCTTTATGGAGTCCTCCTGGTACTATGCGCGCTACACTTGCCCAGAGTACAAAGAGGGTATGCTGGATTCCGAAGCGGCTAACTACTGGCTGCCGGTGGATATCTATATTGGTGGTATCGAACACGCCATCATGCACCTGCTTTACTTCCGCTTCTTCCACAAACTGATGCGTGATGCAGGCATGGTGAACTCTGACGAACCAGCGAAACAGCTGCTGTGTCAGGGTATGGTGCTGGCAGACGCCTTCTACTATGTAGGCGAAAACGGCGAACGTAACTGGGTTTCCCCGGTTGATGCTATCGTTGAGCGCGACGAGAAAGGCCGTATCGTGAAAGCGAAAGACGCGGCAGGCCATGAACTGGTGTATACCGGCATGAGCAAAATGTCCAAGTCGAAGAACAACGGTATCGACCCACAGGTGATGGTTGAACGTTACGGCGCGGACACCGTTCGTCTGTTTATGATGTTCGCTTCTCCGGCGGATATGACTCTCGAATGGCAAGAGTCCGGCGTTGAAGGGGCTAACCGCTTCCTGAAACGTGTCTGGAAACTGGTTTACGAGCACACTGCGAAAGGTGATGTTGCGGCGCTGAACGTTGATGCACTGACTGAAGATCAGAAAGCTCTGCGTCGTGATGTTCATAAAACTATCGCTAAAGTGACCGATGATATCGGTCGTCGTCAGACCTTCAACACCGCAATTGCGGCGATTATGGAGCTGATGAATAAACTGGCGAAAGCGCCGACCGATGGCGAGCAGGATCGCGCGCTGATGCAGGAAGCCCTGCTGGCCGTTGTCCGTATGCTTAACCCGTTCACGCCGCACATCTGCTTCACGCTGTGGCAGGAACTGAAAGGCGAAGGCGATATCGACAACGCGCCGTGGCCGGTTGCAGACGAGAAAGCGATGGTGGAAGACTCCACGCTGGTGGTGGTGCAGGTTAACGGTAAAGTCCGTGCCAAAATCACCGTTCCGGTAGATGCAACGGAAGAACAGGTTCGCGAACGTGCTGGCCAGGAACATCTGGTAGCAAAATATCTTGATGGCGTTACCGTGCGTAAAGTGATTTACGTACCGGGTAAACTCCTCAATCTGGTCGTTGGCTAAGCGCGGGAGGAAGCGTGCGATATCTGGCAACATTGTTGTTATCTCTGGCGGTGTTAATCACCGCCGGGTGTGGCTGGCATCTGCGTGATACCACGCAGGTTCCTTCCACTATGAAGGTCATGATCCTGGACTCAGGCGACCCGAACGGGCCGTTAAGCCGTGCGGTGCGTAATCAGTTACGTCTGAACGGTGTCGAGTTGCTTGATAAAGAAACCACGCGTAAGGACGTTCCATCCCTGCGTTTGGGCGCTGTATCAATCTCCCAGGATACCGCTTCAGTTTTCCGTAATGGTCAAACTGCTGAATATCAAATGGTGATGACCGTCAGCGCGTCGGTATTGATCCCTGGCCGTGACATCTACCCGATTAGCGCCAAAGTCTTCCGTTCGTTCTTCGATAACCCGCAAATGGCGTTAGCGAAAGATAATGAGCAAGGCATGATCATTCAAGAGATGTACGACCGTGCTGCCGAACAGCTGATTCGTAAGCTGCCAAGCATTCGCGCTGCGGATATCCGTTCCGACGAAGATACGTCGAAAACAACGGATACTGCAGCAACGCCTGCACGCGTCTCAACCACACTGGGTAACTGATGATTCGGTTGTACCCGGAACAACTCCGCGCGCAGCTCAATGAAGGGCTGCGCGCGGCGTATCTTTTGCTTGGTAACGATCCTCTGTTGTTGCAGGAAAGCCAGGACGCTGTTCGTCAGGTGGCTGCAACACAAGGATTTGCAGAACACCATACTTTTTCCATTGATCCCAACACCGACTGGAATGCGATATTTTCGCTATGCCAGGCCATGAGTCTGTTCGCCAGTCGACAAACGCTATTGCTGCTGTTACCAGAAAACGGACCAAATGCGGCGATCAATGAACAACTTCTGACACTGACCGGACTGCTGCATGACGATTTGCTGTTGATCGTGCGCGGCAATAAATTAAGCAAAGCGCAGGAAAATGCTGCCTGGTTTACTGCTCTTGCTAATCGAAGCGTGCAGGTAACCTGTCAGACACCGGAGCAGGCTCAGCTTCCTCGCTGGGTTGCTGCGCGTGCAAAACAGCTCAACTTAGAGCTGGATGACGCTGCAAATCAGATGCTCTGCTATTGTTATGAAGGTAACCTGCTGGCGCTGGCACAAGCACTGGAGCGTTTATCGCTTCTCTGGCCGGACGGCAAACTGACATTACCGCGCGTTGAGCAGGCAGTGAATGATGCCGCGCATTTCACCCCTTTTCATTGGGTTGATGCTTTGTTGATGGGCAAAAGCAAGCGCGCATTGCACATTCTTCAGCAACTGCGTCTGGAAGGCAGCGAGCCGGTTATTTTGTTGCGCACATTACAACGTGAACTGTTGTTACTGGTTAATTTGAAACGTCAGTCTGCCCATATGCCGCTACGCGCGTTATTTGATAAGCATCGCGTTTGGCAGAACCGGCGGGGCATGATGGGCGAAGCATTAAATCGCTTAAGCCAGCCGCAGTTACGTCAGGCCGTGCAACTTTTGACACGAACGGAACTCACCCTCAAACAAGATTACGGCCAGTCGGTGTGGGCAGATCTGGAGGGATTATCTCTTCTGTTGTGCCATAAACCACTGGCCGACGTATTTATCGATGGTTGATATGAAATCTTTACAGGCTCTGTTTGGCGGCACCTTCGATCCGGTGCACTATGGTCATCTTAAACCCGTGGAAACGCTGGCGAATCTGATTGGCCTGACGCGAGTGACTATTATCCCTAACAATGTTCCTCCGCATCGTCCACAGCCGGAAGCAAACAGCGCGCAGCGAAAACATATGCTTGAACTGGCTATTGCCGATAAACCACTGTTTACCCTTGATGAACGTGAGTTAAAACGCAATGCCCCCTCTTACACTGCGCAAACACTCAAAGAGTGGCGACAGGAACAAGGCGCCGATGTGCCACTGGCGTTTATTATTGGTCAGGATTCACTGCTGACTTTTCCCACCTGGTACGAATACGAAACGATCCTCGACAATGCGCATTTAATTGTCTGTCGGCGTCCTGGCTACCCGCTTGAAATGGCGCAACCACAATACCAGCAGTGGCTGGAAGATCATTTGACGCATAATCCGGAAGATCTGCACCTTCAATCTGCCGGTAAAATTTACCTCGCTGAAACGCCGTGGTTTAACATCTCGGCGACCATCATCCGCGAACGCTTGCAAAACGGCGAATCATGTGAAGATTTGTTGCCGGAATCGGTATTGACCTACATTAACCAACAAGGCTTGTATCGCTGATAGCTGTCATCACGGAGGGAATGATGCGACTGTGGTTAATTCGTCACGGCGAAACGCAGGCAAATGTCGATGGATTGTACAGCGGTCATGCGCCGACGCCACTGACTGCACGCGGTATAGAGCAAGCGCAAAGCCTGCATACCCTGTTGCGTGATGTTCCCTTCGATATGGTTTTATGTAGTGAACTGGAACGCGCGCAGCATACCGCGCGGCTGGTTCTCAGTGACCGCCAGCTCCCTGTACAAACCGTCCCTGAGCTTAATGAAATGTTTTTTGGTGACTGGGAGATGCGGCATCACCGCGATTTGATGCAAGAAGATGCCGAAAACTATAACGCATGGTGCAATGACTGGCAGCATACCGTCCCAACTAACGGTGAAGGTTTTCAAGCGTTTTCGCAGCGGGTAGAAAGGTTTATTGCCAGATTTGTTGAATATCAGCACGACAAAAATATATTAGTCGTCAGCCATCAGGGCGTGTTGAGTCTGTTAATTGCCCGCTTACTTGGTATGCCAGCCGGGGCGATGTGGCATTTTCGTGTAGACCAGGGCTGCTGGAGCGCCATTGAAATCAATGACGCATTCGCAACTCTACGTGTCCTCAATAGCCGTGCTATATGGCACAGGGATGCATGACTTTTCTGTTTTTTTGCATGTAAGGTGCAGCGCCCATTGACAGCCCCGGACAGGCTGATATTCTCCGCAGCCAGACTTTTTCCGCTAAACACGACTTTGTAGAAATTGTTTTACAAAAATGGCGATGCAATCTGCGGCGCGGGGTGGGATGATAGCCCACTTTCGAAAGCCGATTCGGCGACAATTGTCCCGAAATCGCCTCTGGTTCAGGTATACTGACAAACCGTTTTTATCTTTTTAATTCACCCAGGGGGAAAACTTGCAGGGTAAAGCACTCCAGGATTTTGTTATCGACAAAATTGATGACCTCAAAGGTCAGGACATCATCGCCTTAGACGTTCAGGGCAAATCCAGCATCACCGACTGCATGATCATCTGTACGGGTACGTCCAGCCGTCATGTTATGTCCATTGCTGACCACGTTGTTCAGGAGTCTCGTGCTGCTGGTCTATTGCCGCTCGGCGTAGAAGGTGAAAACAGCGCCGACTGGATTGTCGTTGATTTGGGCGAAGTTATTGTCCATGTCATGCAGGAAGAGAGCCGTCGCCTGTATGAACTGGAAAAACTCTGGAGTTAATGTGTGAAGCTGCAACTTGTGGCCGTGGGAACGAAAATGCCGGACTGGGTACAAACCGGTTTTACTGAGTACCTGCGTCGTTTTCCGAAAGATATGCCTTTTGAGCTGATTGAAATTCCGGCTGGAAAACGCGGCAAGAACGCGGACATCAAGCGCATACTCGACAAAGAGGGTGAGCAGATGCTGGCAGCCGCAGGCAAAAACCGCATTGTCACCCTCGACATTCCAGGCAAGCCCTGGGACACACCGCAGTTAGCCGCTGAACTGGAACGATGGAAGCTTGATGGCCGCGACGTCAGCCTGCTTATTGGCGGGCCTGAAGGGTTATCACCTGCCTGTAAAGCAGCGGCAGAACAAAGCTGGTCGCTTTCCGCGCTGACCCTCCCCCATCCGCTGGTTCGCGTACTGGTCGCAGAGAGTCTGTACCGGGCGTGGAGCATTACCACCAACCATCCTTATCATCGTGAGTGATAAGAAAGCTTTGAGTAGAAAACGCAGCGGATGAAACTACAGAACTCTTTTCGCGACTATACGGCAGAGTCCGCACTGTTTGTGCGCCGGGCGCTGGTCGCCTTTTTGGGAATTTTGCTGCTGACCGGCGTGCTTATCGCCAACCTGTATAATCTGCAAATTGTTCGTTTTACCGATTATCAGACCCGTTCTAATGAAAACCGCATCAAACTGGTGCCTATAGCCCCCAGTCGCGGCATTATCTACGACCGTAACGGCATCCCTCTGGCACTCAACCGCACTATCTATCAGATAGAGATGATGCCGGAGAAAGTCGATAACGTGCAGCAAACGCTGGATGCCCTGCGCAGCGTCGTCGATCTGACCGATGATGATATCGCTGCATTCAGAAAAGAGCGCGCACGTTCACACCGTTTCACCTCGATTCCAGTGAAAACTAACCTGACCGAAGTACAGGTGGCGCGCTTTGCCGTCAATCAGTACCGTTTTCCCGGGGTGGAAGTTAAAGGCTATAAACGCCGTTACTATCCTTACGGTTCGGCGTTGACCCACGTCATCGGCTATGTGTCGAAAATCAACGATAAAGACGTCGAACGCCTGAATAATGACGGCAAACTAGCCAACTATGCGGCAACGCATGATATCGGTAAGCTGGGAATTGAGCGTTACTATGAAGATGTGCTGCACGGTCAAACCGGTTATGAAGAGGTTGAAGTTAACAACCGTGGTCGCGTCATCCGCCAGTTAAAAGAAGTACCGCCGCAAGCCGGACACGATATTTACCTGACGATAGATCTCAAACTCCAGCAGTATATTGAAACACTGCTGGCAGGCAGCCGCGCGGCTGTAGTAGTCACCGATCCGCGCACGGGCGGTGTGCTGGCGCTGGTTTCCACGCCAAGCTATGACCCAAACTTGTTTGTTGACGGTATCTCCAGCAAAGATTATTCCGCATTGCTGAACGACCCGAACACACCGCTGGTAAACCGCGCCACGCAAGGGGTTTATCCACCGGCGTCTACGGTTAAACCTTATGTGGCAGTTTCAGCATTAAGTGCGGGGGTGATCACTCGCAATACTACGCTGTTTGACCCAGGCTGGTGGCAGCTGCCTGGTTCGGAAAAACGTTACCGTGACTGGAAAAAATGGGGCCATGGTCGCCTGAATGTCACAAGATCGCTGGAAGAATCTGCAGACACCTTCTTCTACCAGGTGGCCTACGATATGGGGATCGATCGCCTTTCCGAATGGATGGGTAAATTCGGTTATGGCCATTACACCGGTATCGATCTTGCAGAAGAACGTTCCGGTAACATGCCTACCCGCGAATGGAAACAAAAACGCTTTAAAAAACCGTGGTATCAGGGTGACACCATTCCGGTCGGTATCGGTCAGGGTTACTGGACAGCGACCCCAATCCAGATGAGTAAGGCACTGATGATCCTGATTAATGACGGTGTCGTGAAGGTTCCGCATTTGCTGATGAGTACCGCCGAAGACGGCAAACAGGTGCCATGGGTACAACCGCATGAACCGCCAGTCGGCGATATTCATTCCGGTTACTGGGAGCTGGCGAAAGACGGTATGTACGGGGTTGCTAACCGCCCTAACGGTACGGCACATAAATACTTTGCCAGCGCACCGTACAAAATTGCGGCGAAATCGGGTACAGCTCAGGTCTTCGGTCTGAAAGCGAACGAAACCTATAATGCGCACAAAATTGCTGAGCGTCTGCGTGACCACAAATTGATGACCGCCTTTGCGCCGTATAACAATCCACAAGTGGCTGTCGCCATGATTCTGGAGAACGGCGGCGCAGGCCCGGCGGTCGGTACGCTGATGCGCCAGATCCTCGACCACATTATGCTGGGCGATAACAACACCGATCTGCCTGCGGAAAACCCAGCGGTTACCGCAGCGGAGGACCATTAATCATGACGGATAATCCGAATAAAAAAACATTCTGGGATAAAGTCCATCTTGATCCCACGATGCTGCTGATTTTACTGGCATTGCTGGTCTACAGTGCTCTGGTAATCTGGAGTGCCAGCGGCCAGGATATCGGCATGATGGAGCGTAAAATCGGTCAGATCGCAATGGGTCTGGTCATTATGGTCGTAATGGCGCAAATCCCTCCGCGCGTTTATGAGGGATGGGCGCCCTATCTCTATATCATCTGTATTATTTTGCTGGTGGCGGTAGATGCCTTTGGTGCCATCTCTAAAGGTGCTCAACGCTGGCTGGATCTCGGTATCGTCCGTTTTCAGCCGTCGGAAATTGCCAAAATAGCCGTACCGCTGATGGTGGCGCGCTTTATCAACCGCGACGTTTGTCCGCCGTCGTTAAAAAATACCGCTATCGCGCTGGTGCTGATATTTATGCCCACGCTGCTGGTCGCAGCGCAGCCTGATCTGGGGACATCAATTCTCGTTGCGCTTTCCGGTCTGTTCGTACTGTTCCTCTCTGGCCTTAGCTGGCGCCTGATCGGCGTTGCAGTGGTGCTGGTAGCAGCGTTCATTCCGATTCTGTGGTTCTTCCTGATGCATGATTACCAACGCCAGCGCGTAATGATGCTCCTCGACCCGGAATCAGACCCTCTTGGCGCGGGTTATCACATTATTCAGTCTAAAATAGCTATTGGCTCCGGCGGATTACGCGGCAAAGGCTGGCTGCATGGTACTCAGTCACAGCTTGAATTTCTGCCCGAACGCCATACCGACTTTATCTTCGCGGTACTGGCAGAAGAGCTGGGATTAGTGGGTATTTTGATTCTGCTCGCTCTCTATATTCTGCTGATCATGCGCGGACTGTGGATAGCCGCCAGAGCACAAACCACCTTTGGTCGCGTCATGGCTGGCGGCTTAATGCTGATATTATTCGTTTATGTCTTCGTAAATATTGGTATGGTAAGCGGTATTCTGCCGGTTGTAGGGGTTCCGCTCCCACTGGTCAGTTATGGAGGATCGGCGCTTATAGTGCTGATGGCTGGGTTCGGGATTGTGATGTCAATCCACACCCACAGGAAAATGTTGTCGAAAAGCGTGTAAGAGGTGCGCAATGCGTAAGCAGTGGCTCGGGATCTGCATCGCGGCAGGAATGCTCGCGGCATGTACAAGCGATGATGGTCAGCAACAGACGGTAAGTGTACCGCAGCCTGCGGTATGTAACGGCCCAATAGTTGAGATTGGCGGGGCAGAACCGCGTTTCGAACCACTGAACGCGACAGCGAATCAGGATTACCAGCGCGATGGCAAAAGCTACAAAATCGTGCAGGATCCATCACGCTTTAGTCAGGCTGGCCTGGCTGCTATTTATGATGCCGAACCGGGCAGCAATCTGACGGCCTCAGGTGAAGCATTCGATCCGATGCAGCTAACAGCGGCACACCCGACGCTGCCGATCCCCAGCTACGCGCGAATCACTAACCTGGCTAACGGTCGGATGATTGTGGTGCGCATTAACGATCGTGGTCCCTACGGCAACGACCGCGTAATTTCACTTTCGCGCGCGGCAGCCGACCGTCTTAACACCTCGAACAACACCAAAGTTCGCATCGACCCGATTATCGTCGCCCAGGATGGTTCACTTTCTGGCCCAGGTATGGCTTGTACTACTGTCGCCAAACAGACTTATGCCCTGCCTGCACCACCCGACTTAAGCGGCGGCGCGGGAACAAGCTCAGGGTCTGGCCCGCAGGGTGACATTCTTCCGGTCAGTAATGCGACGCTAAAAAGTGAAGATCCAACCGGCGCGCCGGTAACCAGCAGCGGTTTTCTCGGCGCACCAACGACCTTAGCACCTGGTGTACTGGAGGGCAGCGAACCGACGCCGGCACCGCAGCCAGTGGTCACAGCTCCGGCTTCAACGCCTGCAACAACACCAGCAATGGTGACACCGCAAGCAGCTTCGCAAAATGTCAGCGGTAACTTTATGGTGCAAGTCGGTGCTGTCAGCGATCAGGCGCGCGCTCAACAGTATCAACAGCAGTTAGGACAGAAGTTCGGCGTCCCCGGTCGTGTGACCCAAAACGGCGCAGTCTGGCGGATCCAGCTTGGCCCATTTGCCAGCAAAGCCGAAGCCAGTAGCTTGCAGCAACGTTTACAAACCGAAGCCCAATTACAGTCATTTATTACCACCGCGCAGTAGCGTAAAGCAGGCAACTGAAGTGTCAATTTCTGTAAATGACGTTAACAAAGTCACGCGGAAAGTCAGATGCCTGCCGGTAGTGCATTTGCTATAGTAGGGCACTTTTTTTAATTCCATCACGGATGTCGTAGTTCAGACCATGAATACCATTTCTTCCGCTCGTATCATGAAGCGCCTGGCGCTCACCACGGCTCTTTGCACAGCCTTTATCTCTGCTGCACATGCCGATGACCTGAATATCAAAACTATGATCCCGGGTGTACCGCAGATCGACGCGGAGTCCTACATCCTGATCGACTATAACTCCGGCAAAGTTCTCGCCGAGCAAAATGCAGATGTCCGCCGCGATCCTGCCAGTCTGACCAAAATGATGACCAGCTACGTTATCGGTCAGGCAATGAAAGCGGGTAAATTTAAAGAAACTGATTTAGTGACCATCGGCAATGACGCCTGGGCGACCGGTAACCCGGTGTTTAAAGGTTCTTCGCTGATGTTCCTCAAACCTGGTATGCAAGTGCCGGTTTCACAGCTTATCCGTGGTATTAACCTGCAATCCGGCAACGATGCTTGTGTTGCTATGGCAGACTTTGCCGCCGGTAGTCAGGATGCTTTTGTTGGCCTGATGAACAGCTACGTTAACGCGCTGGGTCTGAAAAATACCCACTTCCAGACCGTGCACGGTCTCGACGCTGACGGCCAGTACAGCTCTGCACGTGATATGGCGCTGATCGGCCAGGCACTGATTCGTGATGTGCCAAATGAATACTCTATCTATAAAGAGAAAGAGTTCACCTTTAACGGTATTCGTCAGCTCAACCGTAACGGCCTGCTGTGGGATAACAGCCTGAATGTCGACGGTATCAAAACCGGCCATACTGACAAGGCAGGTTACAACCTTGTTGCTTCCGCGACAGAGGGTCAGATGCGTCTGATCTCCGCAGTCATGGGCGGACGTACTTTCAAAGGCCGTGAAGCTGAAAGTAAAAAACTGCTGACCTGGGGCTTCCGTTTCTTCGAAACCGTTAACCCGCTGAAAGTAGGCAAAGAGTTCGCCTCTGAACCGGTTTGGTTTGGTGATTCTGACCGTGCTTCGTTAGGTGTTGATAAAGACGTTTACCTGACCATTCCACGTGGCCGCATGAAAGACCTGAAAGCCAGCTACGTGCTGAACAGCAGTGAGCTTCATGCGCCGCTGCAAAAGAATCAGGTCGTCGGTACTATTAACTTCCAGCTTGACGGTAAAACCATTGAACAACGTCCGTTGGTGGTGTTACAGGAAATTCCGGAAGGTAACTTCTTCGGTAAAATCATTGATTACATTAAATTAATGTTTCATCACTGGTTTGGTTAAAAATTAAACACTTGAAAGTGTAATTTCCGCCCCCATATACTAAGCATCAGTAAAAACTCCCGCCTTCTGGCGGGAGTTGCTATTTAATTACGTTACGCCGGAGCTGACATGAAAACCAAACTTAACGAACTGCTTGAATTCCCTACTCCTTTTACCTACAAAGTAATGGGGCAGGCGTTACCTGAGCTGGTTGATCAGGTGGTTGAAGTGGTACAGCGCCATGCGCCAGGTGACTACACCCCAACGGTAAAACCAAGCAGCAAAGGCAACTACCACTCGGTATCTATCACTATCACCGCCACTCATATCGAGCAGGTTGAAACACTGTATGAAGAACTGGGCAAAATCGATATTGTCCGCATGGTTCTGTAACTCGCTTTACCATTACCCGGCCTCCTGGTCGGGTAACTCCCCTCCCTCCTCTGTGATATACTTTTTCTCCACTTTTACTCATTCTCCACGGAGATGCCGTTTTGTATCAGGATAAAATTCTTGTCCGCCAGCTCGGTCTTCAGCCTTACGAGCCAATTTCCCAGGCTATGCATGAATTCACCGATACCCGCGATGAAAATACCCTTGATGAGATCTGGCTGGTCGAGCACTATCCGGTATTCACTCAGGGACAAGCAGGAAAAGCGGAGCATATCTTAATGCCGGGCGATATTCCGGTGATCCAGAGCGACCGTGGCGGTCAGGTGACTTATCACGGCCCAGGTCAGCAGGTAATGTACGTTCTGTTTAATCTTAAACGCCGCAAACTGGGTGTGCGTGAGCTGGTGACCTTACTCGAACAAACGGTAGTGAATACCCTGGCTGAACTGGATATTGATGCACATCCTCGTGCCGATGCTCCGGGTGTCTATGTCGGGGAAAAGAAAATTTGCTCGCTCGGCTTACGTATTCGGCGCGGTTGTTCATTCCACGGCCTGGCATTAAACGTCAATATGGATCTTTCGCCATTTTTACGTATTAACCCTTGTGGTTATGCGGGAATGGAAATGGCTAAAATATCGCAATGGAGACCTGATGCGACAACCGATAATGTTGCACCACGGTTGCTGAGAAATATTTTAGCACTGCTAAATAATCCTGCCGTAGAATATATACCTGCTTAACGACGCTCATAAATGACCCAACTTGCACTGGGTCATTACTCATGCCCACATTTATGTCCTCTTTAACCGTTGCTGGCCTCTGGAGAGATAGCTCTTTTCAGCATTAAATGAGGAGCAAATGGATTTTGCTGCCTATTACAACAAATTCATCCGGCGTGCCCCAGACTTCATGAATGATTGATGTTACCGATAACGCCATTTGAAAAAATTATTGTTACAGCCAGATCACAGAGATAAACGACAAAATGGCACAAACCAACAACAATTTTACATTTTCGCGACCGCTTTGGCTGCTTTCTGGACCGTTTCAATGATATACTGCCAGTCGTTAATTCAAAAATAGTTGATAATTACAACAATCTATTGAGTTGAACGCTTTCCTTCGTAATTCGCAACTGGAACACGCACGCTATGAGTAAACCCATTGTGATGGAACGCGGTGTTAAATACCGCGATGCCGATAAGATGGCTCTTATCCCGGTTAAAAACGTGGCAACAGAGCGCGAAGCCCTGCTGCGCAAGCCGGAATGGATGAAAATCAAGCTTCCTGCAGACTCTACACGTATCCAGGGCATCAAAGCCGCAATGCGCAAAAATGGCCTGCATTCTGTCTGCGAGGAAGCCTCCTGCCCTAACCTGGCAGAATGCTTCAACCACGGTACAGCAACGTTTATGATCCTCGGCGCTATTTGTACCCGCCGTTGTCCGTTCTGTGACGTTGCCCACGGTCGCCCGGTAGCTCCGGATGCCAATGAGCCGGTGAAACTGGCGCAGACCATTGCCGATATGGCGCTGCGTTATGTGGTTATCACCTCCGTTGACCGTGACGACCTGCGCGATGGCGGTGCCCAGCACTTTGCGGATTGCATTACTGCCATTCGGGAAAAAAGCCCGGAAATCAAAATTGAAACTCTGGTGCCGGATTTCCGTGGTCGTATGGATCGCGCGCTGGATATTCTGACCACCACGCCGCCAGACGTGTTCAACCACAACCTGGAAAACGTGCCACGTATTTACCGTCAGGTACGTCCGGGCGCGGATTACAACTGGTCGCTGAAACTATTAGAACGCTTTAAAGAAGCTCATCCGGAAATCCCGACCAAATCTGGTTTAATGGTGGGTCTGGGCGAAACCAATGAAGAAATTATTGAAGTGATGCGCGATCTGCGTCGTCATGGTGTGACCATGTTAACGCTGGGGCAATATTTGCAGCCAAGCCGCCATCACCTGCCGGTTCAACGTTACGTTAGCCCGGATGAGTTCGACGAAATGAAAGCCGAGGCACTGGCGATGGGCTTTACCCATGCTGCATGTGGCCCGTTTGTCCGTTCTTCCTACCACGCCGATTTGCAGGCGAAAGGGATGGAAGTTAAGTAATCCTGTAATAATTACTTACATCTGTCTGATAAAAACCCGCTATCTGAAGCGGGTTTTTTTATCGAACAAGATATTGAGGGAGCGTCCTGCTCGCCACGTCACTCTTTATGAGAGAGCTTTTCAGCCTGAAGATCAACGTCTGCGCCTTTCTTCGCCGCAGCATCGTCATCATTCATCGCTTTCTTGAATCCTTTGATAGCCGCTCCAAGGTCTCCGCCCAGCGTACGTAACTTCTTAGTCCCAAACAGCAGAACGACCAGTGCCGCAACTACCAGCAGTTTGGTAATACTAATCTCACCCATAGATACCTTCTTGACATAAAACCGGCAACAGAACGCGCCTTAAAAACCAGAGAATATTAACGGTCATTCGACGCGCGCACACAATAGCAATCTGTAACAAGGTGAATCAAGCGCCGAATAAAAAAACATCATAATAATTGCGGTGGCGCAAACCGTCGGTTGTTTAAGACGGGGAGTTGTGCACGAACCTGACGCACGCGTTCAGGTGTCACTTCCGCCATGATTAAGGCCGGCATTTCTGCCGCCGCCGCAATGGTGACGCCAAAGGGATCGATAATCCGGCTTTGCCCGATATTTTTGTTCCCGCACTCCCCTGCCGCCACCATATAACAGGTGGTATCCAGAGCACGAGCGGCAAGCAACGTTGACCAGTGATGCTCTTTGAGCGGTCCGCGAACCCAGGCTGCCGGAAGGACCAGGATTTCTGCTCCCTGTATGGCCTGTGCCAACGCCAGCTCCGGAAAGCGTAAGTCATAGCAGGTCATCAGCCCAACTTTCATGCCTTCGACCTCCAGTAACGGGGCTATTTCATTACCCGCATCAACATGACGCGACTCCTGAATGGAGAACGCATCATAAAGATGCAATTTGGCATAACGAGCGACAATTTTTCCCGCCTGAAGAACCACCAGCATATTCCATGCGCGCCCCGGCGCAGAGGGAACATGAATCGTCAGAATCGTCGTCATCATGTTACGTTTACTTTCCCGCAATAAACGCCCGATAAATTGGCCTTCCAGCAGCTGCGCTGATTTAACAGATAGATCCGGATCATGATCGTCTCGCGCCAGCAAGGCTTCCGGCAGGACAAACAACGAGACGTCGTTTTCCGCCGCCTGCGCCATCAACGAGGCGCAAATTTCAGCGTTCTTTTCCCACACGGATGTAACAGCAAACTGTCCTGCGGCAACCAGCATTACCACCTCCTGTCAGAGTCGTAAAATTCGCCAACGACGATTATTCGGCGTTACACTTATCACTCATACAAATCAAATAGCAGGATTTTGCAGTGTTACAACTCCTTTTAGCAGTTTTTATTGGCGGTGGTACGGGAAGCGTGGCGAGATGGCTGTTAAGTATGCGATTTAACCCGCTGCATCAGGCGATTCCTTTGGGAACACTGACAGCAAACCTGATCGGCGCATTCATCATAGGTATGGGATTTGCCTGGTTCAGTCGGATGACAAACATTGATCCAGTGTGGAAAGTGTTAATCACCACCGGATTTTGTGGCGGGTTGACAACCTTCTCAACATTTTCAGCAGAAGTGGTGTTTTTATTGCAGGAAGGGCGTTTTGGCTGGGCATTACTGAACGTCTTCGTAAACCTGTTAGGTTCTTTTGCCATGACAGCACTGGCTTTCTGGTTGTTTTCAGCATCAACTGCACACTAAAGACCAAAAAAAACCCGCTGATTAAGCGGGTTTTGAATTCTTGCTGACGTATCTTACAGAGCGATTACGTTTGCAGCAGAAGGGCCTTTGGCACCGTTAGTGATTTCGAACTCTACGCGCTGACCTTCAGCAAGAGTTTTAAAACCATTAGTCTGGATTGCAGAGAAGTGTACGAACACATCTTTGCTGCCGTCTTCCGGAGTAATGAAACCGAATCCTTTGGACTCATTAAACCACTTAACGTTACCTTTAATCTTAGACATCAAAATTACCTTTACATGAAAAATAGACACAAATGCTGTGTCGGTTACCAGTACACCAATTGTGGTACGCTTTGTCCAGTGCAACTTTGCTAAAAAGTGATAAAAGTCGCGTTATTTTTGGTGATACTTGCCTTACACTATGATTTTTAAGGGTTTTGCAAAAACATAACTTGTCTAAAACTGAAACGCATCCAGGCAAAGTAAACATTGCCATTGTCGCAGGTGCCAGGAATACAGGTCATCTGAAAAGTAGCCAGCCCATAGCCTACAGAAACCAATGGCAGTAACACCGGGACAGGTATGTCGTTCCCGTTAGCACGCGCCGTTACGTACAAACCGTACCCGTTACCTTTCTCATCTCAACGCAACTGAGCCAAACCGCTACCCCACGATTTTTCGTTATAGCGATCGTTTTTTCTTTGTCGTAAGCGAAAAGTGAATACCGGGTGATGGCGGGAATATACAATTCATAATGTTCTGGCTGCTGCCAGGTTTTACCGAGACTCTATCTAAATGTGGTAATCCATAGCTCCGTGCCAGCAGAAACTTCGCCAACACGGATTAGCGCAATAAAAACAAGAGGAATTACGGCAATACATTTACTTGCGCCCATTAGTGACCATAAAATATTTATCAAAAATCCACTATCAGCATAGCTAAACTAAAATAAGCAAACCTTAATTACTCCAACCTAAAGAACAAACTTAATATTTAATAGCGTTATAAAAGAAAATATCATCAAATTATTTCGGAGACTTAATCGGTATTTTCCTTTCATATAGCCGCTTAATCAAAAATTTTCGTCCTGACATGGTTCGCAACCAACAAAAAATCTTATTTTTTAATCACATGCAATAATAACCCAGCAAGCCAATATCCATTACACTACCAGCACGCGTATAAAGAAAGTCATTTTCTACGTAAAAAACAATCCTCCACCAAAACAATTAACAAAACCGCATCAATTACTTATCAATTAGCACACATAATCATATTAATAAATACCAGTCATAAAAATGCATTTTGTTATTCAGGTATAAAAAACAAAAACACCAATGTCTTAATGGTAGCTTTTCTTGATTTTAATCAGCATTCGCCCCCCATTTATTCGGCATATTTTCTCTTTAGTCTTAGGAATTTGTTATTATTTATCTTGGAGTCTGGAACAGGAAAAATTATGCTGACATTCATTGAGCTCCTTATTGGAGTTATGGTTATTGTGGGTGTAGCTCGCTACATCATTAAAGGGTATTCCGCCACCGGGGTATTATTTGCAGGTGGTCTGTTATTGCTGATTATCAGTGCCATTATGGGGCACAAAGTTTTACCTGCCAGCCAGACTTCAACGGGCTACAGTGCCACGGATATCGTTGAATACATTAAAATATTGCTGATGAGTCGCGGTGGCGACCTTGGCATGATGATTATGATGCTGTGTGGTTTTGCCGCTTATATGACCCATATCGGCGCAAATGATATGGTCGTCAAGCTGGCGTCAAAACCGCTACAGTACATAAATTCCCCTTACCTGCTGATGATTGCCGCCTATTTTGTTGCCTGCCTGATGTCACTGGCAGTTTCCTCCGCAACGGGCCTGGGCGTTTTACTGATGGCAACGTTGTTCCCGGTCATGGTGAACGTGGGTATTAGTCGCGGCGCGGCAGCTGCCATTTGCGCCTCACCGGCGGCGATTATTCTCGCACCAACTTCCGGTGATGTGGTGCTGGCGGCGCAGGCTTCCGAAATGCCGTTAATTGACTTCGCCTTCAAAACGACGCTGCCTATCTCAATTGCCGCAATTATTGGCATGGCGATTGCCCATTTTTTCTGGCAGCGTTATCTGGATAAAAAAGAGCACATCTCTCATGAAATGTTAGATGTCAGCGAAATCACTACCACCGCTCCCGCGTTTTACGCCATTCTGCCGTTCACACCGATCATTGGCGTGCTATTTTTTGACGGCAAATGGGGTCCGCAATTGCACATCATCACCATTCTGGTGATATGTATGCTGATTGCCTCCGTTCTGGAATTTATTCGCAGCTTTAATACTCAAAAAGTCTTTTCTGGCCTCGAAGTGGCTTATCGCGGCATGGCTGATGCCTTCGCTAACGTGGTAATGCTATTAGTTGCTGCGGGGGTATTTGCCCAGGGACTTAGCACCATCGGTTTTATCCAGAGCCTGATCTCAATCGCTACTTCGTTTGGTTCAGCGAGCATTATCCTCATGCTGGTGCTGGTTATTCTGACGATGCTGGCGGCGGTGACTACGGGTTCCGGCAATGCGCCATTCTATGCATTCGTTGAGATGATCCCGAAACTGGCGCACTCTTCTGGTATTAACCCGGCATACCTGACTATTCCAATGCTACAGGCGTCAAACCTGGGTCGCACGATTTCGCCTGTCTCTGGCGTGGTGGTTGCGGTTGCCGGGATGGCAAAAATTTCGCCTTTTGAAGTGGTTAAACGCACCTCGGTGCCGGTGCTTGTTGGGCTGGTGATTGTCATCGTGGCTACAGAGTTGATTGTACCCGGTACAGCCGCCGCAGTTACAGGTAAGTAATTCTCCTTGCCGGAGGCGTGCTTCCTCCGGCACTCTCTTCAGCCACTGTGGTAAATGCGCTGCGGCCTGCCAACTTTGCCGTGAACAATTTCAGCAATAATAAGATGGCGGCTGGCGCAATATTCAAGATAACGTCTGGCGGTAGTGCGACTGATGGTCAATGCCTGCGCTACCGTCTCCGCCGTATGTTGCACACCTGGCTCTTTGAAAAGTTTCCGCACTGCGTTAAGTGTCAACGCATCAATACCAGTCGGAAGATCGTCCTTCGGTTCGCCACGCGCATAAGCGTTAAACATCTCATCAATTTGCTTCTGACTGGCACTATCAATGCTTTCCAGCATATGTTTACGCTGGCGAAAACGGGTCAACGTCTGTCCCAGGCGCTCATAAGCAATTGGTTTTATCAGATAATCAAACACACCACAGCGTACTGCTTCAGACACCGTTTCCATATCGCTGGCAGCAGTAGTAAACACCACGTCACCAGGATAATGCGCTTGCACCAGTTCATGCAGTAAATTAATTCCCCTACCGTCAGGGAGATAGTTATCCAGCAAGATAAGCCCCGGCTTAAAACGCTCGATCATCATTCGGGCCTGCGCCAGGTTTCCCGCCAGCAATATCTGACTGAATCCGGGAATGTGACGAATATATTCCGCATGCATCTCTGCCAGCGGCGTTTCGTCCTCAACGATCAATAGAGTTAATGGAGCTGTCATTAGGTTTCACTTTCGGAATATAGATTGAAAATAAAGTACCGCAGGGGTCATTCTCTTCAAGAGTGATAACGCCACCGCAGCGCGTTACATAGCTGGCAATAAGATACAACCCAATGCCATGCTCACCGGGTTCATCAGCACGCGTACTGACGCCCTGCTCAAATATTTTGTCGCGCAGAGCCTCTGGGACGCCGCAACCCTGATCGGCGACTTCAATCACCACATCATCGCCTTCATCACTCAAATATAATTCGACGATCTTATTCCCTTCATCGCTGCGCAAACTGGCTTCGAAGGCGTTATCGAGTAAGTTGCCCACAATCGCCGCAAACTCAGTGCTGTCCAGCCCTGGCGGCAGTTGAGAAAGCTGGCTACCGGGGACGATTGTCATTTTTAGCCCCAGTTCGCGGGCGCGCTGTACTTTACCAAACAACAGCCCCGCCACCTGGCGATCGGCAAAGGCTTCGCGCAGGCTGTCAATAAGCTGTTGCTGAGCCTGAGACTCCCCCTGAACCATCGCCAGCACGCGATCATACTCTTTCATCTGCAACAGACCATTGAGCGTAGACATCCAATTGAGATGTTCATGACGCAATGTGCGCAGGCTTTCGACATATTGTTTAATTTGCGTCAGTTGTGCGTTAAGGGTGGAAATTTCGTCTTTACTACGAAAGCTGATAATTGCCCCCAGCAAATCATCACCAGAACGAATAGCCTCCCGATTAGCAATGACGCTCAGGCCGTTAAAATTTGTCACCACATCCTGGCGTTTTTCATCAATCTGCTCGGTGAAGAAATCGGCGGGTCTGACCACCTCTGCAATGGGTCTGCCCAGCCACTGCCGCCCCGGGGAACTCAGCCCCAGCATTTTTCTTGCGTTACGGTTGATGGCGGTTATGTCACCGTGCGGGTCTACTGCAATCAGCCCTTCATAAACCGAACTAAACAGCGCCTCCTGCTGACGAACAACGCGCGCAATTTGCTTCGGTTCCATCCCCATCATCTGGCGGCGGATATGTGCGGCTAAGAACCACGACAACAGCATCAGAATACCCAGCAGCACGACAAATACGCCGGCCATTGGTAATAAAAATTCGGCACGCCAGCTATCAATTTTACTGACAAGGTAACCCACCGACACCACGCCGATGACTTTGCCATCATCATCAAAGATTGGTGTTTTGGCACGCATCGCCATACCAATTGACCCTTTCCCGGTGATGAAGTAGCTCTCCCCTTTCTCCAGCGCGCCGGGTTTGGTGAACTGCATGGGATAACCAATTTTCTCGGGATTAGGATGATAAAGGCGGATCGAGTTACGGTCACCTATCACCACGTAGTCAAAATCAGTATCTCTTTGCAATTTATTGGCGATGGTCGCCAGCCGTTTGTAATTACGCGCTTTAACTGCCGTGATGATGCTGTCATTGGAGGCAATAATTTTCGCCTGATTCATTGCCATATCGCGCACATGAAGCGTTAAATAGTCCTCAAAACTGGCCGTGAAATATTGTGCCAGTGCTGCAATGACAAATATTGAGAACACCAGAATCAGCAGGAAGATACGCAACGGAAATGCCAGTCGTTCGAAAAAAGCAAACTGTTTATTCTCATTAAACTGCAACATTGTTTTCCTTGCGGGGTAAACCCTGTCTTTTGGTGAATGTAATTAAAATGTTGAATCTCGATATATAAAAATCAAATATGATCGTGGCAAAATTCATTCATTAAATCAATTAAATAACTTAAAACCATGCACTAATCCGCAATTACATTAATTAAAAAACTTAAAACCATTAAATAAATAAAAAACCACTAACTCTATGTGAAATAAATCAAAATTTCACGCCGCAATACTCCTTAGGATGTATGGCAAAAGGAGAAACAGATATACCTCGCTCGCTGCCCTTTCTCCCAACTGAAAATAAAAGGTTACCAACTTGCAACACTGAATAACATTCATTGCAAATTGATAACAACACATACCTTCAGGATATGACTTATTATGTTCGGCAATGATATTTTCACCCGGGTAAAACGTTCAGAAAATAAAAAAATGGCAGAAATTGCCCAATTTCTGCATGACAATGATTTGAGCGTTGACACAACAGTCGAAGTATTTATTACCGTAACCCGCAATGAAAAGCTTATCGCTTGCGGTGGAATCGCCGGAAATATTATTAAGTGCGTCGCTATCAGCGAATCTGTTCGCGGTGAAGGACTGGCGCTGACATTAGCCACCGAACTGATAAACCTCGCCTATGAACGGCACAGCACGCATCTGTTTATTTATACCAAAACCGAATACGAGGCGCTGTTCCGCCAGTGCGGTTTTTACACGCTGACCAGCGTACCAGGCGTGATGGTGTTGATGGAAAACAGTGCCACACGTCTGAAACGCTATGCCGAGTCACTAAAAAAATTTCGTCATGAAGGGAACAAAATTGGCTGCATTGTGATGAACGCCAATCCCTTTACTAACGGTCACCGTTATCTGATTCAACAGGCAGCGGCACAGTGTGACTGGCTGCATCTGTTTTTAGTCAAAGAAGATTCTTCGCGCTTTCCCTATGAAGACCGGCTGGATCTGGTGTTGAAAGGCACCGCCGATATTCCGCGCCTGACCGTGCATCGCGGCTCCGAATACATCATCTCCCGCGCCACGTTCCCCTGCTACTTCATTAAAGAACAGAGCGTCATTAACCATTGTTACACCGAAATTGATCTGAAGATTTTCCGTCAGTACCTCGCTCCCGCACTGGGCGTTACCCATCGCTTTGTTGGTACTGAACCTTATTGCCGCGTGACCGCCCAGTACAACCAGGATATGCGCTACTGGCTGGAAACACCGACTATCTCCGCACCGCCCATTGAACTGGTTGAAATTGAGCGGCTGCGTTACCAGGAGATGCCGATATCCGCTTCCCGGGTACGCCAACTGCTGGTGAAAAACGATCTCACGGCTATCGCGCCGCTGGTTCCGGCAGCCACGCTGCATTACTTGCAGAATCTGCTTGAACACTCCCGTCAGGACGCGGCAGCTCGTCAAAAGACCCCCGCATGAGAAACAGGTGAAAAATGAAAATAAACCAGCCCGCCGTTGCAGGCACCCTTGAGTCTGGGGATGTGATGATACGCATCGCCCCGCTCGATACGCAGGATATCGACCTGCAAATCAACAGCAGCGTTGAGAAACAGTTTGGCGATGCGATTCGCACCACCATTCTGGACGTTCTCGCCCGCTATAACGTGCGCGGCGTACAGCTGAATGTCGATGACAAAGGCGCACTGGACTGCATTTTACGTGCACGACTGGAAGCCCTGCTGGCGCGCGCCAGCGGTATCCCGGCTCTGCCATGGGAGGATTGCCAATGATTTCCGCTTCGCTGCAACAACGTAAAACCCGCACCCGCCGCAGCATGTTGTTTGTGCCTGGCGCTAATGCCGCGATGGTCAGCAACTCTTTCATCTACCCGGCAGATGCCCTGATGTTTGACCTCGAAGACTCCGTGGCGCTGCGTGAAAAAGACACCGCTCGCCGCATGGTTTACCACGCACTGCAACATCCTCTGTATCGCGACATTGAAACCATTGTGCGTGTAAACGCGCTGGATTCCGAATGGGGCGTTAACGACCTGGAAGCCGTCGTTCGCGGTGGCGCAGACGTTGTGCGTCTGCCGAAAACTGACACCGCTCAGGATGTGCTGGATATCGAAAAAGAGATCCTGCGTATTGAAAAAGCCTGTGGACGTGAACCGGGCAGCACCGGTTTGCTGGCGGCGATTGAATCTCCGCTGGGTATTACCCGTGCGGTAGAAATCGCTCACGCATCTGAACGTTTAATCGGTATCGCGCTGGGTGCGGAAGACTACGTGCGCAACCTTCGTACAGAACGCTCACCGGAAGGTACGGAACTGCTGTTCGCTCGCTGCTCCATTTTGCAAGCCGCGCGCTCTGCCGGTATCCAGGCGTTCGATACGGTCTATTCCGACGCTAACAATGAAGCCGGATTCCTGCAAGAAGCCGCACATATCAAACAACTGGGCTTTGACGGCAAATCGCTGATCAACCCGCGTCAGATTGATCTGCTGCACAACCTCTACGCACCAACCCAGAAAGAAGTGGATCACGCACGCCGCGTCGTAGAAGCCGCTGAAGCCGCCGCTCGCGAAGGCCTCGGCGTGGTTTCCCTGAACGGCAAGATGGTTGACGGTCCGGTTATCGATCGTGCTCGTCTGGTGCTCTCCCGCGCAGAACTTTCCGGCATCCGCGAAGAATAAGGCAATCAAAATGACGCAGAAAATTGAACAATCTCAACGACAAGAACGGGTAGCGGCCTGGAATCGTCGCGCTGAATGCGATCTTGCCGCTTTCCAGAACTCGCCAAAGCAAACCTACCAGGCTGAAAAAGCGCGCGATCGCAAACTGTGCGCCAACCTGGAAGACGCTATTCGTCGTTCTGGTTTAAAGGACGGCATGACCGTCTCCTTCCACCACGCTTTCCGTGGCGGTGACCTGACCGTCAATATGGTGATGGACGTCATCGCGAAGATGGGCTTTAAAAACCTGACCCTGGCATCCAGCTCTTTGAGCGACTGCCATGCGCCGCTGGTAGAACATATTCGTCAGGGCGTAGTAACCCGCATTTATACCTCTGGTCTGCGCGGCCCACTGGCGGAAGAAATTTCCCGTGGTCTGCTGGCTGAACCGGTACAAATCCACTCTCACGGTGGTCGTGTGCATCTGGTACAGAGCGGTGAACTGAATATCGACGTGGCTTTCCTCGGCGTCCCGTCCTGTGATGAATTCGGTAATGCCAACGGCTACACCGGTAAAGCCTGCTGCGGTTCTCTCGGCTATGCGATGGTCGATGCCGACAACGCAAAACAAGTCGTGATGCTCACCGAAGAACTGCTGCCTTATCCGCATAACCCGGCCAGTATTGAACAGGATCAGGTCGATCTGATCGTCAAAGTCGATCGCGTTGGTGATGCCGCAAAAATCGGCGCAGGCGCGACCCGTATGACCACTAACCCGCGCGAACTGCTGATTGCCCGCAGCGCAGCAGATGTGATTGTCAACTCCGGCTACTTCAAAGAAGGTTTTTCCATGCAGACCGGCACCGGCGGCGCTTCGCTGGCAGTCACCCGTTTCCTGGAAGACAAAATGCGTAGCCGCGATATTCGCGCCGACTTCGCCCTCGGCGGTATTACCGCAACGATGGTTGATCTGCATGAAAAAGGGCTGATCCGCAAACTGCTGGATGTGCAGAGCTTTGACAGCCACGCTGCGCAATCGCTGGCTCGTAACCCGAATCACATCGAAATCAGCGCCAACCAGTACGCCAACTGGGGTTCGAAAGGCGCATCGGTTGATCGTCTCGACGTGGTGGTACTGAGCGCGCTGGAAATTGATACCCAGTTCAACGTCAACGTGCTGACCGGCTCTGACGGCGTACTGCGTGGCGCTTCCGGTGGTCACTGCGATACCGCAATTGCATCCGCCCTTTCCATCATCGTCGCACCGCTGGTGCGCGGTCGTATTCCGACCCTGGTGGATAACGTGCTGACCTGCATCACCCCTGGCTCCAGCGTCGATATCCTGGTTACCGACCACGGTATCGCCGTTAACCCGGCACGCCCGGAACTGGCAGAGCGTCTGCAGGAGGCGGGCATTAAAGTGGTTTCCATTGAGTGGCTGCGCGAACGCGCGCGTCTGCTGACCGGTGAACCACAGCCGATTGAATTCACTGACCGCGTCGTTGCCGTCGTGCGTTACCGCGATGGCTCGGTGATTGATGTTGTACATCAGGTGAAGGAATAAGCCATGCACCTGCTCCCTGAACTCGCCAGCCACCATGCGGTTTCGATTCCCGAGTTGCTCATCAGCCGGGATGAAAGGCAAGCACGGCAATACGCCTGGCTCAAGCGCCATCCTGTTCCACTGGTCTCCTTTACCGTGGTTGCGCCTGGGCCGGTTAAAGACAGCGAGGTCACACGCCGGATTTTTAATCATGGCGTGACTGCCCTGCGTGCTTTAGCCGCAAAACAGGGCTGGCAAATTCAGGAGCAGACTGCACTGGTTTCCGCCAGCGGGCCGGAGGGCATGTTGAGCATTGCCGCACCGGCTCGCGACCTCAAGCTCGCAACCATTGAGCTTGAGCATAGTCATGCTCTCGGGCGTTTGTGGGATATCGATGTCCTGACGCCCGAAGGCGAAATTCTCTCCCGCCGCGATTATTCGCTGCCGCCTCGCCGCTGCCTGTTGTGCGAGCAAAGTGCGGCTGTTTGTGCGCGTGGAAAAACGCATCAACTGACCGATTTACTCAACCGTATGGAGGCGCTGCTGAACGATGTCGATGCCTGCAACGTCAACTAAAACCACAAAGCTTGCGACGTCATTAATCAATGACTATGCCCTTCTGGGCTGGCGCGCCATGCTGACTGAAGTCAATCTGTCACCGAAACCCGGTCTCGTGGATCGCATTAACTGCGGTGCGCACAAAGATATGTCACTGGAAGATTTCCACCGTAGCGCGCTGGCGATTCAGGGCTGGTTACCACGTTTCATTGAATTTGGTGCCTGTAGTGCAGAAATGGCGCCAGAATCGGTACTCAGCGGATTACGCCCAATTGGTATGGCCTGCGAAGGCGATATGTTCCGCGCTACCGCAGGTGTAAACACCCATAAAGGCAGTATTTTTTCTTTAGGGCTGATATGTGCGGCAATTGGTCGTTTGCTTCAGCTCAACCAGCCGGTAACGCCCAAAACCGTTTGTGCGACGGCGGCCAGTTTTTGCCGTGGTCTGACCGATCGCGAACTGCGCACCAATAATCCACAACTAACGGCAGGCCAACGGTTATATCAGCAACTTGGTCTTACCGGTGCGCGCGGTGAAGCCGAAGCGGGCTACCCGCTGGTTATCAACCGCGCCCTCCCGCATTACCTCACTCTGCTGGATCAGGGGCTGGATCCTGAACTGGCATTGCTCGATACCTTGCTCCTACTGATGGCGATTAACGGCGATACCAACGTCGCATCGCGCGGTGGCGAAGGGGGCCTGCGCTGGCTACAGCGCCAGGCGCAAACACTATTGCAAAAAGGGGGCATCCGAACCCCCGCCGATCTCGATTATCTCCGGCAGTTCGACAGGGAGTGTATCGAACGAAATCTCAGTCCAGGCGGCAGCGCCGACCTGCTGATTCTTACCTGGTTTTTAGCACAGATTTAAAAATTTAAACACTTGATAAATTTGGAAATATTAATTTTCGGAGAACCCGTATGTCTTTAGCAAAAGATAAGATATGGAAATTATTGGCCCCACTGGTGGTGATGGGCGTCATGTTTCTTATCCCTGTACCCGACGGTATGCCGCCGCAAGCATGGCATTACTTCGCCGTGTTTGTGGCAATGATTGTCGGCATGATCCTCGAGCCAATTCCGGCAACAGCGATCAGTTTTATTGCAGTGACGATTTGCGTTATTGGCAGTAATTACCTGCTTTTTGACGCCAAAGAATTAGCTGACCCCGCTTTTAATGCCCAAAAACAGGCGCTGAAATGGGGACTGGCTGGTTTTTCCAGTACCACTGTCTGGCTGGTATTTGGCGCATTTATCTTTGCATTAGGGTATGAAGTTTCCGGATTAGGCCGTCGTATTGCCCTTTTCCTGGTAAAATTCATGGGTAAACGCACGCTGACGTTGGGTTATGCAATTGTCATTATCGACATTCTGCTGGCGCCGTTTACTCCGTCTAACACCGCACGTACCGGGGGTACGGTTTTCCCGGTCATTAAAAACCTGCCACCGCTGTTTAAATCATTCCCGAACGATCCGTCTGCACGTCGCATTGGCGGTTATTTAATGTGGATGATGGTCATCAGTACCAGTCTGAGTTCCTCCATGTTTGTCACCGGTGCAGCACCAAACGTGCTGGGTCTGGAGTTCGTCAGCAAAATTGCCGGTATCCAGATTAGCTGGTTGCAGTGGTTCCTCTGCTTCCTGCC
This sequence comes from Escherichia sp. 93.0816, assembly GCF_013368855.2. Taxonomy (NCBI): domain Bacteria; kingdom Pseudomonadati; phylum Pseudomonadota; class Gammaproteobacteria; order Enterobacterales; family Enterobacteriaceae; genus Escherichia; species Escherichia sp. 93.0816. The sequence goes on along the minus strand of NZ_JABWNC020000003.1, from coordinate 274,278 downwards.
AGTTGGGGTTATCTTACTTATCATTGCGCCGTGGCTTTCCTACGTGCTGTACAAACCGGAAATCACACACAGTGAAGAAGTGGCAACCTGGGCGGGTGATGAACTAAAAACCATGGGTGCGCTGACACGCAGAGAGTGGACGCTGATTGGTCTTGTTCTGCTCAGCTTAGGTTTGTGGGTATTTGGTAGTGAAGTCATTAACGCCACTGCAGTTGGCCTGCTGGCAGTTTCGCTGATGCTGGCGCTGCACGTTGTGCCGTGGAAAGACATTACCCGCTATAACAGCGCATGGAACACGCTGGTCAACCTGGCAACACTGGTTGTTATGGCTAATGGCCTGACCCGTTCTGGCTTTATCGACTGGTTCGCCAGCACCATGAGTACGCATCTGGAAGGTTTCTCACCAAACGCAACGGTGATTGTACTGGTTCTGGTCTTCTACTTTGCTCACTACCTGTTTGCCAGCCTCTCTGCGCATACCGCAACCATGCTGCCGGTCATTCTGGCCGTCGGTAAAGGTATTCCGGGCGTACCGATGGAACAACTGTGTATCCTGCTGGTTCTGTCTATCGGTATCATGGGCTGCCTGACGCCATATGCAACCGGTCCAGGGGTTATTATTTACGGCTGCGGCTATGTGAAATCGAAAGATTACTGGCGTCTTGGCGCTATCTTCGGGGTGATTTATATTGCCATGCTGCTTCTGGTAGGCTGGCCGATTCTCGCCATGTGGAACTAATACGTTCGTCAAACGCTGAATAAATCATCACGCCCGCCAGGTAACCCCACCTGGCGGGCTTTTTTATGATTTAATAGATAGTATTCAGTGTATGTATGAGTCCCACACCCATTATGAAAGCATTCTGGCGTAACGCCGCTTTACTGGCGGCTTCTCTGCTCCCCTTATCTTCTGTCAACGCCGCTGCGTTGCAGGCAAAACAGTATGGCGATTTTGACCGCTATGTCCTGGCTCTCTCCTGGCAAACAGGATTTTGCCAGAGCCAGCACGATCGAAATCGTAACGAACGGGATGAATGTCGCCTGCAAACCGAAACGACCAACAAAGCCGATTTTCTGACCGTTCATGGTCTGTGGCCGGGGTTGCCAAAATCAGTTGCAGCGCGTGGCGTTGATGAACGCCGCTGGATGCGCTTCGGCTGCGCCACTCGTCCAATCCCGAACTTGCCGGAAGCTCGCGCCAGCCGGATGTGTTCCTCACCGGAAACCGGGTTATCGCTGGAAACCGCAGCTAAACTGAGTGAAGTTATGCCGGGGGCTGGCGGACGCTCTTGTCTGGAACGTTACGAATACGCGAAACATGGTGCCTGTTTTGGTTTTGACCCGGACGCTTATTTCGGCACGATGGTGCGTCTGAATCAAGAAATTAAAGAGAGCGCAGCCGGAAAATTCCTCGCGGATAACTACGGAAAAACCGTGAGCCGCAGTGACTTTGACGCCGCCTTTGCCAAAAGTTGGGGGAAAGAGAACGTCAAAGCGGTCAAGTTAACGTGCCAGGGTAACCCGGCGTATTTGACTGAAATCCAGATTTCGATAAAAGCTGACGCCATCAACGCACCGCTCTCAGCAAACTCATTCTTACCACAACCACACCCTGGCAACTGTGGCAAAGCCTTTGTGATTGATAAAGCGGGTTATTAATAATCAAATCTGTAAAACGTCGTAGCGCGTTTTACATAAAACATGATGATTAATATATATACATAATGCGCTGCATTGAGGAATTACCTGAATGTGACGTATATCACTTCAAAGAGTGAGCAACAGTCAGTATCATCATATGAGTTAAACCCTCGCCGCCTGACGGTGAGGGTTTTCTTTTGGGTATGTTTATCTGCGACACTCGCAGTACCAACGACATGGAGTAAAAATGTCCAGACCAACTATCATCATTAACGACCTGGATGCCGAACGCATCGATATTCTGCTGGAGCAACCCGCCTATGCCGGTTTGCCAATCGCCGACGCGTTAAACGCAGAGTTGGATCGCGCCCAAATGTGTTCGCCTGAAGAGATGCCACACGACGTGGTGACAATGAACAGCCGGGTTAAATTCCGCAATCTTAGCGATGGCGAAGTGCGTGTGCGCACACTGGTGTATCCGGCCAAAATGACCGACAGCAATACTCAGCTTTCCGTGATGGCTCCGGTGGGTGCCGCACTGCTGGGACTTCGCGTTGGCGATACCATTCACTGGGAACTTCCGGGCGGCACCGCAACCCACCTTGAAGTGCTGGAACTCGAATACCAGCCTGAAGCCGCTGGCGACTACTTGCTTTAATCCCATCTGCACAAGCGTTTACTCGCTTTGCCCAGAGGATGCATCCGCATCCTCTTTCTGTTCAAATATCAACCAGACTTATCATTTTGCTCTTCCCCGCTACGTTCTAATCTGAACAGGTTATCAACCTGCGGACTCCATTATGAGTGAAGCTCTTGGTATTACAGTGTTTTATATTTTCATCGCGGCAATACTCGTTGTCGCGGTGCTATACCTTGAGCAACACTGGTAGTGTTTATGTGAATATATTTCACCAATCAATACTTAATAGATATAAAATCAACGTCGCAAATCACATAACTGCAATCAATAATGTGATGTTATGTATTCATGCAACAGCAAGGAGAGAATGCTTATGTACAAAACAATCATTATGCCGGTAGACGTATTTGAAATGGAATTAAGCGACAAAGCCGTTCGTCATGCTGAATTTCTCGCCCAGGATGATGGTGTAATTCATTTACTCCATGTATTACCTGGCGCCGCAAGCCTTAGTCTGCACCGTTTTGCTGCCGATGTGCGTCGTTTCGAAGAGCATTTGCAACATGAGGCGGAAGAACGCCTACAGACAATGGTTGGTCATTTCAATATTGATCCCTCCCGTATCAAACCACATGTCCGCTTTGGTAGCGTGCGGGATGAGGTGAACGAGTTAGCCAAAGAACTGAATGCAGATGTAGTGGTTATCGGTTCGCGTAATCCATCAATTTCAACCCATCTGTTAGGTTCTAACGCTTCCAGCGTGATCCGCCATGCTAATCTGCCTGTATTAGTCGTTCGTTAACAGATTAACGTATTTATGATGCCCTGCCCGGAGCAATCCCGGCAGGGTTTTTTATAACGAAAAAAAGCCGCCAGGTTTGACCCCGGCGGCTAACAATTGCAGGTGAATCTTACTTCTTCTTATGCAGTTTTGGTGCGAATCAGGTAGTCAAAGGCGCTCAGAGAGGCTTTAGCACCTTCGCCAGTGGCGATGATGATCTGCTTGTACGGAACAGTCGTACAGTCACCGGCAGCAAACACACCTTTAACGCTGGTTTCGCATTTCGCATCGATGATTACCTCACCCATGCGGTTACGTTCTACTGCGCCTTCCAGCCAGTTAGTGTTCGGCAGCAGACCGATCTGGACGAAAATACCGGCCAGTTCGATGTTGTGAATATCACCGCTCACACGGTCACGGTATTCCAGACCAACAACTTTGCTACCGTCACCTTTTACTTCAGTAGTTTGCGCGTTCAGAATGATATCGACGTTTTTCAGGCTGCGCAGTTTGTCCTGCAATACCTGGTCTGCCTTCATTTCTGGCGCAAATTCCAGCAGGGTTACGTGTTCAACAATACCTGCCAGGTCGATTGCCGCTTCGACACCGGAGTTACCGCCGCCGATGACCGCTACGCGTTTGCCTTTAAACAGCGGGCCGTCGCAGTGCGGACAATAAGTCACGCCTTTGGTGCGATACTGATCTTCGCCCGGAACGTTCATGTTGCGCCATTTTGCACCGGTCGCCACGATAATGCTGCGTGCTTTCAGTACCGCGCCGGAAGCTGTTTCAATCTGATGCAGGCCGCCTTCAACTGCTGCCGGGATTAGTTTGCTGGCGCTCTGGCTGTCGATCACATCAACGTCGTATTCATCAACGTGAACTTTCAGTGCACCTGCCAGCTTCTGCCCTTCGGTCTTCGGTACAGAAATGTAGTTTTCGATATCAACGGTATCGAGGATCTGACCGCCAAAACGTTCGCCCATCAGACCGGTACGAATGCCTTTACGTGCGGAATAAATGGCCGCCGCTGCACCCGCCGGGCCGGAACCGACGATTAATACGTCATAAGCATCACGCTTGTTCAGCTCTTCTGCCGCACGTTTTTCCGCGCCAGTATCAATTTTGGCGACGATTTCGGAAATAGTCATGCGGCCCTGACCAAACTCTTTACCATTCACGAACACTGCCGGAACGCCCATCACATTGCGATCGGTGATTTCGTTCTGGAACGTACCGCCATCAATCGCCGTGTGCTTAATGCGCGGGTTCAGTACGCTCATCAGGTTCAGCGCCTGCACCACGTCCGGGCAGTTATGGCAGGAGAGCGAATAATAAGTTTCAAATTCAAAATCACCGTCGATATGGCGAATCTGCTCCAGCAGAGATTGTGCTTCTTTCGACGGATGACCACCGGTCCACAGCAGCGCCAGTACCAGCGAGGTAAACTCGTGACCCAGCGGAGAACCTGCAAAACGCGGCCCCTGGTTGGAACCTGGATTGGTGATCAGGAATGACGGCTTACGCACCGGCAAGCTGTTATCTTCTTTAAAGGTGACTTTGTCTGACAGTTCAGCGATTTCAGCCAACAGTTCCTTGATTTCTGCCGATTTTGCGCTGTCATCCAGCGTGGCAATTAACTCAACAGGCTTTGTCAATTTCTCAAGGTAAGCCTTGAGTTGAGTTTTCATATTTGTGTCGAGCATGTTTATCTCCTGGGCTTTAAACATCATCATGCAAGCGGCCTCATCGGCTACCTGGATGCAGCTTGCATCATGGTGCGGGGAAGAAAATCGGGTGCCGCAGCACCCGATTAATTACGCGATTGCGGAACTTAGATTTTACCAACCAGGTCCAGAGACGGAGCCAGAGTTGCTTCACCTTCTTTCCATTTAGCCGGGCAAACTTCACCTGGGTGAGAAGCCACGTACTGTGCTGCTTTGATTTTACGCAGCAGATCAGACGCGTCACGGCCAATGCCTTCAGCGGTAACTTCGATAGCCTGGATGATACCCTGCGGGTCAACAACGAAGGTAGCACGGTCAGCCAGACCTTCATCTTCACGCATGTTGTCGAAGTTACGGGTCAGGGCGCCAGTCGGGTCGCCGATCATCGCATATTTGATTTTAGCGATGGTTTCAGAGCTGCTGTGCCATGCTTTGTGGGTGAAGTGAGTATCGGTAGATACTGCGTATACGTCTACGCCCAGTTTCTGCAGTTCTTCGTAGTGGTCAGCAACGTCGCCCAGTTCGGTCGGGCATACGAAAGTAAAGTCAGCCGGGTAGAAGAAGAAGACGCTCCAGCGGCCTTCGGTATCTTTTTCGGTGATTTCAACGAATTCGCCGTTTTTGAATGCCTGGTTTTTAAAAGGTTTAATTTTGGTGTTAATCAAGGACATCTATACTTCCTCCGTGTTTTCGATGTGATGTAAGGTAACCAATTTTTGCCGATTCGGCTAATGCGTTTCCATTATCAAATCGATAAGTTTTACCTTACAACCTTCGTAAGACAACTTTGTGAACTTTGCACCGCCAGCGGCGATAAAAAGTAAAAAGGGTCCCCTTTCCAGGTGACCGCATAACCTGAACTACCCTTTGGTATCTTCAGCGCCTGTTCAACAGGCTGCGGTGTTGCAATGATGATCGCAACGACGAGAGGGATTACAACACCCTCATAAACAAAGGGCAATCATCTGACATAAGGTCTTAACTATGACAGTGATAGGTTAAGCCTTTTATTGTGTATTTGCACTGAACGAAAAGGACAAAGCAATGTTAAAAAAGATAATTTTGTTTACCCTACTCCCAGGACTTGCTTACGCCGAAGAGCTTCCTGCGCCCGTTAAAGCGATTGAAAAACAGGGGATTACGATTATCAAATCGTTCGATGCACCTGGCGGCATGAAAGGTTATCTGGGGAAATATCAGGACATGGGGGTCACTATCTACCTGACGCCCGACGGCAAACATGCCATATCTGGCTATATGTACAACGAAAAGGGAGAGAACCTCAGTAACGCCCTTATTGAAAAAGAGATTTACGCACCTGCCGGACGCGAAATGTGGCAACGCATGGAACAATCAAGCTGGTTACTTGACGGTAAAAAAGATGCACCAGTCGTGGTTTATGTTTTTGCCGATCCTTTCTGCCCGTATTGCAAACAATTCTGGCAACAAGCGCGCCCATGGGTTGATGCCGGTAAAGTACAAATCCGTACCCTACTGGTTGGCGTGATAAAACCCGAAAGCCCAGCCACTGCGGCGGCAATCCTTGCGTCTAAAGATCCGGCAAAAACGTGGCAAGAGTATGAAGCATCAGGCGGCAAGTTAAAGCTGAACCTCTCCGGGAGCGTGGGCCCGGAACAGATGAAAATTCTAAGTGCCAATGAGGCGTTGATGGACGAACTGGGGGCAAATGTCACACCTGCGATTTATTACATGAGTCCAGAGAACACATTGCAGCAGGCTGTCGGGTTACCGGATCAAAAGACCTTAAATATTATTATGGGAAATAAATAGCATTCATTTTATGGATAACTGGAATAGTTCACTCCTTTTCAGTTATCCATAAAATCGCAAGTATTGTTCACCCCGCTCATATCAACTATGGTATTTTAGAAAAACTTAATCGTAAATTAAGTAAAACAACATAATATATATAAATACATAAAGCCATATCATTGACTTGATGAATATTATGAGAACAAGCATATGAATGGAGCGCATCATGGCTAATCTTTACGACTTAAAAAAATTCGATTTGAACTTGCTTGTCATTTTTGAATGCATATACCAACATCTTAGCATTAGCAAGGCCGCAGAATCGTTATATATAACCCCTTCTGCGGTGAGTCAGTCTTTACAACGTCTACGTGCACAATTTAATGACCCCTTATTTATTCGCTCCGGGAAAGGTATTGCACCAACAACGACAGGGTTAAATTTGCATCATCACCTTGAGAAAAATCTCAAGAACCTTGAGCAAACCATCAACATTGTCAATAAAGCAGAACTGAAGAAAAAATTTATTATTTATGGCCCGCAACTCATCTCTTCAACCAACAGTAGCCTTTTGATCGGATGTCTGCGACAAGACACAGCCGTAGAAATTGAACATCATGACATCATGATGTCAGCAGAAAGCGCCGAAGATTTATTGACTTATCGCAAAGCAGATCTGGTCATCACATTAATGCCGGTCATCAGTCGCTCGGTGAGCTGTATGCCTTTTCAGTCGATACGAAACACGCTTATCTGTAGCGCATCCCATCCGAGAATAACGGAACACAGTAGCCGCGAAGAAATTCTTGATGAAGAGTTCACTTCTCTGACATCGAAAGCACCTGGCCTTGAAGATTTTCAGATGGAAATAGAAGCGATTCTTACAAACCGAAAAATAGCATTCCGTAGCTCTTCACTGTTTACTATTGTCAATACTATTGCGGTTACCGATTTACTGGGCATTGTGCCCTTCGAATTATATCGTAGCTATCAAAAAAACCTTCAATTAAAACAAATAAAGATAGAACAGAATCTACCGTCTAATACACTTTATATTTCCTATAATAAATCATCATTAAACAACCTGAGTTTCTCTCGTTTTATTGATCGTTTGAATGACAACTTATGTTAAACATCTGCCGGCATGGATAATATTCGTCATAAAAATTCAGCATGTGAATATAAAATAAGATACCTCATTTTAATTTATTAATATTATAATCAGGAAACTATCGCACTTTTCTCACGGTCACGTTAAGAGAGCGTCTTCAGATGTCCATTTATAAAATCCCGCTACCTCTCAATATCCTGGAAGCAGCACAAGACCGTATCACCTGGACACTTAATACTCTGCCTCGCGTATGCGTCTCTTTTTCTGGTGGTAAAGATTCTGGCTTAATGCTCCATTTGACCGCAGATCTGGCCAGAAAAATGGGAAAAAAAATACACGTCCTGTTTATCGACTGGGAAGCTCAGTTTTCTTGTACGATTGACTATGTTCAATCGCTACGTGAGCAGTATGCCGATGTTATCGAAGAGTTTTATTGGGTAGCACTACCGCTAACAACGCAAAATTCATTATCCCAATATCAACCCGAATGGCAGTGCTGGCAGCCTGATATTGAATGGGTTCGTCAGCCGCCAGAAGATGCGATAACCGATCCAGCATTTTTCTCGTTTTATCAATCAGGCATGACCTTTGAACATTTTGTGCGTGAATTTGCCGAATGGTTTTCACAACATCGTCCAGCCGCAATGTTAGTCGGTATCCGTGCCGACGAGTCTTATAATCGTTTCGTCGCCATTGCCAGCTTAAATAAACAACGTTTTGCTGACGATAAACCGTGGACCACCGCCGCACCAGGTGGTCATTGTTGGTATATTTATCCCATTTACGACTGGAAGGTGGCCGATATCTGGACCTGGTATGCTAAACACCAGACTCTATCTAACCCTTTGTATAACCTGATGTACCAGGCTGGCGTCCCTCTGCGTCATATGCGAATCTGCGAACCTTTTGGTCCAGAGCAACGGCAAGGTTTGTGGCTATATCATGTTCTTGAACCTGACCGATGGGCCGCAATGTGCGCCAGGGTCAGTGGCGTAAAAAGCGGTGGAATTTACGCTGGCCATGACAATCAATTTTATGGTCATAGGAAAATCCTTAAGCCCGACCATTTAGACTGGCAAGAATATGCCTTATTACTGCTTAATAGTATGCCGGAAAAAACGGCTGAACATTATCGCAATAAGATTGCTGTTTATTTGCACTGGTATCAAAAAAAAGGCATCGAGATCCCTCAGACACAGCATGGAGATATTGGCTCAAAAGATGTCCCTTCCTGGCGACGTATCTGCAAAGTATTGCTCAACAATGATTATTGGTGTCGGGCATTATCATTCAGCCCCACAAAAGCCAAAAATTATCAACGTTATAACGAACGGATTAAAGGAAAACGTCAGGAATGGGGAATACTATGCAGCAGCGATTAACGCAGGATTTAACTCAATTTCTCGCCAGTCTGGCGGAAGAAGATCGCATTAAGGCGATCAATGAGATCAGAACGGCGATCCATCAAGTAAGTCCATTTCGCGACGAACCGGTAGATTGTGTTTTGTGGGTTAAGAACACCCAACTCACTCCCAATGATTACAATCCGAATAACGTCGCGCCGCCAGAGAAACGATTACTGCAAAAATCAATTGAGGTCGATGGTTTTACCCAGCCAATTGTGGTGACCAACACACGAGCCAGCACACTTGAAATTGTTGATGGTTTTCACCGTCATGAAATTGGCAAAGGCTCTAACACGTTAAAATTGCGATTAAAAGGGTATTTACCGGTCACCTGCCTGGAAGGAACACGTAACGAACGTATCGCTGCAACTATTCGCCACAACCGGGCGCGCGGTCGCCACCAGGTCACGGCAATGTCAGAAATTGTTCGTGAACTCAGCCAGTTAGGTTGGGACGACAATAAAATCGGCAAAGAGTTGGGAATGGACAGCGACGAAGTGTTGCGCCTGAAGCAAATTAACGGCCTGCAAGAACTGTTTGCCGACCGTCAATATTCCCGCGCCTGGACTGTCAAATAACTAAAGCTGGCGCAGGCGTTCAGCCGCCGCCAGCAGCGTCGATTCCTTCTTGGCAAAACAGAGACGAATCAGTTTATGCGGGAAGGGATCGGCGCAAAACACCGATAGCGGAATCGCCGCTACGCCGTGCTCCCGCGTCAGCCACTGGCAAAACTCAACATCATCCAGCGTAGACACGGCGCTGTAATCCACCAGCAAAAAGTATGTGCCTTCACACGGTAAAATCTCCAGCCGACTCTCGCTTAACGCGTTCACCAGAATATCGCGCTTCTGGCGATAAAAGTCCGGTAATGCAAGATAATGTTCAGGATTTTCCCGCAGCATATCGGCAAGCGCCAGTTGTCCGGGGGTGTTGACCGAAAAGGTCAGATACTGATGTACCTTGCGAATTTCGGCACTGATGGGCGCTGGCGCAACGCAATACCCCACTTTCCAGCCGGTCATGTGATAGGTCTTGCCAAACGATGACACCGCCACCGCCCGCTCACGCAATTGCGGATGCGTCAGCACGCTGGCATGACCCGGCTGTGAAAAGTTGATGTGCTCGTAAACTTCATCGCTAATGACAAAAATCTCACGATCGGCAATTGCCTGCCACAAAGCGGCAAAATCAGCCTGCTGCCAGACGGTGGCGCTGGGATTATGCGGCGTGTTGAGGATCACCAGCCGGGTGCGCTCGCCCAATAGCGCAGCAAATTCTTGCCAGTCAACGCGAAAATGCGGCGGCTGTAGCGCAATGCGTTTCACGATCCCACCTGATAGCGCAATGGCAGGCGCATAACTGTCATAACTGGGGTCGAAACAGATAACTTCATCGCCACTACGTACCAGCGCGGTAATCGCCGCGTATAACGCCTCCGTCGCCCCTGCTGTTACGGTGATATCGCTGTCAGCATCCGGTTGATAGCCATACAAACGTTCCGTTTTCTGAGCAATCGCCTCGCGTAGTGCCTGTACGCCGGTCATTGGCGCGTATTGATTTGCGCCCTGGGCAACGTGATACGCCAGTCGCTCCTGTAAATAGCGCGGACCATCAAAATCAGGAAAGCCTTGCGACAGGTTAATCGCCTGGTGTTGCTGCGCCAGCTTGCTCATCTGGGTGAAAATGGTAGTGCCAAGTTGTGGAAGTTTGCTTTGTGGAATCAGAGGGTTATTTGTCATTTTTATTGTGCCTGACGAAGTTGCGTGTTGAAGGCACTATAACACGATGCTAGTATTTGGCAATCAAGACGTTTAGATGTCTAAATAAAACAATAAGGACAACACAACATGCCTCACAATCCTATCCGCGTCGTCGTCGGCCCGGCTAACTACTTTTCACATCCCGGAAGTCTCAATCATCTGCATGATTTTTTCACGACTGAACAGCTTTCTCGCGCTGTGTGGATTTATGGTGAACGTGCCATTGCTGCGGCGCAAACCAAACTTCCACCTGCGTTTGAACTGCCAGGAGTAAAGCATCTTTTGTTTCGCGGTCATTGCAGCGAAAGCGATGTGCAACAACTGGCGACACAGTCTGGTGACGATCGCAGCGTAGTAATTGGCGTCGGCGGCGGTGCACTGCTCGACACCGCGAAAGCCCTCGCCCGGCGTCTCGGTCTGCCGTTTGTTGCCGTTCCAACGATCGCCGCTACCTGCGCCGCCTGGACACCGCTCTCCGTCTGGTATAACGATGCCGGACAGGCGCTACATTATGAAATTTTCGACGACGCCAATTTTATGGTTTTGGTGGAACCGGAGATTATCCTCAATGCGCCGCAAGAATATCTGCTGGCGGGGATCGGCGACACGCTGGCGAAATGGTATGAAGCGGTGGTGCTGGCTCCGCAGCCAGAAACTTTGCCGCTAACCGTGCGTCTGGGGATCAATAACGCGCAGGCCATCCGCGATGTTTTATTAAACAGTAGCGAACAGGCGCTTGCCGATCAGCAAAATCAGCAGTTAACGCAATCATTTTGCGATGTGGTGGATGCAATTATCGCTGGTGGCGGAATGGTCGGCGGTCTGGGCGATCGTTTTACGCGTGTGGCGGCGGCTCATGCCGTGCATAACGGTCTGACTGTGTTGCCGCAAACCGAGAAGTTTCTTCACGGCACCAAAGTCGCTTACGGCATTCTGGTGCAAAGCGCCTTGCTGGGTCAGGATGATGTGCTGGCGCAATTAACCAAGGCGTATCAGCGTTTTCATCTGCCGACCACGCTGGCGGAGCTGGATGTGGATATCAATAATCAGGCAGAGATCGACAAAATGATTGTCCATACTTTGCGTCCGGTGGAGTCCATTCATTATCTGCCAGTTACGCTGACATCAGATACGTTGCGGGCAGCGTTAGAAAAAGTGGAATCGTTTAAAGCCTGACGAACAAATTTAGCAGCAGCGCGCACCGCCTTTCCCACCGTAGCGCGCGTCCTGCCGCTCGCGGAAAAACTCTTCATAGGTCATCGGCGTCTGATCGGGATGGTTAACCCGCATATGTTCGACATAGTTGTCGTAATCAGGCATACCAATCATCAGCTTCGCCGCCTGACCTAAATATTTTCCGGCTTTTGCCAGTGAATCAAACATCAATACCTCCGGTAATCAGATTGCTGAGAGAGTGCATTAATAGCTATCAACGCGCTCGGTCAGTCTCCTCGCCCCACCGGGGAGAGGATTAGGGTGAGGGGGAACCATCGGCACTATACCAACATTCCCCCTCACTCTGACTTTAGTGCGCGCCTTTTGCCTGCGCCACGATCTCCTCGACATTTTCTGGCATCGGCTCATACGGCGTTTCTTTCGCCGTTGGCTTCGGCTCTTTCAATGCCGCCAGCGCCGTTTTAATCGAGAACAGCGCCAGAACCACCACAACCACCATAAAGAAGATGGTCAACCCGGCATCCAGACGGTTGTTGAACACCAGTTGCGCCAGTTGTGACTCAGTATACTGCGACGGAATGTTGCCGCTGTCGATCATTGCCTGGAACTTATTGGCAATGGCCAGGAAGCCGACTTTCGCATCCGGGCTGAACGCTTTCTGCCAGCCTGCGGTCAGGGTACAAATCAGCAGCCAGGCCGTTGGCACCAGCGCCACCCAGGCGTAACGTTGACGTTTCATTTTGAACAGTACTACGGCACAGAGCATCAGCGCCATCCCTGCCAGCATCTGGTTGGCAATACCAAACAGCGGCCACAGGGTGTTAATACCGCCCAGCGGATCGACCACGCCCTGATGCAGGAAGTAGCCCCACGCCAGCACACACAGCGCCGTTGCCAGCAGGTTCGCAGGCAGAGAATCCGTCCGTTTCAGACCCGGAGAAACCACACCCAGCAAATCCTGCAACATAAAGCGCGCAGCACGCGTACCCGCATCTACCGCCGTCAAAATAAACAGTGCTTCAAACAAAATGGCGAAGTGATACCAGAACGCCACATCCATCATGCCGCCCAGCGCACCGTGCAGAATGTAGGCCATCCCCACCGCCAGCGTTGGTGCACCACCCGCACGGGAAATGATCGACTGTTCACCGACTTCGCTGGCAATCTGGTTTAACGTATCCGGGGTTATCGCAAAGCCCCAGCTACTCACCACCTGCGCCGCAGAAGCCACGACATCCGTCGTACCCGCCGGAGCCAGCACCGCCATCGGACTGTTCATAGCGAAATACACGCCCGGATCGATGATACAGGCAGAAACCAGCGCCATAATCGCCACGAAGGATTCCATTAACATCCCACCGTAGCCGATAAAGCACGCCTGACCTTCGTTCGCCAGCATCTTCGGCGTGGTGCCGGAAGAGATCAGCGCATGGAAGCCAGACACCGCACCACAGGCGATGGTGATAAACAGGAACGGGAACAGGTTACCGGTCCATACCGGGCCAGTGCCATCGACAAATTTGGTCAGCGCAGGCATGGTCAGCGTCGGGCGCATAATCAAAATGCCTACCGCCAGCCCAACGATAGTCCCGATTTTCAGGAAGGTAGAGAGGTAGTCACGCGGAGCCAGCAGCAACCACACTGGCAGCACCGCCGCCACAAAACCGTATCCCACCAGCATCCAGGTTAGCTGCACGCCGGTAAAGTCAAAGTACGGTGCCCAGGTCGGACTTTCTGCCACCCAGCCGCCAGAGATAATGGCGAAAATCAGGAACACCAGGCCAATCACCGACACTTCACCAATGCGACCTGGACGCAGATAGCGCAGGTAGATCCCCATGAACAGCGCCAGCGGAATGGTAAACGCAACGGTATACGTTCCCCACGGGCTATGAGTCAGGGCTTTCACTACTATCATCGCCAGCACTGCAAGGATAATGACCATGATCATAAAGCAGGCTACCAGCGCAATCACCCCGGCGGTTGGCCCCATCTCTTCTTTGACCAGCTCACCCAGCGAGCGACCGTCACGGCGCGTGGAAACAAACAGCACCATGAAATCCTGTACCGCACCGGCGAGAACCACCCCGGCAAGCAGCCAGATCATCCCCGGCAGGTAGCCCATTTGCGCTGCCAGCACCGGCCCCACCAGCGGGCCTGCGCCGGCAATGGCCGCAAAATGGTGACCGAACAGCACTTTCTTGTCCGTCGGCACATAGTCCAGCCCGTCGTTATGGCGCACCGCTGGCGTCATACGCGTCGGGTCAACCGCCAGCACATTTTTGGCGATATACAGACCATAAAAACGATAAGCGATCAGATAGATACAGACCGACGCCACCACAATCCACAGCGCGTTGATCTGTTCCCCACGATTTAAAGCAATGTATCCCAGAGCAAATGCTCCCATTACAGAGAGCACTGTCCAGACGAGGTATTTCCCTGATTTGTTCATAATTGTTATCCGTGTGCGTGTCCATAGAGATGTTACATTTTGTTTCTATAACATCTTTGCGGAATTTAACAACGCGATAACCAAACAAATAAGAGTTAAAACCAATAATTAACTTAACAATGTTAACTCGATCACTCCGTTAACCGAGTTTTCCTGCAATCTCATTTAATTCTGTCGGGTTCATCCCAAAACTGCCGTACCCAGCCGACAAGTGCAGCAACGCCGCCCCTGTTCATCGAAAACAACGATTTCCCAACTCTGATTTTGCCGCCCAAGATGCAGCGGCTGGCAGACGCCGCGCACCTTTCCCTCAGACACCGGACGATGATGCGTGGCGTTCAGCTCCGTGCCTACCACGCACTGACCGTCGCGAGTCATCATAAATCCGGCCATCGATCCCAGCGTTTCCGCCAGCGCCGCCGACGCACCGCCATGCAGCAGGCCAAACGGCTGATGAGTACGGGTATCAACCGGCATTTCGGCTTCCAGCACATCATCGCCCAGGCGGGTATAAACAATTCCCAGATGCGCCACCATTGTGTTGTCGCTGGTGGCGTTGAGTTCGTCGAGCGTTAAATGGCGTTTCCAGATCATGCTTATGCTCCCAGCGTTGAGCCGCCATCCACCACGATATCCTGTAGCGTGATATGGCTGGCGAGGTCAGAGGCAAGGAACAAAATCGTGTTGGCGATCTCCTGCGGACAGGCAATTTTCCCCAGAGGAATGCCGAGTTTAAACTGCTCGCCAAAGCCACGAATACGCTGTTCTTCGGCATCATCGCTCACCCACAGCGTGCGTTGCATATCGGTGTCGGTGGAACCAGGGGAAACCACATTACAGCGCACGCCGCTACCCGCCAGTTCCAGCCCAACGCTCAACGCCAGGCTTTTCAGCGCCGCTTTCGACGCACCGTAAGCACTCATACCAATACGCGGCGTATGTGCAGCGTCGGACGCTACCGTAACAATCGCCCCGCCCCGCTGACGGCGAAACTGGTTCATGGTTTGCTGAAACAGGTTAAATGCGCCGCCAACGTTGACCGCAAAGGTCTGCTGCCAGTCTTCTTTGCTGAGCTGATCGGTCGCGCCCATGCGTAAAATTCCCGCCGCATTGACCAGCACGTCCAGTCGCTCCGTTTCAGCTAACAATCGCTGACATACCTGCGCCACCTGCCCGGCGTCGGCTACATCCATCACTTCGGTCGCAAAGGGATATTGCTCCTGAGTGAACGCTTGATCAAAACCTGTAACTTTCGCTCCCGCTTCAACAAATGCCAGCGCCGTGGCGTAGCCGATACCTTTCCCCGCACCGGTTACCCAGACATTTTTGCCGCTGAAATCCATTATTTCACCTCGCGGGAGAGCAGTTTCCACCAGGCGTCGATGGTCGGGTTTTTCGCCAGCATGACAAAATCGATATCGCCATGCACTTTGCGCCAGCGCGCCGCCAGCGCCATCATGCGCACTGAATCCAGACCGTAGTCGATCAGGTTGTCGTCATCGAACGGCTCATCGGATTCATCCAGCAGCGGCAGGATCACCTCACGCAGCGCCGCTTTGCTGGCGGGAATTGGCGTCGGCAGCAGTTCCTCGGTCATCACCACCCGACCAGAACGCCCGGCAACATATTTCAGCGACATCAAATGCTCGTCACGGCTGAAATCGGCCAGCGCATCCGCCACCATAAACGGTTTGATATCACGCATAAACGCGTCGGTCGCGGTGGTCATGCAGCCAATATGCGCGTACACCCCGGTGATAATCAGTTGGTTACGTCCGCTCTCTTTCAGCATTTGCTCCAGCGGGGAGCGATGAAACGCACTGTAGCGCCACTTCACCAGCACCGTATCGTCGGCATCCGGCGTCAGGCGATCCACCACCTTTTGCTGTTCCGGCGAACGGGTCAGGCCAGGCCCCCACATATCATTCAGCAGCGCCCGATCTTCATCGCTCTGCTCTTTCGGCTGCGCGGTGTAATAAACCGGAATATTGTGCTGTTTGCAGTAGTCACGCAGCGCCGCAATATTCGCGATCACCTGTTCCATCATCGGGCAGTTCTCGCCCCAGAAGCTGACGAAATAATCCTGCATATCATGGATTAACAACGCGGCACGTTGCGGTTCAAATGCCCAGTCGACTTTATTTTGCGGAATATCGTGAGACTCCGGCAGTGCGTAAGCCTGTAATTTTGGAATAGCCATCGTGTTCTCTCCTTCAGGCTGATGCGCGTGACGCCAGCCACTGACGTAATTGTTTTTTATCGACTTTCCCGACCGCCGTCAGCGGAAGTGAATCCACACACTCCACGCGATCCGGTAATTTAAATTCGGCAATACCCTGTTCACGCAGAAAACGACGCACCTGCACTGCACGCAGCGGCTCTTTCACCACCAGATAAGCACAGCTTTTTTCGCCCATCAGCTCATCTTCCATGCTCACCAGTGCGGCGTAGATCACCGCCGAATGGCGCAGCAGCAGGTTTTCGATCTCTTCGGCAGCGATCTTCTCGCCGCCACGATTGATCTGATCTTTCTCGCGCCCCTGCACGGTGATGTAACCGTCTGGATCAATGGAGATCAGATCGCCGGAACAGTAAAAACCGTTGGCATCAAAGGCGCTGGCATTGTGCTGCGGGCTTTTGTAATAGCCACGAAAGGTGTACGGTCCGCGCGTCATCAGGCGTCCAACTTCCCCTTGCGGCAGTGGATTTCCGTCAGCATCGGCGACCCACACTTCATCATCCGGACACATTGGGTAGCCCTGGGTATGGATAATTTTCTCCGCGCTATCATCAAGACGGGTGTAGTTCACCAGCCCTTCCGCCATGCCGAACACCTGCTGCAACTGGCAGCCAATCTCTGCGGGAATACGCGCCGCAAGCGTGGCAGAAAGACGCGCACCGCCGACCTGTAACAGTTTTAGCGAGGCAAGCTGCGCCCTGCTTTCACCTTCAGCCAGCGCCTGTAACCACAGGCTTACCGCCGGCGGCACCAGCGCGGTGACGTTGACCTGATGTTTTGCAATCAATGGGAAGCAGAGCGTGGCGCTGGGATCGGCCGCCAGAACGACAGTGCCGCCAGCGAGAAATACGCCCAGCGATCCTGGTGAACTCATGGCGTAGTTATGAGCCGCCGGAATCGCGCACAGATAGCGAGTCTGTTGCGTGAACTGACAAATCTCGACGCTACGGCGCACGCTGTAATAATAGTCGTTATGGGTACGCGGGATCAGTTTCGGTGTGCCGGTGGTGCCGCCGGAAAGCTGGAAATAGGCCACTTCATCGGCAGGTGACGGCGTGGCAGTAAAATCTTCTGCCGGATGGTTAATCGCATCCTGCAAATTGTGCTCGCCGCTGTCGTTGTGCAGTTGCACCACACGAATAGAGGAATGTTCTGTGACGAAAGTATTGAGGAAATCATCCCCGCTAAATAGCGCATGTTGGCGATCGGCAATCAGTAACGCCGGTTCAATCTGGCTGGCATAGGCGTTCAGTTCACTACGCTGATGGCTGAACAGCGCCAGCACCGGCGCGACGCCCAGTTTCAGCAGCGCGAAAAAGGTAATGTACAGTTCAGCGACGTTACCCAACTGTACCAGCGCGGTTTCACCAGGTTTAATGCCCTGACGGCGCAAACTACACGCGAGGTTATCCGCCGCCTGATTCAGTTCCCGATAACTCAACTGACGCTCGCCGTCGATAACCGCGATGCTGTCACTCGCGGCGTGGCGGGTCAGAATGTCAGTCAGCGGCAAATCCTGCCAGTAGCCTTTTTCCCGATAGCGACGGGCAAACTCTTCCGGCCAGCGGGTGAATGGGATGCTCATCCTCGCTCCTTAATGCAATCCAAAAACGTTCAACATGGTAGAAAGTTTGACGCCGGTTTCGCGCCATTCGCTAAGTGGTGATGACGCAGGCACAATCCCCGCTCCGGCAAACAGACGCACCTGATTTTTCCGCAGCTTCGCGCAGCGGATGGTCACCACCCACTCACCGTTACCTTCGCTGTCGCACCAGCCGACAATGCCGCCAAACAGTTCGCGGTCGAACGGCTCCAGTTCAGCAATCACTTTGGTTGCTGCCTGATGCGGGAAACCGCTCAGCGCGGGGGTCGGATGCAGCAGACAGGCCAGAGTCAGTGCGTTTTCTTGCGAATTAGCTTTACCTTCAAAGGGTGTTGCGAGATGCCACAGCGTCGGCGTGGTGATCAGTTGTGGAGAGGAAGGAACGTGTAACTCACTGCTGCGCTCGCGTAGCACCTCTTTCATCGCCTGGGTCACCAGTTCATGTTCATGGCGATCTTTTTCCGACGCCAGCAGTCGATTTCCCGCTTCTCTGTCCAGCACTTCATCCGGCTGACGGCGCGCGGAACCGGCTAACGGAATGGAGCTAAAACGCTCGCCGTCTTTACGTAGCAGCAGTTCCGGGCTGGCCCCCAGCAGGACGCCACCATCAGCCAGCGGGACATGGAAGTTGTAACTAACCGGGTTTTGCGCGATCAATCGTTCCAGCAGTACACCGCTGTCAATGGCGGCGTCGGTGGTGATATCAATCAACCGTGATAACACCACTTTGTCGACCTGCGGCGTGGCAGTAAGTGCGGCGGCGCGGGCGACCATCTGTTCAAACGTGGCTTGTTCTGGAATTGCCTGGCGTTCCACCACGTTCAGCGCCTGGCTGCGGGTGAAACGGCGCGCGGAAGCTTGTTTTTCTTTGCGGGAGAATGGCTGCCAGGATTCGGGAATATACAGCGACGAAGGCTGACGTGGATCGAAGGGAATCGCCCCGACCATCACCGGATTTTTGATGCCCTGCGCTTTGGCATCGGCAAACAGCGCGGCGAGTTTTTGCTGAAAGGGACTGTCGGGTGAATCCCCGTTCACAGCCGGTTCATCGAAGCGGGTGAAACATCCTGACGTCGTAAAACTGCGGTACGGCGACATAAAGAAAAAGCGATTGGGCGCAAGTGTTGCCATGGTCTGCTGTACTTCCTCAGCCAGTGACGTATCCATATCATCCTCCACAAAATGATAAAGGCTTTAATAATGATTATCATTTATATTTTCGGTCGCTAACCTAAAAGCAAACGCGCACTATGTCAACTCTTGAGGTAACGCAATCTGCAACTCGGGGTTGCATCTGGTTGTGGTTACAATGAAAATGAGAAGCATTAACTTCATTAATAACAGGAAGCTGATTTGTGAGACTCGCCTCGCTCTACCGCAACGCCCTTCTATTAACAGGACTTTTGCTTTCAGGAATAGCCGCAGTTCAGGCTGCCGACTGGCCGCGTCAGATTACTGACAGCCGTGGCACTCATACCCTGGAAAGCCAGCCGCAGCGTATTGTTTCCACCAGCGTCACCCTGACCGGCTCACTGCTGGCGATTGATGCTCCGGTGATCGCCAGCGGCGCGACCACGCCAAATAACCGCGTCGCGGATGACCAGGGCTTTTTACGCCAGTGGAGCAAGGTGGCGAAAGAACGCAAACTGCAACGGCTCTATATCGGCGAACCGAGTGCAGAAGCCGTTGCCGCGCAAATGCCGGATCTGATTTTAATTAGCGCAACCGGCGGTGATTCGGCGCTGGCGCTGTATGATCAGCTTTCCACCATCGCCCCGACATTAATCATCAATTACGACGACAAAAGCTGGCAGTCGCTGTTAACGCAGCTTGGCGAAATTACCGGGCATGAGAAACAAGCGGCAGAGCGGATTGCACAGTTTGATAAGCAACTGGCGGCGGCGAAAGAGCAAATCAAATTACCGCCGCAGCCAGTAACTGCCATTGTTTATACTGCTGCCGCGCACAGTGCCAATCTCTGGACGCCGGAATCAGCACAAGGGCAGATGCTGGAACAACTCGGCTTTACGCTGGCGAAGTTGCCCGCAGGGTTAAACGTCAGCCAAAGCCAGGGCAAACGCCATGACATCATTCAGCTTGGTGGGGAAAATCTGGCGGCAGGGTTAAATGGCGAGTCACTATTCCTGTTCGCCGGTGATCAGAAAGACGCCGATGCTATTTATGCCAATCCGCTGCTCGCGCACCTGCCTGCAGTACAAAACAAGCAGGTTTATGCGCTGGGAACCGAGACGTTCCGACTGGATTACTACAGCGCCATGCAAGTGCTGGACAGGCTTAATTCACTGTTTAAAAAAGGTTGATAAAACATACGATTAGAGCACAAACAGTCCCCTCTCCCTTCCGGGGTTAGGGTGAGGGGAAAATGCACCTTTAACTAATTCTCAGACGCTGCCGCTTGTGGCGGCGTCTGGCGAAAACGCCGCAACTCCACCAGCACCAGCAGCAACAACACGCCGATAATCAACAAACCAAAACCGCTCGCGCTTGCGGAAGCAACCGGTGTCATCATCGCCCCCAGACCGCCCAGCAGCGCCGCGCCTATGGCATCGCCCGTCACGTTCTGCGCCGTCCACAAACCGTTAATCCGCCCTAACATTGCTTCCGGAGTTTGCGTTTGCAGCATTGTGTATTGCAGCAACGAACTAACCGCGCTCAGCCAGCCGAAAAGCGCCAGACAAACCACACCTAAAATCCACATCGGCATCAGGCCAAACAGACCAATGGCGAGGAACGATCCCAACGTGGAGAGCAGCATCAATAACCCTGGTCGCGGGCTATGCGCCAGCTTTCCGCTGGTTAACGCGCCAATAGCCGCACCGAGCGGGATCGCCGCATAGAGAAAACCAATCTGTGCCGCCGACATCTGCCAGTTGTCAGCCAGCGCCGGATACAGTACCCGCACCGCACTCGCCATCGTCAATAAACCACCCAGCAGCGCAATTCCCCCCACCAGCGGGCTGGCGAGCAGAAAACGAAACGCTGCCAGAAGCGATTTCAGCGGATGCTCACGCGGCTGCTGCGGCGGTGGCAGCGCCGGAAGGCTTAACAACGGCAGCAGGGTAATAAACGTTCCCGCCGCCGCCAGCCCGTAGTTCCAGGCTACGCCGCCAGTCGCCAGCAGTAAACCGCCAATCATGGGCGAAATCACCGATCCCAGGCGCACGGTCAACATGGTGATCGCCCCGGCCTGCATTAAGTTTTCACGCCCTACCAGTGCAGGTGTCGCCGCCAGTAGCGCCGTAACGCCAAGCGATGCGAAAAAACCATCCCATAATCCGAGTAAATAGATTGCCAGCAGTGATGGCTCCGGCAGCAGCGCATTCAAACACAGGCCAATAAAACCAATGCCACAAGTGCCGCGCGCCAGCAGAATCACTTTTTTGCGCTCATAGCGATCTGCCAGCACGCCGCCAACCATCAGGCCAACAAACATCGCGCTGCCGGTGAGCGTCACCGAAAGCCCCACCTGCCAGGTAGAATGCGTCATCATCTGGATCTGCACCGGCACCGCGACGCCGAGCAAACCCAGAGAAACAATAGAGATAAAACGAGCGAGGAATACTGCGCGAAACGCCGGGTGCGTTTTCAACAGGCTGAGGTTAAGCAGCCAGGATTGTTTATTCATTACAATGCCTTGCCATCAAATATTTTAAATACCTATTCTTAGGCTGCACATGCTAACATATCCAAATAAGATCGATAACGATAATTAATTTCATTATCATGGAAGTTCGTATGTCTGGTTCTGTTGCCGTGACACGCGCCATTGCCGTGCCCGGATTGCTGTTATTACTGATTATCGCGACGGCATTAAGCCTGCTCATTGGGGCAAAATCACTCCCCGCCTCCGTCGTGCTGGAGGCCCTCTCCGGCACCTGCCAGAGCGCCGACTGCACCATCGTGCTCGACGCGCGACTGCCGCGCACCCTTGCCGGATTGCTGGCAGGCGGTGCGCTTGGTCTTGCCGGGGCGTTAATGCAAACCCTCACCCGAAACCCACTTGCCGACCCTGGTTTGCTTGGCGTGAACGCCGGAGCCAGCTTTGCCATTGTGCTGGGCGCGGCGCTGTTTGGTTACTCATCCGCGCAGGAACAACTGGCGATGGCCTTCGCTGGTGCGCTGGTGGCCTCATTGATTGTTGCCTTTACCGGTAGCCAGGGCGGCGGGCAGTTAAGTCCGGTGCGTTTAACCCTGGCGGGCGTGGCGCTGGCGGCGGTGCTGGAAGGGCTGACCAGCGGTATCGCCCTGCTTAATCCTGACGTCTACGATCAACTGCGTTTCTGGCAAGCCGGTTCGCTGGATATTCGCAATCTACACACCTTAAAAGTGGTGCTGATCCCGGTGCTACTCGCCGGAGCAACCTCGCTATTACTGAGCCGCGCGCTGAACAGTTTGAGCCTCGGCAGCGACACCGCGACGGCGCTGGGCAGCCGCGTGGCGCGGACACAGTTGATTGGTCTGCTGGCGATTACCGTGCTTTGCGGAAGTGCGACGGCGGTGGTCGGCCCGATTGCCTTTATTGGCCTGATGATGCAGCACATGGCGCGCTGGCTGGTAGGTGCCGATCATCGCTGGTCGCTGCCCGTCACGCTACTTGCTACCCCTGCCCTGCTGCTGTTTGCCGATATCATCGGGCGGGTGATTGTTCCCGGCGAGCTGCGCGTTTCTGTGGTCAGTGCGTTTATTGGTGCGCCGGTGCTAATCTTCCTCGTGCGACGTAAAACGCGAGGTGGCGCATGATTTACGTCTCTCGCCGATTAATCATCACCTGTTTGCTGTTGATAACTGCCTGTGCGGTAGCAAGTGTTTGGGGATTACGCAGTGGCACCGTGCCACTGGAAACCTCGCAGGTATTCGCCGCGCTGATGGGTGACGCACCACGCAGTATGACGATGGTGGTCACCGAATGGCGTTTACCGCGCGTGCTGATGGCGCTGTTGATTGGCGCGGCGCTGGGCGTCAGCGGCGCGATTTTTCAGTCGTTGATGCGTAACCCGCTCGGCAGCCCTGACGTAATGGGCTTTAACACCGGAGCGTGGAGCGGCGTACTGGTGGCGATGGTGCTGTTTGGTCAGGATCTGACAGCTATCGCGCTGGCAGCAATGGCAGGCGGTATTGTCACTTCTCTACTGGTCTGGCTGCTTGCATGGCGCAACGGCATCGACACATTTCGGCTGATTATTATCGGCATCGGCGTTCGCGCCATGCTGGTGGCCTTTAATACCTGGCTATTGCTGAAAGCGTCTTTAGAAACGGCACTAACCGCAGGATTATGGAATGCCGGATCGCTTAACGGCCTGACGTGGACAAAAACCTGGCCTTCCGCGCCAATCATTATATTGATGCTAATTGCCGCCGCCTTGTTGGTACGCCGGATGCGCTTGCTGGAGATGGGCGATGATACCGCCTGCGCGCTGGGCGTCAGCGTCGAACGCTCGCGTCTGTTAATGATGCTGGTGGCGGTGGTGCTTACCGCTGCGGCAACGGCCCTGGCGGGGCCGATTTCCTTTATTGCTTTAGTCGCGCCGCACATTGCCCGGCGCATTAGCGGCACCGCTCGCTGGGGGCTGACCCAGGCGGCGCTGTGCGGGGCGCTGTTACTGCTGGCGGCCGATCTCTGCGCCCAACAACTGTTTATGCCGTATCAACTTCCGGTTGGCGTCGTTACCGTCAGCCTCGGCGGTATTTACCTTATCGTCTTGTTAATTCAGGAGTCTCGCAAAAAATGACCGAATCAGTAGCCCGTTTGCGCGGCGAACAGTTAACCCTGGGATATGGCAAATATACCGTTGCGGAAAATCTGACTGTAGAAATTCCTGATGGTCACTTCACGGCAATTATCGGACCAAATGGCTGCGGTAAATCCACATTACTGCGTACCTTAAGCCGCCTGATGACGCCTGCCCACGGGCATGTCTGGCTGGATGGCGAACAGATTCAACATTACGCCAGTAAAGAGGTCGCACGCCGGATTGGTCTGCTGGCGCAAAACGCTACCACGCCGGGCGATATCACCGTGCAGGAGCTGGTGGCGCGTGGTCGTTATCCACATCAACCGCTGTTTACCCGCTGGCGCAAAGAAGATGAAGAAGCGGTAACGAAAGCGATGCAGGCCACAGGAATTACCCATCTGGCGAATCAAAGCGTGGATACCCTTTCCGGTGGGCAACGGCAGCGAGCGTGGATCGCCATGGTGCTGGCACAGGAAACGGCGATTATGCTGCTCGACGAGCCGACCACCTGGCTGGATATCAGTCATCAAATTGATTTACTGGAGTTATTAAGCGAACTGAACCGCGAGAAAGGCTATACGCTGGCGGCGGTGCTGCACGATCTTAATCAGGCCTGTCGCTACGCCAGCCATTTGATTGCGCTGCGGGAAGGAAAAATTGTCGCTCAGGGGGCGCCGAAAGAGATTGTCACTGCTGAATTGATCGAGCGTATTTACGGTCTGCGCTGCATGATTATTGACGATCCGGTAGCCGGAACGCCATTAGTGGTGCCGCTCGGACGAACGGCACCATCAACCGCCGTGATTTAAACTAACCGATCTTCCATCATGGCATCCTGTTTTCTGGATGCCATTGCATGATGTAAGAGCACACTGCCACAAGCAACCATACCGCCGATCAAGGCGGAAAGGATCACAATAATCGCTTTTCCTGAACCGTCTTTTTTCACCGGCAAGGATGGACGCAACTGATATTTAAATGGCGGAAAAGTAACATCGTTGACATTTGCTTTTGTTAATTGATCGACAAGATATTGACGATTACGTAATTCAACGTTCAGTTCCGCAACATCGGTGACTGATTTTTCAATTTCAAGTTTACGTTCAATACCGTCTGCGCCGAGAGAAATAGAAAAATCAGGGTCATCTTTAACAGCCTGACCATTACTATAAACAGGCTTTTTAATTCCTGCCGCATTGGCAATATCCAGTGAATAATTGAGCCGCTGAATATTTGCATCAAGCTGGTTTTTCGTTTTAATGCGATCCTGAGCCAGTTTTTCTTTTTCAAACTGGGTTCTGATTTCCAGTTTATTACGTATGTTTTCTATCGACTCTTTCACCACCAACGTTGAGATATAATCGATATAACCAGCCAATACTGTCTGCGCTTCTTCACTGGTTGGCGCAGTGAAACTTAATGTCCAGGAGGTATACAACGCGGGCTCATCTTTTTTCTTACTGGCGTTGTCATCAACCGCTTTCATTTTTTCGCTCAATGTAACAATAGCGCGATGCAGCTCCTGTTCATCAATCTTCGCCTCTTTTAATTGATCCATGACATAAGGTGATGAACGCAGATAGTCTTCCAATAAACTCACAGACTGAAATTTCTTGATAAACAGGTTAAACACACCGTTGCGATCGATATTGGCATCCAGATCCAGCACGCGGAGTTTGGTGAAGACCTTCTCCAGATCTTGCCACTGGACAGCCTCTGCGGGCGTGATAACTGCCGAGCTGGTCCATTTTTGCGGCAAAATGAAAGACACCAGTAACCCAATACAGGCAAAGGCTAAAGCCACCGCTATTACCCGCGTTTTTGCGTACCACAAAACTTCGATAAGTTTAAGTAAATCAATTTCATTATTACTGGGCGACGCCAGATGATAATCGGGAAAATGAGAATCGCTTCCCTGCTTAATATTCAGTGATGACATGCGATATGACCTGAAATGAGTCCAATAAGATTAAATCTCCACGGCGCTCACTTTATCAGTTAGCAAGAATTATCCGAAGCTGAACTTTGTAAATTCCCCTCACCGAACACAACATTAAGCGTGTTTTCAGAGAAGCAACTGAGGATTCATCATAATAATAAATAATAAAATCCACAATCATTTACAGTAATTATGGATTTTATTTAAGATAAAGTTATTTTTTTAGCGTCGCCAAAATAATTGGTCCAATTTTTTCAAACGCCATTGGCGAGATAATATCCACATGCGCACAATCTAAACGATAAATATCCAGCTCAGCTACCCACGGCGACCAGGCGCGTTCAGGACTCATACCTTCCTGAAGTGTACGTTCGGCAACAAACAGCGTCGCTTTGCCATCAAACGGTACGCTATGGGCAGTGGTCAACAAGCGCACTGCATCAGCGTAGTTGCCTTCAATAGTGGTAAACAGCTCCGTCGACGCACTCCCTTGCTGAGCAGCCAGGAAGGCTTCGCGCTCGCGGTTAATCTCCGCCAGCACTTCCGGGTCCAGACCGTTAGCTTCTTTTTCCTGCCAGTTTTGCGTTTCTGGCGGCCAGGTATCCAGCAAGCCAAGAAATGCCACCTGTTCGCCACGGGCACGCAACCGCGCTGCAATCCCCTGCGCCAGCGTACCGCCCAGCGAATAACCCAGCAGGTAATAAGGGCCGTGAGGTTGTTGTTCAAGTAACGTGGCCAGATGCGCTTCACAGACTTCATCCAGGTTTGCCGCCGTCTGCATAGATCCATGAGGGCGCGGCGACTGAATGCCGATAATCGACCATTGAGGATCGAGATAACGCGAGAGCACACTAAACTGCCAGGCAAAACCAGACGCAGGATGGAAACAGAACAGCGTCGGGCCATTACCTTCACGCAACGGCAGAATGGTTTCGAATCCCATGTGCCGGGAGCTGTCTTCTTCACCATCAATAATCGTTGCCAGTTTGGCGACGGTTGACGCGACCATCACCTGCCCCGGCGTCACCTGGCGGGCAAACTGCCGACTTAACTGCGCCGCCAGTTTCATTGCCAGTAGTGAATGACCGCCAAGAGCGAAGAAATCAGCGTCGGCATCCTGCACATCACAGCCCAGCAATGACGAGAACGCCCCGGCGATAATCATTTCGCTGCCCGCTTTCGGCGCTCGTCCCGGCGTTTTTGCTTTCAATTCCGGCAACGGTAAAGCTTTACGATCCAGCTTGCCATTGGCGCTAAGCGGCAACTGCGGAAGTTGCAGCAGAACGACGGGCACCATATGCGGTGGCAACGTTTCGCGCAACTGCGCCTGTAATGCGCTGGTATCCAGCGGCAGGCCTGATTGCGACACCAGATACCCGACCAACTGGCGCGCGTCGCCGCCGGTTGCTGCCGCCTGGTTAATCACACAGGCGTGGGTAACCGCCTGCTCGACATCCGGCAGCGCCTGCATTACGCGGTCGATTTCGCCCAGTTCAATACGCTGACCACGAATTTTTAGCTGATCGTCACTACGCCCGAGGTATTCCACCGCGCCATTTTCCAGCCAACGAGCAACGTCTCCGGTACGGTACATGCGTTCACCAGGAGCGAAAGGGTCGGCAATAAAGCGGCTGGCGGTCAGATCGGGTCGTCCAAGATACCCTTGCGCCAGTTGAATGCCAGTGAGATAGAGATCGCCCGCCACACCCGGCGGCACCGGATGCATCATCGCATCAAGAATACGCAGCCCCGTGTTCCACACCGGATAACCAATTGGCACGCTGCTGCCGCGTACTTGTGCCAGTTCCTCGCCAAAAGCCGGATACCAGCTAACATCCACCGCTGCCTCCGTTGGGCCATAAAGATTATGTAACGGCGCGCCGGTTAACTGTTGCCATTCGCGGCATAAATCGACCGGTAACGCTTCACCGCTACAGAAAACCTGTTTCAACGTCGCACAACTTTTCCGGGCAGTTTCCGGTGTCAGTGAAGCAACAAACGCCGCCAGCATCGAGGGAACAAAGTGCGTGGTCGTCACGCCATATTCGGCAAAGAATTGTTGCATAGCGAGCGGATCGCGGTGCGCCTCTGGCTCTGCCATCACCAGTTTCGCCCCCGCAATAAACGGCCAGAAAAACTCCCACACCGAGACATCAAAACTGCACGGCGTTTTTTGGGCAACGATATCTTCGCCTGTAAGCGGATAGTGGCTTTGCATCCATAACAGGCGGTTGACGATAGCCGTCTGCCCGACCATTACCCCTTTCGGCCTGCCGGTTGAACCAGAGGTAAAGATGATATAAGCCGTGTGGTGCGGTTGTGAAAGTTGCAGCGGCGCACTGCCCTGTGGAGTAAGCGGGGCGTTATAGCAAAGGCTGGTTAAATTGGGAACATCGCTAAAGCGCGGCAGTTGATCGTCTGTGGTAATTAACAGCGACGGACGCGCATCTTCCAGCATCATTTTCAGACGATCGTCCGGATAACCCGTATCCAGCGGTAGCCAGGCCGCACCTGCTTCAACTATCGCATGTAGCGCCAGGGTCAAAAAGACCGAGCGCGGTAGCGCCACCGCCACGCTGTCGCCAGGTTTAACGCCGCGCTCACGCAGCAGATTCGCCAGCGCCACCACCTGTTCACGCATCTCCCGATAGCTGAACTGATAATGAGCGTCAGCCAGTGCCGGAGCATCCGGCGTTTTGGCTGCCTGTTCTGCCACCAGCGCGCTCAGCGTGGTTTCAGGGATTTCTACCTGTGTGGCGTTGATCTGCGCCAACTGTGCATACTCACCTGGCAACATAGTATCGACATCGCCGCACAACAGCGCCGGATTCGCGGCGAACTGGGCAATCAACATTTTCAGGCGTTCGGCGTGCTGGATTAACGTTGGCTCATCGTAACGCTGTTTATTGGCGAGGATCTCAATACTCAAACCACCGTGTTCATCCGGGAACAGCGCCAGTTCAAGGTCATTAACCGGACCGGTTGCCAGAGTGTGGGTTTGCGCCTGAACCCCCGGAATATCCAGTTGGTAATCAAATACCTTGATATTGAGTACCGGACCGAACAGCGGTTCCTCTCCTGCCGCTCGCCCACTGTCACGGACAATTTGTTCGGCGTCGTAGCGTTGATGGCGGCGCATTTTTTTCAGTTGTGCCGCCAGTCGGGTTGCCAGTTGTGACAGCGTTTCTTGCGCTTCAATGTGAATACCCAACGGTAAAACGTTGAGCACGGGGCCGGTGGCCGTCAGCGCCGCCGATCCCATTCGACGCATAAAGATGAATCCGGCGGCGTAGTCCATGCGGTTGCACAATCGCCCCAGCCATAAAGCCGCCAGCGCAAGAGCTAAATCGGTACGTTGTACGTTTGGCAGTTGGGCTGCCAACTGGCGGAATTCTCCGTCGGTAAATTCCAGTTTCAGGCGCAGAATATCTGCCGAGGCGCCGCGCCCCGCTAAAGGTGCAGACGAAAGTGACGCAGGTGGCGGCAGTTGGCGACGCTGTTCCGCCCAGAATGCCGCATCACGCTGCCAGGCCTCGCTTTCGCGGTACTGCTGGTACTCTTCCACCACTTCAGCGAAAGGCGTAAACGGCGAAGCGGGCGTTGGTTCGCCACGCAGCCACGCACAGTAAATATTGGCGATCTGGCGGGTAATGGCCGGGAAACTGAAGCCATCGACCAGCAAATGGTGATAACGCTGATACCAGTACCAGCGGTTATCCGCCACCTGAATTAACTGATGAAAGACCAGCGGTTTACCGCTATCGACGCGCAGGTTTTGTTGCAAATCGGCTTGCATTAATGCCTGCGCAGTACCATGCGGATCAATATTGGTTCGCAGGTCGATAATTTCTGGCTGTTCAAACGTCAGCGCATCATCGACCCATTGCCAGACTTCACCGTTATCTTCCGTAAAACGCATCCGCAACGTATCCGCTTGTGCTAATCCGGCAACCACCGCGCTGGCCAGCAGCGGTGCATCAACATCTCCGGTTAACTCAACGTAATGCGCTACGCTCCAGGCAGAGGGTAAATCTGACAGTTTTTCTGCCATCCAGATGCCGGGTTGCGCCGCAACTAAAGGTAAATGCTGGCTCATTGCGCCTCCTGCTGCCGGGTAAAATTCGTCGGTGTCAGGGTACGCCAGTGGGCTTCCAGCCATTGCTGGCAGGACGCCTGTGACTGCGGCTGACACACAACGTCCCAGCCTGTCGGTAAGGTGCATTGTTGCGGCCACAGACTGAATTGCCCCTGCGCATTGCGCAAAATGTAAAACGCTCCCTGTGGATCATCGAAGGGATTACTGAATGCCATATTCAACTCCTGTCATGGAAAAGTGGTTGCCAGAGGTCAATTAGCCCCTGCATCAAGCCACCGCGCCAACAAAGTGCATCATGTCCGCCGTCAACCTGACGCCAGAAAATGGATTCTTTTATAGGATATAGTTGCGCATACAGCGCCTGGTTAGCTCGCATAATCATCGGTTCGCGAATCCCTGCCTCCAGCACAATACGCAGACCTTCGGCGCTAACTTCACCAGCTTTAAGCTGTTCAAGTAACACGCCCTCTTGCTGCCCGCCCCGATGCGGCCACCAGTACGATCCTGACTGGCTTAATACACAGCCAAAGCGTTCAGGCCAGTGTAGTCCGGCATACAGCGCGGAAAGTCCACCAAAACTTTGCCCGGCGACAACAGTGCTATCGGCGCGATCGCTAAAAGGGGCAATAGCTTTCACCATGGGTAATAACTCTTGCTGTACTGCCAGCCAGAAATCCGCATTACACGGAAGTTCGCGGGCACGGTGCGTGGTGTCGATGGCGTCAATCAACACATACACGGCGGGAGGAAGCTGCTGACGACGGGTCAGCGAAGTTAACGCAGGCCAGACGGGCATACTTTGCGCCCAAAATTCACCATCGAGCAGAATAGCTAACGGACGCTCTTCGACTGGCGCATCGCCGGTGGTAAAAATCCATACACGACGTGAATTTCCCAACCGTTCACTTTTCCAGGTTATTTCTTTCGCTGAGTTAGCGGGGGCTTGCGGACAATCCCAGCCGGGTTGCAGGGGCGCTTGCGGCATTTCGAGTGCGGAAACAGCGTGCCCTCGCCCTCCTTTCCAGCTTTGCGGATTCAGCGGATCGGCTATCGCCTGGGGTAATAGTTTTCGCCAGCCTTCGCGTAATTCGAGGCGATCGGGTGATGGTGCAGAAAAAATGTCATCGCGTTCGGTGGGAATAAAACAGTAGCTGCCGCGCCAGTTAGCACTGAGTTGTGTCGTCCACTGCCAGACGTTGGTGCCTGCAATGCGCTGCATCGACTGGGGCTGGCTGTTCTGATGGTGATCGGTAACGCCAGTGATATAAACCCATACGCGCTTTACCGTCGAGCGGTCTTCAGAACCTTGAGGGTCACGCCACCAGAAAGTGACCTGATATATTTCGTCATTAAGACGCTGCCATTCCGGGCCATGTTTCGACAGCCACCAGCTCTCACTTCCCACGTTTAACGCCGTCACACCATAACCCCATGTTTACTGTGCAATTTTTTATTGATTACAGAAATACATTGATAATATTATTGATAACTATTTGCATTTGCAATAGCGTATTGGCGCGCCATGTCAAGCGCGCACATTAATTAACCAACTGCACTGCGTGTCTTTCAGGATCAAAGGTTTTCGCGGTAGCGGGAGGCGTCATGCTGATGACGACCATGCCCGACAGTTGCAATTCGTGGCAAAAATGCAGGAATAAAACAATGAACAAGAAGATTCATTCCCTGGCCTTGTTGGTCAACCTGGGGATTTATGGGGTAGCGCAGGCACAAGAGCCAACCGATACCCCTGTTTCACATGACGATACCATTGTCGTTACCGCCGCCGAGCAGAACTTGCAGGCGCCTGGCGTTTCGACCATCACCGCAGATGAAATCCGCAAAAACCCGGTTGCCCGCGATGTATCGGAGATTATCCGTACCATGCCAGGCGTTAACCTGACCGGTAACTCCACCAGCGGTCAGCGTGGTAATAACCGCCAGATTGATATTCGCGGCATGGGCCCAGAAAACACGCTTATTTTGATTGACGGTAAACCGGTCAGCAGCCGCAATTCGGTGCGTCAGGGCTGGCGCGGCGAGCGCGATACCCGTGGTGATACCTCCTGGGTGCCGCCGGAGATGATTGAACGTATTGAAGTTTTGCGTGGCCCGGCGGCTGCACGTTATGGCAACGGCGCGGCGGGCGGCGTGGTTAACATCATTACCAAAAAAGGCAGCGGTGAGTGGCACGGTTCCTGGGATGCTTATTTCAACGCCCCAGAACATAAAGAGGAAGGCGCCACCAAACGCACCAACTTCAGCCTGACCGGTCCGCTGGGCGATGAATTCAGTTTCCGCTTGTATGGTAACCTCGACAAAACCCAGGCCGACGCGTGGGATATCAACCAGGGCCATCAGTCCGCGCGTGCCGGAACCTATGCAACTACCCTACCAGCCGGGCGCGAAGGGGTGATCAACAAAGATATTAACGGCGTAGTTCGTTGGGACTTCGCGCCTCTGCAATCGCTGGAACTGGAAGCGGGTTACAGCCGCCAGGGCAACCTGTATGCAGGCGATACCCAGAACACCAACTCCGACGCTTATACCCGCTCTAAATACGGCGATGAAACCAACCGTCTGTATCGCCAGAACTACTCGCTGACCTGGAACGGTGGCTGGGATAACGGAGTGACCACCAGTAACTGGGTGCAGTATGAACACACCCGCAACTCGCGTATTCCGGAAGGTCTGGCGGGCGGCACCGAAGGGAAATTTAACGAAAAAGCGACACAGGATTTCGTCGATATCGATCTTGATGACGTGATGCTGCACAGCGAAGTTAACCTGCCGATTGATTTCCTCGTTAACCAGACGCTGACGCTGGGTACGGAGTGGAATCAGCAGCGGATGAAGGATTTAAGTTCCAACACCCAGGCGTTGACCGGGACGAATACCGGCGGTGCTATTGATGGTGTGAGTGCCACCGACCGTAGCCCATATTCAAAAGCAGAAATTTTCTCGCTGTTTGCCGAAAACAACATGGAGCTGACTGACAGCACCATCGTGACACCGGGACTGCGTTTCGATCATCACAGTATTGTTGGCGATAACTGGAGCCCGGCGCTGAACATATCGCAAGGTTTAGGCGATGACTTCACGCTGAAAATGGGCATCGCCCGTGCTTATAAAGCGCCGAGTCTGTACCAGACTAACCCGAACTATATTCTCTACAGTAAAGGTCAGGGCTGCTATGCCAGCGCGGGCGGCTGCTATCTGCAAGGTAACGATGACCTGAAAGCGGAAACCAGCATCAACAAAGAGATTGGTCTGGAGTTCAAACGCGACGGCTGGCTGGCGGGCGTCACCTGGTTCCGTAACGATTATCGCAATAAGATTGAAGCGGGCTATGTGGCTGTAGGGCAAAACGCAGTCGGCACCGATCTCTATCAGTGGGATAACGTGCCGAAAGCGGTGGTTGAAGGTCTGGAAGGATCGTTAAACGTACCGGTTAGCGAAACGGTGATGTGGACCAACAACATCACTTATATGCTGAAGAGTGAAAACAAAACCACGGGCGACCGTTTATCGATCATCCCGGAATATACGTTGAACTCAACGCTGAGCTGGCAGGCACGGGAAGATTTGTCGATGCAAACGACCTTCACCTGGTACGGCAAGCAGCAGCCGAAGAAGTACAACTACAAAGGCCAGCCAGCGGTTGGCCCGGAAACCAAAGAAATCAGTCCGTACAGCATTGTGGGTCTGAGCGCGACCTGGGATGTGACGAAGAACGTCAGTCTGACTGGCGGCGTGGACAACCTGTTCGACAAGCGTTTGTGGCGTGCGGGTAATGCCCAGACCACAGGTGATTTGGCAGGAGCCAACTATATCGCGGGTGCCGGGGCGTATACCTATAACGAACCGGGACGTACGTGGTATATGAGTATTAATACTCACTTCTGATGCTAACGTCAGATTGTTGACAAAGTGCGCGTCGTTCATGCCGGATGCGGCGTGAACGCCTTATCCGGCCTACAAAAATCTTGCCAATTCAATATATTGCAGGATAGTGTAGGCCTGATAAGCGTAGCGCATCAGGCAGTTTTGCGTTTGTCATCAGTCTCTAATATGGTCGACATGAAAACTACGCATACCTCCCTCCCCTTTGCCGGACATACGCTGCATTTTGTTGAGTTTGAGCCGGCAAGTTTTTGTGAGCAGGATTTACTCTGGCTGCCGCATTATGCGCAACTGCAATATGCCGGACGTAAACGCAAAGCCGAACATTTAGCCGGACGGATTGCTGCTGTTCATGCTTTAAGGGAATTTGGCTTTAAGAACGCCCCCCCTGTCGGTGAACGTCGCCAGCCACTTTGGCCTGCCGGGTTATACGGCAGTATTAGTCACTGCCAGACTACGGCATTAGCTGTGGTATCCCATCAACCAACAGGTATTGATATCGAAGAGATTCTCTCTGCACAAGCAGCGGAAGAGCTGAAAGACAGCATTATGACACCAGCAGAATACGAGCCGCTTGTAGCCAGCGATTTACCCTTTTCTGTGGCGCTTACACTGGCATTTTCAGCGAAAGAGAGTGCGTTTAAGGCAAGCAAGTTACAGACAGATCAAGGTTTTCTGGATTATCAAATAATTAACTGGAATAAACAGCAGATCATCATTCGTCGAGAGGATGAGAAGTTTGCTGTGCACTGGCAGATAAAAGAAAAGAGAGTCATCACGCTGTGCCAACACGATTAATTGACAATACCCGGTGCGATTCGCCCGCAGCCATTGCTGACTGCGGGCGAAAGTGTAAAGCAGGTGCCTTACCATTCCTGACCTGACAACCGGATATGCGGGGATTGCTCCCCACACAGCGGCTACTTCTTCGGTTCGTAAGCGAGAACAGCCCTGAACTCAATATTACGTTCCTTCACCGTAAACTCACACAGCGAGTCTCCGACCAGAAGCGTAAATCCCAGCACCGTTAAACACAGCACTATGACTGCCACAAGGGCATATTTCGTCAGCATGTTTATATTGCCTCCATGCGAAGAAGGGACTACCATCCAAATTGTCTGGTTTGGAGTGGCAGCCCCAGAGTGTGATAGAAATATCGTCCTGGGGCTTCATCTTTCCAGACCTCAGAGTTAACCTGAAACTGGAAAGCTTCAGGCACCCACCGTTATCTTACCCTGCCTTAATAAAATAGCTGTTTATTTATACAGTAAATCCTGTTCCGGACTTCGGCCGGCAAAACTCATCATTGCCTTAAAACGAGATCGCCCGCAGCCATTGCTGACTGCGGGCGAAAGTGTAAAGCAGGTGCCTTACCATTCCTGACCTGACAACCGGATATGCGGGGATTGCTCCCCACACAGCGGCTACTTCTTCGGTTCGTAAGCGAGAACAGCCCTGAACTCAATATTACGTTCCTTCACCGTAAACTCACACAGCGAGTCTCCGACCAGAAGCGTAAATCCCAGCACCGTTAAACACAGCACTATGACTGCCACAAGGGCATATTTCGTCAGCATGTTTATATTGCCTCCATGCGAAGAAGGGACTACCATCCAAATTGTCTGGTTTGGAGTGGCAGCCCCAGAGTGTGATAGAAATATCGTCCTGGGGCTTCATCTTTCCAGACCTCAGAGTTAACCTGAAACTGGAAAGCTTCAGGCACCCGCAGCTATCTTACCCTGCCTTAGCAAAATGGCTGTTTATTTATACAGTTAATCCTGTTTCGGACTTCTCACTACTCATTTGATCAACCGAAGCTAAGCCAGTTTTTTTCTGCTCGCCCCAATCGTCAAAATTCTTCGCCGCCAGCCAGCTCTGCCACTACTGGTCACTTTGCAAAAGTAGCCAAATTGCTTCAGTAGCAATCAGTTCACCACCACCAAAAAAAGAAACATTCCAGAACTTCCGCATCTCGCCCTGCCGCTGCCACTTCTATACTGGAATGAAAATGCCAACATAAGAGAAACCTATGCCATTACCTGAGTTTCATATTTCTGAACCTTTTACCCTCGGTATTGAACTGGAAATGCAGGTGGTTAATCCGCCAGGCTATGACCTTAGCCAGGACTCTTCAACGCTGATTGACGCCGTTAAAAATCAGGTCACTGCCGGGGAAGTGAAGCACGATATCACCGAAAGTATGCTGGAGCTGGCGACAGATGTTTGCCGTGATATCAACCAGGCCGCCGGGCAATTTTCAGCGATGCAGAAAGTCGTTTTGCAAGCTGCGGCAGATCATCATCTGGAAATTTGCGGTGGTGGTACGCATCCGTTTCAGAAATGGCAGCGTCAGGAGGTGTGCGATAACGAGCGTTATCAACGGACGCTGGAAAACTTCGGCTATCTTATTCAGCAGGCGACGGTTTTTGGTCAACACGTGCACGTTGGCTGTGCCAGTGGCGATGACGCTATTTATTTGCTGCACGGCTTATCGAGGTTTGTGCCGCACTTTATCGCCCTTTCTGCCGCATCGCCGTATATGCAGGGAACGGATACACGTTTTGCCTCCTCACGACCGAATATTTTTTCTGCCTTTCCCGATAATGGTCCAATGCCGTGGGTCAGTAACTGGCAACAATTTGAAGCCCTGTTTCGCTGCCTGAGTTACACCACGATGATCGACAGCATTAAAGATTTGCACTGGGATATTCGCCCCAGCCCCCATTTTGGCACGGTGGAGGTTCGGGTGATGGATACCCCGTTAACCCTTAGCCATGCGGTAAATATGGCGGGATTGATTCAGGCCACCGCCCACTGGTTACTGACGGAACGCCCGTTCAAACATCAGGAGAAAGATTATCTGCTGTATAAATTCAACCGTTTCCAGGCCTGCCGTTATGGTCTGGAAGGCGTCGTTACCGATCCGCACACCGGCGATCGTCGACCACTAACGGAAGACACCTTGCGATTGCTGGAAAAAATCACCCCTTCTGCACAGAAAATTGGGGCATCGAGTGCAATTGAAGCACTGCACCGCCAGGTTATCAGCGGTCTGAATGAAGCGCAGCTGATGCGAGATTTCGTCGCCGATGGCGGCTCGCTGATTGGACTGGTGAAAAAGCATTGTGAGATTTGGGCTGGAGACTAAGCTGAGAATTGCGTTACGCAGAAATATCCCCGACAATGGTGTTTTAACTTACATTTAACAATGTTATGAAACACCCCTTAGAAACCTTGACTACCGCAGCAGGCATTTTGCTGATGGCTTTCCTCTCTTGCCTGCTGCTGCCCGCCCCTGCGCTGGGGCTGACGCTGGCACAAAAACTAATGACCAAGTTCCATTTAATGGATCTTAGCCAGCTTTACACATTGTTATTTTGTCTGTGGTTTTTAGTGCTGGGCGCTATTGAATATTTTATTCTTAGATTTATCTGGCGACGCTGGTTCTCGCTGGCGGATTAAACGTCGATTATCGCCGTACTTCGCGGCATACTTTGCTTATTCTCCTTCGCCTTAAGGAACGTTTATGGATAAGCAATCACTGCACGAAACGGCGAAACGCCTTGCCCTTGAGTTACCCTTCGTCGAGCTTTGCTGGCCGTTTGGCCCAGAGTTCGATGTCTTTAAAATTGGCGGCAAGATTTTTATGCTGTCGTCGGAGCTGCGCGGCGTCCCCTTCATAAATCTGAAGTCCGATCCACAAAAATCCCTGTTAAATCAGCAGATATATCCGAGCATTAAGCCTGGGTATCACATGAATAAAAAGCACTGGATTTCGGTGTATCCCGGCGAGGAAATCTCTGAATCGTTGCTCAGCGATCTGATCAACGACTCATGGAATTTAGTGGTTGATGGCTTAGCTAAACGCGATCAAAAAAGGCTGCGCCCTGGTTAAAACGGAAATCTATAGAGCATTTTTCTCGCTTACCATTTTACTTTGATCCTTGTAATCTGCTGGCACACAAACATCTTTCACAAGGAGTCTTTATGGATATCATTTCTGTCGCCTTAAAGCGTCATTCCACTAAGGCATTTGATGCCAGCAAAAAACTTACCCCGGAACAAGCCGAGCAGATCAAAACCCTGTTGCAGTACAGCCCATCCAGCACCAACTCCCAGCCATGGCATTTTATTGTGGCCAGCACGGAAGAAGGTAAAGCGCGTGTCGCTAAATCCGCCGCCGACAATTACGTGTTCAACGAACGTAAAATGCTTGATGCCTCGCACGTCGTGGTGTTCTGCGCGAAAACCGCAATGGACGATGCCTGGCTGAAGCTGGTTGTTGACCAGGAAGATGCCGATGGTCGCTTTGCCACGCCGGAAGCCAAAGCGGCGAACGATAAAGGCCGTAAGTTCTTCGCCGATATGCACCGTAAAGATCTGCATGATGATGCAGAGTGGATGGCAAAACAGGTTTATCTCAACGTCGGTAACTTCCTGCTGGGCGTTGCTGCACTGGGTCTGGACGCGGTGCCAATCGAAGGTTTTGACGCGGCGATCCTCGATGAAGAATTTGGTTTGAAAGAGAAGGGTTACACCAGTCTGGTGGTCGTGCCGGTAGGCCATCACAGCGTGGAAGATTTTAACGCTACCCTGCCGAAATCTCGTCTGCCACAAAGTATCACCTTAACTGAAGTGTAATTCTCCTTTATAGCCGGGAACTGATCCCGGCTATTTCACATCAGATTCTCCTGATTTGCATAACCCTGTTTCAGCCGTCATCATAGGCCGCTGTTGTATACAGGAGACGTTATGCAGAATTTAATATCCCAGGTTGAAGATTTAGCGGGTATTGAGATTGATCACACCACCTCAATGGTGATGATTTTCGGTATTATTTTTCTGACCGCCGTTGTAGTGCATATTATTTTGCACTGGGTGGTACTACGTACCTTCGAAAAACGCGCCATTGCCAGTTCACGGCTGTGGCTGCAAATCATTACCCAGAATAAACTATTTCATCGTTTAGCTTTTACCCTGCAGGGGATTATCGTCAATATTCAGGCGGTATTCTGGCTGCAAAAAGGCACCGAAGCGGCTGATATTCTGACCACCTGCGCGCAGTTGTGGATCATGATGTATGCGCTGCTTTCAGTCTTCTCGTTGCTGGATGTTATTTTAAATCTGGCACAGAAATTCCCGGCAGCAAAACAGTTACCGCTAAAAGGGATATTTCAGGGGATAAAGCTGATCGGCGCGATTCTGGTCGGCATATTGATGATCTCACTGCTGATTGGTCAGTCACCGACCATTCTGATCAGTGGTCTTGGCGCAATGGCTGCCGTGCTGATGTTGGTATTTAAAGATCCGATTCTTGGTCTGGTGGCAGGTATTCAGCTTTCCGCGAACGATATGCTGAAACTGGGCGACTGGCTGGAAATGCCGAAATACGGCGCGGATGGCGCGGTGATCGATATTGGTTTAACCACCGTCAAGGTGCGTAACTGGGACAATACCATTACCACTATTCCCACCTGGTCTCTGGTTTCTGACTCCTTTAAAAACTGGAGCGGAATGTCAGCCTCTGGTGGACGACGCATTAAACGCAGTATCAGTATTGATGTCACCAGTATTCGCTTTCTTGATGAAACCGAAATGCAACGGCTGAATAAAGCGCATCTGTTAAAGCCTTATTTAACCAGCCGACATCAGGAAATTAATGAGTGGAACCGCCAGCAAGGGTCTACGGAGTCAGTATTAAATCTGCGCCGAATGACAAATATTGGAACCTTTCGTGCCTATCTGAACGAATATCTACGTAACCATCCACGTATTCGTAAAGATATGACCTTAATGGTACGTCAGCTTGCACCGGGCGATAATGGTTTACCGCTTGAGATATATGCGTTTACCAATACCGTAGTGTGGCTGGAATATGAAAGCATTCAGGCTGATATTTTCGACCATATATTTGCCATCGTCGAAGAGTTTGGTCTGCGACTTCATCAGTCGCCAACCGGCAATGATATTCGCTCTCTGGCGGGTGCATTTAAGCAATAATTAAAAAACCGCTCTCATCGAATGGATGAGAGCGGCTTCGGATGGTTGACATCGTTTTGTCGGATGTAGCGTGAATGCCTTATTTCCGACGCAACGTTTTAAACGCCACAAACAGGAACACAATCCACACCGGCAGCAAAATTGCTGACAAGCGCATATCATCCATCGTGCACATCAGCACCAAAATCATGCCGAGGAAGGCAATGCAAAGATAGTTGCCGAACGGATAGAGCAGTGCCTTAAACTGTGTTTCTCGCCCCTGACGTCGCATCTCTGCACGAAAACGCAGATGCGCCAGGCAGATCATAATCCAGTTCAGCAGCAGCGTTGCTACCACCAGCGCCATCAGCAAACCAAACGCTTTTTGCGGCAGCAGATAGTTAATCAACACCACCAGTGAGGTGATCGCTCCGGAAAGCATCAACGAGTTGATCGGCACGCCGCGACGGCTAACACGGGTAAGGAACTTCGGCGCATTCCCCTGTACAGAGAGGCCAAACAGCATCCGGCTGTTGGAGTAAACTCCGCTGTTATATACCGACAGCGACGCCACCAGAATGACGAAGTTCAGCGCAGAAGCTACCACGTTGCTGTCGAGATTATGGAAAATCATCACAAACGGGCTACTGTTGGATTTCACTTCCACCCACGGGTAGAGCGCCAGTAAAACCACCAGTGAACCGATATAAAACAGCAGGATACGATAAACCACCTGATTTACCGCTTTCGGAATGCTTTTTTCCGGATCGCGCGCTTCAGCGGCAGTAATCCCAATCAGCTCCAGACCGCCGAAGGAGAACATAATCACCGCCAGCGACAAAATCAGCCCATTCCAGCCAGTGGCAAAGAAACCACCGTAGCGCCAGAGGTTGTCGATACTGGCTTTCTCGCCGCCGTGACCAGAGAACAGCAGCCACAGGCCAAAACCGATCATGCCGATAATCGCCAGCACTTTAATCAGCGCGAACCAGAACTCAGTTTCACCATACAAGCGCACGTTCACCAGGTTAACGGCGTTGATGATAATAAAGAAGGCAGCAGCCCAGATCC
The DNA here is from genome assembly GCF_013368855.2 of Escherichia sp. 93.0816. Taxonomy (NCBI): domain Bacteria; kingdom Pseudomonadati; phylum Pseudomonadota; class Gammaproteobacteria; order Enterobacterales; family Enterobacteriaceae; genus Escherichia; species Escherichia sp. 93.0816. The sequence continues at coordinate 233,228 of NZ_JABWNC020000003.1, read as the reverse complement.
AGGTGGGAACATCCGGGAACCAGTACTGCATATAGATGCCCGCAGCGGTCAGCTCTGCCATTCCCACCAGCACAAACATCACCCAGTAGTTCCAGCCGGAGAGGAAGCCCGCAAACGGTCCCCAGTATTTATAGGCAAAGTGGGCAAACGAACCGGATACCGGCTCTTCAACCACCATCTCACCGAGCTGGCGCATAATCAGGAAAGCGATGATCCCGGCAACGCCGTAGCCCAGCAATACAGCCGGCCCCGCCATCTGAATCGCCGGACCAATGCCAAGAAACAGACCAGTACCAATAGCGCCACCCAGCGCAATTAGCTGAATATGACGGTTATGTAATCCCCGATGAAGCGTCGGTTCTTGATTCGACGCAGTATCTTCCGATACGGTTGACGCGTTTTTCACGCCTTTCCCCTGTGTGTCTTTTTTATTGAGGGGCTCCTTTTAACATTTAGTGCTGGTCGTCGCAAGACACAATCCACACAGTTAAACCGGGTATCCTGCTTTTATTTCCGTACCCGATGCCGATGCAACCACATCAGCTTATACGCCGCCGGGATAATAAACAGCGACAGCAAAGGTGCGGTGATCATGCCGCCAATCATCGGCGCGGCGATACGGCTCATCACTTCGGAACCCGCCCCCGTTCCCCACAGAATCGGCAGCAGACCGGCGATAATCACCGCCACCGTCATCGCTTTCGGGCGCACGCGCAGTACCGCGCCGTGATACAACGCCTCATCCAGTTTCTGCTCGCTAAAGGTCTGCGGGTTATCCAGCAACGGCTCTGCCTCTATGGCGTGACGTAAATACATCAGCATCACCACGCCAAACTCGGCGGCGACCCCGGCGAGAGCGATAAAACCGGTGCCCGTCGCGACGGAAAGATGAAAGCCCATCCACCACAGCAACCAGATGCCCCCCACCAGCGCAAACGGTACGCTGCTGATAATCAGTAACGCTTCCCCCACGCGACGGAACGCCAGATACAACAGCACGAAGATGATCATCAACGTCATCGGCACCATGAGTTTCAGCTTATGGTTGGCGCGCTCCAGTAGCTCGAACTGCCCGGAGAATGCCACGCTGGTGCCCGGTTTTAACTGCACTTTTTCAGCTATCGCTTTTTGCAAATCGTGAACCACCGACACCATGTCACGATCGCGGGCATCGATATAAATCCAGCTCGTCGGGCGCGCATTTTCGGTTTTCAGCATCGACGGTCCGGTAGAGACTTTAACGTCGGCCACGTCTGCCAGGGTGATTTGCTGCTTCATCGGCGTCAGGATCGGCAACTGGCGCAGCGCCTGCGGACTATCGCGCCAGCTTTGCGGATAACGCAGATTAATTGGATAACGGGCAATTCCTTCCACCGTTTCGCCAACCATCGCCCCACCCACCGCAGAGGTGACAAACAACTGCACATCCGCCACCGTCATACCGTAACGCGCGGCTTTTTCACGGTTAATCTCAATATTGATATAGCGCCCACCTTCCAGACGTTCGGCAAGAGCAGAAGCCACGCCTGGCACCGTTCGCGCAACTTCTTCAATTTGCTCCGCCATCGCGTCGATATCCGCCAGCACATTGCCGGACACTTTAATGCCGATGGGGCTTTTAATGCCGGTTGAGAGCATATCAATACGGTTACGAATTGGCGGCACCCACAGATTCGCCAGCCCCGGTAGCCGCACGGTGTTATCCAGCTCTTCGATGATTTTGTCCATCGTCATGCCAGGCCGCCACTGATCCTGCGGCTTAAGCTGGATGGTCGTTTCTACCATCTCCAGCGGAGCGGAGTCGGTGGCAGTTTCCGCTTTCCCGGTTTTGCCAAACACCCGCGCCACTTCCGGTACGCTCATAATCAGCTTGTCGGTTTTTTGCAGCATACTCGCTGCTTCCGACGCGGAAATCCCCGGCAGCGTCGATGGCATATACAGAAGATCGCCTTCATTGATCTGCGGTAAAAATTCCCCGCCAACTTTATTCAGCGGCCAGAGAACCGTCAGCACCGAAAGCGCCGCCACCAGCAGCGTGGTTTTCGGCCAGTGCAGTACTTTCAGCAACAGCGGATGGTAAATACGAATCAAAAAGCGATTGAGCGGATTACTGCTTTCTGGCGGAATTTTGCCACGGATCCAGTAGCCCATCAGAATGGGGATCACCACGATCGCCAGCAGCGCCGCGCCTGCCATGGCATAAGTTTTGGTGAACGCCAGCGGACCAAACAGACGCCCTTCCTGCCCTTCCAGAGTGAAGATTGGGATAAACGACAACGTGATAATCAGCAGACTGATAAACAGCGCCGGCCCCACTTCCACAGATGCATCGGTGATCACCTGCCAGCGCGTTTTATTATCCAGCGTGGCGTCAGGATGCTGGTGCTGCCACTCTTCCAGCCTTTTATGGGCATTCTCGATCATGACGATAGCGGCATCGACCATCGCCCCGACGGCAATCGCAATACCGCCCAGCGACATAATATTGGCATTCAGCCCCTGGAAGTGCATGACAATAAAAGCAATACACAACCCCAGCGGCAACGAAATAATCGCCACCAGCGCCGAGCGCACATGCCAGAGAAACAGCGCGCAGACTATCGCCACCACAATAAACTCTTCCAGCAGCTTGCCGCTGAGGTTGTCGATGGCGCGGTCAATGAGCTGACTGCGATCGTATGTTGTAACTATCTCCACGCCTTCCGGCAGACTGCTTTTCAGCGTTTCCAGTTTGTCCTTCACGGCGGCGATCACTTCACGGGCATTTTTGCCGGAACGCAGGATCACCACCCCGCCAGCGACTTCGCCTTCGCCGTTCAGTTCCGCAATGCCCCGGCGCATTTCCGGCCCTACCTGGACTTTCGCAACATCACGCAAATAAACGGGCACGCCATTTTCACTGGCTTTTAAAACGATGAGATTAAAGTCGTCGAGCGTTTGCAGATAGCCGCTGGCGCGCACCATATATTCCGCTTCCGCCAGTTCAATCGACGAACCACCCGCTTCCTGGTTTGAGGCATCCAGCGCGCTTTTCACTTCGGCGAGTGTGATGCCATATTGCGCCAGGCGCTGGGGATCGATAACCACCTGATACTCTTTAACTACGCCGCCCACCGACGCCACTTCCGCAACGTCAGGGATGGTTTTTAGCTCATATTTGAGAAACCAGTCCTGCAATGAGCGTAAATCAGCCAGATCGTGCTTACCGCTGCGATCCACCAGCGCATATTCATAGATCCAGCCAACGCCCGTGGCGTCTGGCCCCAGCTCGGCGCTGACACCCGCTGGCAGCTTACCCTGCACCTGGTTGAGGTACTCCAGCACCCGCGAGCGCGCCCAGTACGGATCGGTGCCATCTTCGAAAATGACATACACATAAGAGTCGCCAAACTGCGAGAAACCGCGCACAGTCTTCGCGCCAGGCACCGACAACATGGTGGTGGTTAGCGGATAAGTCACCTGATTTTCAACGAGTTGCGGAGCCTGACCGGGATAGCTGGTTTTAATAATCACCTGCACATCAGAGAGATCCGGCAGTGCATCCACTGGCGTGTTAATGATGGTCCAGGTGCCCCAGATGCTCAGAAACAATGCGCCCATCAGCACCAGAAAACGGTTCGCCACCGAGCGGCGAATAATCCATTCAATCATTGGTTATTCCCTCAATGCGCGTGGGTAGCACTTTCAGAGCGCATCCGCTCCAGCGCACCAGAAATATTGGCTTCAGAATCAATCAGGAACAGGCCGCTTGAAACCACCTTTTCCCCTTCCGCCAGACCAGAGCGTAACGCGGTGACGCCTTGCGATGCCTGGAAAACGGCAACGCGTTTCGGTACAAAGCGCCCGTCGGCATCAACGGTAATCACCCGCTGTTCGCTGCCGGTATCAATCAGCGCCTGTGACGGAATGAGCAGCATCGGTTCGCTGGCGGTGTTGAGTTGCAACCAGGCGTTCATTCCCGGCTTTAGCGCCTCGTCGGCGTTGTCGACTTCCAGACGCAGTTGCAAAGTGCGGGTCGCGGCATCTACGCCGGGTAGCAGCGTCCATTTGCGGATGGTGAGCGTTTTATCGGGTCGCGCCGGAACGGTGAGCGTAAACTGCGAGGCATCTTTCACCAGCCAGGCGATGGACTCCGGGATCGCGGCAGTGACCCACACCGGATCCATACCCTGAATTTTCGCGACCACGTTATCTTTGGCAATATTCATTCCCGCGCGCAGATCAAACGCGGTGATCACGCCATCAATGGGCGCTTTGAGCGTAAAGCGAGTCTGGATTTTTTGCGTGGCGATCAGGCGGCGAATATCGGCCTCCGGCATTCCCGCCAGTCGCAGGCGTTCAAGAATACCTTCGGTCTGGGTCGCCGTGCCGCCGGTTTCGCGCAGCAGTAAATACTCACTCTGCGCTTCCACCCAGTCGGGAATGGTCAGGTCGAGAAGCGGCGCGCCTTTTTTCACTTTATCACCCACGGTAAGCGGATACACCTTGTCGATAAACCCGGCGGCGCGAGCCTGCACAATGGCATACTGATACTCGTTGTAGCTGACATTCGCCGGGAAACTCTGGGCAAAAGTCAGCGGCCCGCGCGTGACGGTAGCCGTTTTCACCCCAAGGTTCTGCGTCTGGGTCGGGTCAATGCGCACACCAGACGCAGAACTCTCTTCATCGGCATATTTCGGCACCAGATCCATATCCATAAACGGCGATTTACCTGGTTTATCGAACCGCGTATTGGGATACATCGGGTCGTACCAGAATAAGATTTTACGTTCTGCGGTTGGCGTTTTTTCCACTGGCGGTTCCGCCTTTGCAAACCAGGTAAAACCTGCCGCAGAAATAATACCGCCCGCGATCATGCTGCCGATAATAAGCGCGATTTTTTTCATTGAATTAAACCTGGGTTACTGGCTGACTTTAATATCCTGTAATAAAGAAAGGTTGCCCTGCTGGACAAAATTAAACGCCACTTTGTCGCCGGTTTTTATTTCGCTCATTTTCGTCTGCGGGGTGATGGTAAAACGCATTGTCATCTCCGGCCAGTTGACTGCGGCAATCGGATCGTGATGGATGGTGATTTTTTTGCTTTCCAGATCAACGCCTTTTACCACACCGGTGGCGCTAATCACCTGCGGTTGTGCTTCACTCATAGTTTCATGATGATGTTCGTTAGCCTGGGCATTAAAACCAATAACAGTAAACAGACTGAACATTGCGACTTGCAGTGCTTTTTTCATTTATTCTCTCCTGGAGTTAAAAATTATTGCTGCCAACCGCCGCCTAAGGCGGTATATAAGGAAACCTCGTTAACCTGGCGGGCATAATTCAGGTCAAGTAAAGTTTGTCGGGTTGCAAATAAAGAACGTTCGGCATCCAGCACTTCCAGATAACTAACCGCGCCGTGCTGATATAATGCCCGCGCCCGTTGCAGGGTAATTTGTAGCGACGCCAGATAACGCTGCTGGGCGCTGATTTGATCGTTCAGACTTTGGCGTAATGCCAGCGCATCTGCCACTTCTTTAAAGGCGTTCTGGATTTTCTGTTCATAATTCACCACCGACTGCTGCTGGCGAATTTCAGCGATATCCAGATTGGCCTGGTTACGCCCGGCATTAAAAATGGGGATCTCAATTTTGGGAATAAAATTCCACATTCCGCTGCTGGCGTTAAATAATGATGAGAGATCGCTGCTGGCGGTCGATATTGCGCTGGTAAGACTTATAGACGGAAAAAATGCCGCGCGTGCGGCGCCAATATTGGCATTAGCCGCCATTAACGCATGTTCAGCTTCCATAATATCCGGGCGCTGCAATAAGATTTGCGACGACAAGCCCACCGGTAATTTAACGCTTTGCAGGCTGTCGCTACCCGCTGTCTGCGCTTGCGGCAACTTGCCGTAGCTTCCCAGTAACAGTTGCAATGCATTATTCGCCTGCGCCAGTTCCCCCTGACGTTTAGCGATATCGCTGCGGGTACTTTCAATCACCCCGCGAGCCTGTTCCAGCGCCAGAACATTGCTGCTGCCGGTTAACAGTTGTTTTTCGACAAACGCATATGACTGCTGATAATTACGCAGCGTTTCTTCGGCTATTTGTAATTGCGCATAAGCCAGTTGCTGATTGAAATAGCTTTGCGCGACATTAGAAACCAGCAGAATATGCACCGCGCGCTGAGCTTCCTCAGTGGCTAAATAATTTTGTCGCTCGGCTTCGCTCATATTCTTTAAGCGACCGAAAAAATCGAGGTCAAAGCTGGCGTTAAGGCCAGTCGAAAACTCCCGCGTCGTGGCTGAATCGCCTTTAAGATTGCCGCTCCAGCTGCCGCTGCCATCGCCATTGAGTTGCGGGTAACGGTCGGCATCGGTCAGACGATATTGCGCCCGCGCCTCCTGCACTTTCAGGGTCGCCATTCGCAAATCCCGGTTATTCACCAGCGCCTCGCTAATCAACGTCTTCAGTTGATTATCAACAAAAAAGGTGCGCCAGCCCGCGTTCTGGTAGCTATCCGCCGCGTTAACCAGTTCGTTCTGGCTGAGCGAGAACTGCTGCGGCACGGGCATTGCCGGACGCTGATAATCCGGCGCCAGTGAACAACCGGTTAGCGCAAGGGCTACACAAAGTGTCAGAAGTTTACAAGGAGACATAGGCGCATAATTTCTGGTGATTTTATGCCGCCAACTTTACCCTCCAGGCTCTGATTTTCCGGTGACAGGAAAATGACAAAATTGTCATTTTGCCAATAAGCGATTGCCATCTGATCCCGCTCCTCTAGAATTGCCCGGGCAACATGCGGAGGAAATATGAAACTGTTGATTGTCGAAGATGAAAAGAAAACTGGCGAATACTTAACCAAAGGGTTAACCGAAGCCGGTTTTGTGGTCGATTTAGCCGACAACGGGCTGAATGGCTACCATCTGGCGATGACCGGTGATTACGACCTGATAATCCTCGATATTATGCTGCCGGACGTGAATGGCTGGGATATCGTGCGCATGTTGCGTTCCGCCAATAAAGGGATGCCGATTCTGCTGCTCAGCGCGCTGGGTACGATTGAACATCGTGTCAAGGGGCTGGAGCTGGGAGCGGATGACTACCTGGTGAAGCCGTTCGCTTTTGCTGAACTGCTGGCGCGGGTGCGCACCTTACTGCGGCGCGGAGCGGCGGTGATTATCGAAAGTCAGTTTCAGGTTGCCGATTTGATGGTCGATCTCGTCAGCCGCAAAGTCACCCGCAGCGGTACGCGTATCACTCTGACCAGTAAAGAGTTTACTCTGCTGGAATTTTTTCTCCGCCATCAGGGCGAAGTGCTGCCCCGCTCGCTTATTGCCTCACAGGTGTGGGACATGAATTTTGACAGCGACACCAACGCTATTGATGTGGCGGTGAAGCGACTACGCGGCAAAATCGACAACGACTTTGAGCCGAAGCTGATTCAGACCGTGCGTGGCGTGGGCTATATGCTTGAGGTGCCGGATGGCCAGTAAGCCGTTTCAGCGCCCGTTTTCGCTGGCAACCCGCCTGACCTTTTTTATCAGCCTTGCTACTATCGCGGCGTTTTTCGCCTTCGCATGGATCATGATCCACTCGGTAAAGGTGCATTTTGCCGAGCAGGATATTAATGATTTAAAACAGATTAGCACCACGCTCAAGCGCGTTCTTAATCATCCTGAAGAGACGCAAGCCCGACGCTTAATGACGCTGGAAGACATTGTCAGTGGTTATTCCAACGTATTGATTTCTCTGGCAGATAGCCACGGTAAAACGGTGTATCACTCCCCCGGCGCGCCCGATATCCGCGAGTTTGCGCGTGACGCCATACCCGATAAAGACGCCCGGAATGGCGAAGTGTATCTCCTTTCCGGCCCGACGATTATGATGCCAGGCCACGGTCACGGGCATATGGAACACAGCAACTGGCGGATGATTAGCTTGCCGGTTGGTCCACTGGTGGACGGCAAACCGAGTTATACGCTCTATATCGCGCTATCGATCGATTTTCATCTTCATTACATTAATGACTTGATGAATAAACTTATTATGACCGCATCGATCATCAGCATCCTGATCGTCTTTATCGTGCTGTTGGCGGTGCATAAAGGTCACGCGCCGATCCGCAGCGTCAGCCGTCAAATCCAGAACATTACCTCGAAAGATCTCGACGTTCGCCTCGATCCGCAGACCGTGCCCATTGAGCTGGAGCAGCTGGTATTGTCGTTCAACCATATGATCGAGCGTATTGAGGATGTCTTTACCCGCCAGTCCAATTTCTCAGCGGATATCGCCCATGAAATTCGCACACCCATTACGAATCTGGTAACGCAAACGGAAATCGCCCTCAGCCAGTCGCGCAGCCAGAAGGAGCTGGAAGATGTGCTCTACTCTAATCTCGAAGAGCTGACGCGAATGGCGAAAATGGTCAGCGATATGCTGTTTCTCGCCCAGGCCGATAACAACCAGTTAATTCCCGAAAAGAAAATGCTCAACCTGGCGGATGAAGTCAGTAAGGTATTCGATTTTTTCGAGGCGTTAGCGGAAGATCGCGGCGTGGAGCTCCGGTTTGTTGGCGACGAGTGTCAGGTTGCGGGCGATCCGCTGATGCTGCGTCGGGCGTTAAGTAACCTGCTTTCTAACGCCCTGCGTTATACGCCGCCCGGAGAGACAATTGTAGTACGCTGCCAGAAGGTCGATAACCAGGTGCAAGTTTCCGTCGAAAACCCCGGTACGCCCATTGCGCCCGAACACTTACCGCGATTGTTTGACCGTTTCTACCGCGTTGACCCTTCCCGCCAGCGAAAAGGCGAAGGTAGCGGCATTGGTCTGGCGATAGTGAAATCAATTGTTGTCGCGCATAAAGGCACGGTTGCGGTAACGTCAGATGCGCGGGGGACAAGGTTTATTATCACATTACCCGCTTAATCATTCAGCAATCGGCAACTTTTATAACCAGTGTAAAAATAACGTGCCGCAATAATCCTACCTATTAATGGTAAAAAGCTGTCACAATCCATAAAAAACCTTAATATACGCCACCCTAAACATAACCAGAATTAATGTAAGGTTTTTGTGTGGACTGGCTTCTTGATGTTTTTGCTACCTGGCTCTACGGCTTAAAAGTAATCGCGATAACGTTAGCGGTCATAATGTTCATCAGCGGGCTGGACGATTTTTTTATTGATGTCGTCTACTGGGTACGCCGCATTAAGCGCAAGTTGAGTGTTTATCGCCGCTACCCGCGAATGAGTTACCGCGAACTGTATAAGCCGGATGAAAAACCCTTAGCGATTATGGTTCCGGCGTGGAATGAAACTGGCGTCATCGGCAATATGGCCGAGCTGGCGGCAACCACGCTCGACTACGAAAACTATCATATCTTTGTCGGCACTTACCCCAACGACCCCGATACTCAGCGTGATGTTGACGAAGTGTGCGCTCGCTTTCCGAATGTGCACAAGGTGGTCTGTGCGCGTCCTGGCCCCACCAGTAAAGCCGACTGTCTGAACAATGTGCTGGACGCCATCACCCAGTTTGAGCGTAGCGCCAATTTCGCTTTTGCTGGTTTTATTCTGCATGATGCCGAAGACGTGATTTCACCGATGGAATTGCGTCTGTTCAACTATCTGGTCGAGCGTAAAGACCTGATTCAGATCCCGGTGTATCCGTTCGAACGCGAATGGACGCACTTCACCAGCATGACCTATATTGATGAGTTTTCAGAACTGCATGGCAAAGATGTTCCGGTGCGTGAAGCCCTCGCCGGACAAGTGCCCAGCGCAGGCGTCGGCACCTGTTTCAGCCGCCGCGCCGTGACCGCACTGTTAGCTGACGGTGACGGCATTGCTTTCGACGTGCAGAGTCTTACTGAAGATTACGACATTGGTTTCCGCCTGAAAGAGAAAGGTATGACGGAAATTTTTGTCCGTTTTCCGGTGGTGGACGAAGCCAAAGAGCGCGAACAGCGTAAATTTTTACAGCACGCGCGGACGTCAAACATGATCTGCGTGCGCGAATATTTCCCCGACACATTTTCAACTGCGGTTCGACAAAAATCTCGCTGGATCATCGGCATTGTTTTCCAGGGCTTTAAAACCCACAAATGGACCTCCAGTCTGACGCTGAACTACTTTCTCTGGCGCGACCGCAAAGGGGCAATCAGTAACTTTGTCAGCTTCCTCGCGATGCTGGTGATGCTCCAGCTTCTGCTGTTGATGGCGTATGAAAGTTTGTGCTCCGACGCCTGGCATTTTCTTTCTATTTTCAGCGGCAGCGCATGGTTGATGACCCTGCTGTGGCTAAACTTTGGCTTGATGATCAACCGCATTGTGCAACGGGTGATTTTTGTCACCGGCTACTACGGCCTGACGCAGGGGCTACTATCTGTCCTGCGTCTTTTCTGGGGCAACCTGATTAACTTCATGGCCAACTGGCGCGCGTTAAAACAGGTACTTCAACACGGCGATCCACGTCGCGTCGCGTGGGATAAAACAACGCATGACTTCCCCAGCGTCACAGGCGATACCCGCTCGTTGCGCCCGTTAGGTCAAATTCTGCTGGAAAATCAGGTCATCACTGAAGAACAACTCGATACAGCACTGCGTAATCGTGTCGAAGGTCTACGCCTCGGCGGTTCGATGCTGATGCAGGGATTGATTAGCGCCGAGCAACTGGCGCAGGCACTGGCGGAGCAAAACGGTGTGGCGTGGGAATCGATCGATGCCTGGCAGATCCCTTCCTCGCTGATTGCCGAAATGCCTGCGTCCGTGGCGCTACATTATGCGGTGCTGCCGCTACGTCTGGAAAATGATGAGTTAATTGTCGGCAGCGAAGATGGTATCGATCCGGTTTCACTGGCGGCTCTGACACGTAAGGTCGGACGCAAGGTGCGTTACGTCATTGTTCTGCGCGGGCAAATCGTCACCGGTTTACGTCACTGGTATGCGCGTCGTCGCGGTTATGACCCACGAGCAATGTTGCACAATGCGGTTCAGCAGCAATGGCTCACTGAACAGCAGGCCAGCGACATCTGGCAGCAATATGTGCCGCATCAGTTCCTGTTCGCCGAAATACTGACCACGCTCGGCCATATTAATCGTTCTGCAATTAACGTGTTGTTATTGCGCCATGAACGCAGCTCACTGCCGCTCGGTAAATTTTTGGTCACCGAAGGCGTTATTAGCCAGGAAACGCTGGATCGCGTCCTGACAATTCAACGCGAATTACAAGTTTCGATGCAATCATTATTACTCAAAGCAGGTTTAACCACAGAACAGGTTGCGGAGCTGGAGTCCGAAAATGAAGGAAAATAACCTTAATCGCGTCATCGGATGGTCTGGTTTACTGCTGACGTCTTTATTGAGTACCAGCGCACTCGCAGACAATATCGGCACCAGCGCAGAAGAGCTGGGGCTGAGCGACTATCGCCATTTTGTTATTTATCCCCGTCTCGATAAGGCGCTGAAGGCACAGAAAAATAACGACGAAAAAACCGCCATCCGCGAATTTGAATATATTCATCAGCAGGTGCCGGATAATATTCCGTTGACGTTATATCTGGCAGAAGCCTATCGCCATTTTGGTCATGATGATCGCGCGCGGCTGTTGCTTGAGGATCAACTGAAACGTCATCCTGGCGATGCCCGCCTTGAACGCAATCTCGCGGCAATTCCAGTAGAAGTCAAAACCGTTAATACCGTTGAAGAACTGCTGGCTCAGCAAAAGGCGTGCGATGCTGTGCCGACCCTGCGTTGTCGCAGTGAAGTCGGGCAGAATGCCCTGCGACTGGCACAGTTACCTGTCGCCAGAGCGCAACTGAACGATGCAACGTTTGCCGCATCGCCGGAAGGAAAAACGTTGCGTACCGATCTGCTGCAACGGGCAATCTACCTGAAACAATGGTCCCAGGCAGATACGCTATACAATGAAGCACGCCAGCAGAATAGATTAAGCGCGGCAGAGCGCCGCCAGTGGTTTGATGTGCTTCTTGCCGGGCAGCTGGATGATCGGATCCTGGCGCTGCAATCAGTGGGGATCTTCACCGATCCACAGTCGTATATTACTTACGCGACCGCTCTGGCTTATCGTGGCGAAAAAGCACGTCTCCAGCGTTATCTCGCTGAAAATAAGCCGCTGTTTACAACCGACTTACAAGAGAAAAGCTGGCTCTATCTGTTATCAAAATACAGTGACAACCCGGTGCAAGCGTTGGCGAATTATACGGTACAGTTTGCCGATAACCGCCAGTATGTTGTTGGCGCGACGCTACCGGTGCTGTTAAAAGAAGGTCAGTACGACGCAGCGCAAAAACTGCTCGCCACCCTCCCCGCCAATGAAATGCTTGAGGAGCGTTATGCCGTCAGCGTTGCGACCCGTAACAAGGCTGAAGCTCTGCGTCTGGCGCGGTTGCTGTATCAGCAAGAACCGGCAAATCTTACCCGCCTGGATCAACTGACCTGGCAACTGATGCAGAACGAGCAGTCACGCGAAGCAGCCGATTTATTGCTGCAACGCTATCCTTTCCAGGGAGATACAACCGTCAGTCATACTTTAATGGCGCGACTGGCTTCGCTGTTGGAAAAGCATCCTTACCTGGCGACCCCGGCAAAAGTGGCGATTTTATCGAAACCCTTGCCGCTGGCGGAGCAGCGTCAGTGGCAAAGCCAGTTACCGGGGATTGCAGATAATTGCCCGGCGATAGTCCGCTTGCTGGGTGATATGTCGCCTTCCTACGATGCTGCGGCCTGGAACCGTCTGGCGAAGTGTTATCGGGACACACTACCCGGCGTGGCGTTGTATGCCTGGCTCCAGGCAGAACAACGGCAACCGAATGCCTGGCAACATCGCGCGGTGGCCTATCAGGCGTATCAGGTTGAGGACTACGCCACCGCACTGGCGGCCTGGCAGAAAATCAGCCTTCACGACATGAGCAATGAAGATCTACTTGCTGCCGCCAATACCGCTCAGGCGGCAGGAAATGGCGCGGCTCGCGATCGCTGGCTGCAACAAGCAGAACAACGCGGGCTGGGAAACAATGCGCTGTACTGGTGGCTACATGCGCAACGTTATATTCCCGGTCAACCGGAACTCGCACTGAACGATCTCACACGCTCAATTAACATTGCACCTTCTGTTAACGCTTACGTTGCGCGGGCGACGATTTATCGCCAACGTCATAATGTCTCAGCGGCGGTGAGCGATTTGCGCGCCGCTCTGGAACTGGAACCCAATAACAGCAACACCCAGGCGGCGCTCGGTTACGCCTTGTGGGATAGCGGTGATATCGCACAGTCGCGGGAAATGCTGGAACAGGCACATAAAGGATTGCCGGACGATCCGGCACTGATCCGACAACTGGCCTACGTGAACCAGCGTCTGGATGATATGCCCGCAACACAACAGTACGCCCGGCGAGTAATTGATGATATTGATAACCAGGCGCTGATAACCCCACTTACGCCAGAGCAAAATCAGCAACGCTTCAATTTCCGCCGTCTGCATGAAGACGTTGGTCGCCGCTGGACGTTCAGCTTCGATTCCTCCATCGGCTTGCGTTCCGGGGCGATGAGTACCGCTAACAACAATGTTGGCGGCGCTGCGCCAGGGAAAAGCTATCGTAGCTACGGGCAACTGGAAGCAGAATACCGCATCGGGCGCAATATGCTGCTGGAAGGCGACCTGCTTTCGGTTTACAGCCGTGTGTTTGCCGATACCGGAGAAAACGGTGTAGCAATGCCGGTGAAAAATCCGATGTCCGGCACCGGCCTGCGCTGGAAGCCCCTGCGCGACCAAATCTTTTTCCTCGCCGTTGAACAGCAGTTGCCGCTGAACGGGCAAAATGGCGCCTCCGATACCATGCTGCGCGCCAGTGCCTCGTTCTTTAACGGCGGCAAATACAGCGACGAGTGGCACCCGAACGGTTCAGGCTGGTTTGCCCAAAACCTGTATCTCGATGCGGCGCAATATGTCCGCCAGGATATTCAGGCGTGGACGGCAGATTATCGCGTGAGCTGGCATCAGAAGGTGGCGAACGGACAAACCATTGAGCCTTACGCTCACGTTCAGGACAACGGCTATCGTGATAAAGGCACTCAGGGCGCACAGCTTGGCGGTGTCGGCGTGCGCTGGAATATCTGGACCGGCGAGACGCACTATGATGCCTGGCCGCACAAAGTCAGTCTCGGAGTCGAATATCAGCATACCTTTAAGGCGATTAATCAACGTAGCGGGGAGCGCAACAACGCGTTTCTCACCATTGGAGTGCACTGGTAAATGCGTAAGTTAATTTTCGTAATGCTGACACTGCTGCTGGTCAGCCCTTTTTCCTTTGCGATGAAAGGTATCATCTGGCAACCGCAAAATCGTGACAGTCAGGTCACCGACGCCCAATGGCAGGGGCTGATGAGCCAGCTACGTTTGCAGGGCTTCGATACTCTGGTTTTGCAATGGACCCGTTACGGCGATGCATTCACCCAGCCAGAAGAGCGTGCATTATTGTTCAGACGAGCAGCGGCAGCGCAGCACGCTGGCCTGAAGCTGATTGTTGGCCTGAATGCCGATCCGGAATTTTTTATGCATCAGAAGCAGTCATCTGCGGCGCTGGAAAGCTATCTTAATCGCCTGCTGGCGGCCGATCTCCAGCAAGCCAGATTATGGAGCGCCGCACCGGGCGTAACGCCGGATGGCTGGTACATCAGTGCGGAAATTGACGATCTGAACTGGCGCAGCGAAGCCGCCCGTCAGCCATTGCTGAAATGGTTAAATAATACTCAGCGACTGCTTAGTGATGTTTCGGCAAAACCGGTTTATATCAGTAGTTTCTTCGCCGGAAATATGTCGCCCGATGGCTATCGGCAACTGCTGGAACAAGTTAAAGCAACCGGCGTTAATGTCTGGGTACAGGATGGCAGCGGCGTGGATAAACTCACCGCCGGGCAGCGCGAACGTTATCTGCAAGCCAGTGCAGATTGCCAGATTGCCTCACCCGCCAGCGGCATTGTTTATGAATTGTTTGTCGCGGGCAAAGGTAAAACGTTTGAAGCTAAACCAAAACCGGATGCGGAGATCGCCTCGCTATTAGCAAAACGCTCCGCCTGCGGCAAAGACATGCTCTATTTCTCCCTGCGCTATTTGCCCGTCGCGCGTGGCATCCTCGAGTATTAATTGTTTAAGGGAGCAAGTTTGCTTGCTCCCTTCCTTTTCACTTTCCTGGTCAGCATCCTGTCTGTATTAATTGTTTAGCAGGTTCTCTGTTTTCAACGCATTTTATGCGTCTCGGTTTTGCCCCACTACGACCTGCATAGCCAATAAGAAGATAGCTGTGACACAAATAACCGGTATAGCCACTACTCAGAGTCATTATATATTCATATTTATGTCACTACATAACCTGTAAATAAGAACAATTATTCATTGAATGCATTAACATCAATATATTCCTTTATACAGGAATAAACCCTTTTATTTAATAAACAAAAAGAGTTAATGATGAGTAAAATTACAGGCGTTTTAGTTGATAACCATATCTATGATATTAAAAATGATATGGAGAGTGGTTACTGTTTTCCTAACAGTTTATTTCCAGGCGCCACCTTCAAGATGGTCATTGATAATGACCCGGTTAATAATGATAAAGTAAAATGGAGCTGTAGCACTGATGCAGACAATAATGTTCTGGCGGTGAGTCAGGATGGCACAGTAACTTTTCCTGGCGTTGACGAAAAGTGCGTTGGGAAGATTTTTGTTATTTTCGCCACTGATAAATCAACGAATAAATCTGCCGGTATTTATATTTTTATCGTGAAGCGTTTTTTTAAATACAGTATTGAAACTTATGATTCAGTTAAAAAGATTTTACCGTGGGTTGAAAGCATGAACGGAGAATTTCCTGAAGCGTGGGATATCGATAGTTACGATTATAATGATCATAATTTAGGTCATATTATCACGCGAGAAGTTAACGCAGGACTTTACCAGGAATGGGGCAATGTAGCTAATAGTGGATGGAACACAGATAATGAGTATGAAGGTATTTGTAGAATTTACGCTTTTAATAAAGAAAATAATACTTATTATTGGCTGAGAAATGATGGACTCAGACAGATATTGAGCGCGGAATTGGACGCTCAGGCAGTTGCATCCTACGGTGAATCCATCAACTGATTGTGCTTTTTGTCCACTATCATTTGGATTATTGTAGCGTAAACATTCACTGAAATTATAAAATTTAACTTACGCGAAACCACCCGTTCAACGGGTGGTTATTATTTTATCAGCGATGTGTATAAAGGTTTAAAAATAAACAAACTTAAGATTTCATTTTTATTTTTCTATAAGCTATTGATTCTCGATACCAAATATCCTCGCCAATACCCGTTTCATCACAAAATGCTGGCGGCATTTCTCACCGAAAACTTTATTGCTACTGTTCAAAACGCAAATGTGGTAACCCCCTGCTCACTTGCCAAAAAAAAATTACCCGCAGTATAAAAAAGCAGCCCGTATAAACATACGGGCTGCCATATTTCACTCGATTCAAAAGAAATTATTTTCAATGTGGTGCGCTTCGTGACAATAAGTTAATTACCAACACTCCGGCACAAATCAACATCATGCCTATAATGGCTGGCAGGTCCAACCGTTGGCCGAAAAATCCCCAGGAAAGTAAACTAATCAGGACGATACCGACTCCTGACCAGATAGCATAAGCAATCCCTGTAGGAATATAAGCCAGCGTCTGAGCTAATAACCAGAATGATGCACAGTAACAAATAATTGTACCAACAGAGGGCCATAACCGTGTAAAACCCTCTGAAAACTTCATTAAGGTTGTACCAATGACTTCTGCAAGTATTGCGCCACCAAGATAAATATAAGGGTTCATAGCATATTCTTTCCTGTTAATACCGAAGAGAATTGTACTACAGTTTGAACTTAACTCACCGGATTCATTCTGGTGCATTCATTGATGTTCTTCATCAATACTTCAGGAAATGGGCGGATGGGAATCCATAGAAATGGTGCGTAGATATGTTCACCTTGCGCCTAATCATTTAACAAAGCACGCGAGGAAAACAGACGACATCTTTGGTGATGATGTCCCAGATATGTCCCACTGTGAAATTATGGAGGAGGTAAAGAAGGCGTAACTAATTGAATTTTAATGGCGCGCCCTGCAGGATTCGAACCTGCGGCCCACGACTTAGAAGGTCGTTGCTCTATCCAACTGAGCTAAGGGCGCATTGATAACACAATGTGTGTGTAATCGCGTGAATTATACGGTCAACCCTTGCTGAGTCAATGGCTTTTGAACCGGTTGCTGAACAAGTGTACGACCGCATCTGATTTACCTCACTACGGCGGCAAACCAACGACGGTTATCATTATCGCCAGGTACAGAAGGTTTCACTTTTCAGAAAACGAAAACTGACAGCGCGCCACGCTTCTGACAAAATAGACGCATCCCCTTCGACCTACGTAACAGATGGAATCCTCTCTCTGATGGCAGCAAAGATTATTGACGGTAAAACGATTGCGCAGCAGGTGCGCTCTGAAGTTGCTCAAAAAGTTCAGGCGCGCGTTGCGGCCGGACTGCGAGCGCCAGGACTGGCCGTTGTGCTGGTGGGTAGCAACCCTGCATCGCAAATTTATGTCGCAAGCAAACGCAAGGCTTGTGAAGAAGTCGGGTTCGTCTCCCGCTCCTATGACCTCCCGGAAACCACCAGCGAAGCAGAGCTGCTTGAGCTTATCGATGCACTGAACGCCGACAACACCATTGACGGCATTCTGGTGCAGTTGCCGCTTCCGGCGGGAATTGACTACATCAAAGTGCTGGAACGTATTCACCCGGACAAAGACGTAGACGGTTTCCATCCTTACAACGTCGGTCGTCTGTGCCAGCGCGCGCCGCGTCTGCGTCCTTGCACTCCGCGCGGTATCGTCACGCTGCTTGAGCGTTACAACATTGATACCTTCGGCCTCAACGCCGTGGTGATTGGCGCATCAAATATCGTCGGCCGCCCGATGAGCATGGAACTGCTGCTGGCAGGTTGCACCACCACTGTGACTCACCGCTTCACCAAAAATCTGCGTCATCACGTAGAAAATGCCGATCTGTTGATCGTTGCCGTCGGCAAGCCGGGCTTTATTCCAGGTGACTGGATCAAAGAAGGCGCAATTGTGATTGATGTCGGCATCAACCGTCTGGAAAATGGCAAAGTTGTGGGCGACGTAGTGTTTGAAGAAGCGGCTAAGCGCGCTTCTTACATTACGCCCGTTCCCGGCGGCGTTGGCCCGATGACGGTTGCCACGCTGATAGAAAACACGCTCCAGGCGTGCGTTGAATATCATGATCCACAGGGTGAGTAACATGGCGACATTTTCTTTAGGTAAACATCCGCACGTTGAGCTGTGCGACTTGCTGAAACTGGAAGGCTGGAGCGAAAGCGGCGCGCAGGCGAAAATCGTGATCGCCGAAGGTCAGGTGAAAGTCGACGGCGCGGTTGAAACGCGCAAACGTTGCAAAATCGTCGCCGGTCAGACAGTGAGTTTTGCAGGCCACAGCGTACAGGTTGTTGCCTGATCCCACTTCGGCCTGCACGTATGCAGGCCGATTCTCTTTTCAGACCTTTGCCCTCTTCGTCGCTTTCATCCATGCTGATAGCGTCGATATTTTGCCGAAGCGATCATCATGCCAACCGTTATTACTCACGCCGCCGTTCCCCTTTGTATTGGTTTAGGGTTGGGGTCGAAAATCATCCCACCGCGTCTGTTATTTGCCGGAATCGTCCTGGCGATGCTGCCAGATGCCGACGTCTTGTCGTTTAAATTTGGCGTTGCTTACGGCAATGTTTTTGGTCATCGCGGGTTTACCCATTCGCTGGTGTTTGCGTTTGTTGTTCCATTGCTATGCGCACTTATGGGGCGTCGATGGTTTAAGGCTGGGCTGATTCGCTGCTGGCTGTTTTTAACCGTCTCGTTGCTATCGCACAGCTTGCTGGATTCGGTAACCACTGGCGGTAAAGGCGTTGGCTGGCTGTGGCCGTGGTCAGATGAACGCTTTTTCGCTCCCTGGCAGGTGATAAAAGTCGCGCCGTTTGCATTGTCTCGTTACACCACGCCGTACGGGCATCAGGTGATTATTTCTGAATTGATGTGGGTGTGGTTGCCGGGAATGGTGCTAATGGGAATGTTATGGTGGAGCAGGCGTAAATTGCGCTGAACGTATCCTCTCCCTTGCGGGAGAGGATAAGAGTGAGGGAATTACTTACGACGCCAGGTGGTCCCTTGCGGGCCATCTTCCAGCACGATCCCCATCTCGTTAAGACGGTCACGCGCCGCATCTGCCGCCGCCCAGTCTTTCGCTTTACGAGCATCCAGACGCTGTTGAATTAACGCTTCAATCTCAGCCACTTCGCTATCGTCTGCCTGCGCGCCGCTTTGCAGGAACGCTTCTGGTTCTTGCTCCAGCAGACCCAGCACAGCAGAAAGTTTACGCAGGTGAGACGCCATTGCGTTCGCCGCTGCCATATCTTCTGCTTTCAGGCGGTTCACTTCACGCGCCATATCAAACAGCACGGAATAGGCTTCCGGGGTGTTGAAATCGTCGTCCATAGCCTCAATAAAGCGCGCTTCAAACGCTTCGCCACCGGCAGGTGCAACAGTTTTGTCTGTGCCACGCAGAGCGGTGTAGAGACGCTCCAGCGCCGCACGCGCCTGCTTCAGGTTCTCTTCGCTGTAGTTCAACTGGCTGCGATAGTGACCGGACATTAAGAAGTAACGCACGGTTTCCGCGTCGTAGTATTTCAGCACATCGCGCACGGTAAAGAAGTTCCCCAGCGATTTCGACATCTTCTCGCGGTCAACCATCACCATGCCGGAGTGCATCCAGTAGTTTACATACTGACCATCATGCGCACAGGTGGACTGAGCGATTTCGTTCTCGTGGTGCGGGAACATCAGGTCAGAACCGCCGCCGTGGATATCAAAGTGGTTACCCAGCTGCTTGCAGTTCATTGCCGAACACTCAATGTGCCAGCCTGGACGGCCCGCGCCCCACGGAGACGGCCAGCTTGGTTCGCCCTCTTTAGACATCTTCCACAGAACGAAGTCCATCGGGTTGCGTTTGTCGTCGACCACGTCAACGCGCGCGCCTGCCTGCAGCTGGTCGAGATCCTGACGCGACAGCACGCCATAAGTTGGATCGGTCGGTACGTCGAACATCACGTCGCCGTTGTCCGCCACATAAGCGTGACCTTTGGCGATCAGTTGTTCAGTGAGTTCAATAATTTCTGCGATATGGTGCGTCGCACGCGGCTCCATATCCGGACGCAAAATGTTCAAAGCATCAAAATCTTTGTGCATTTCGGCGATCATGCGATCCACCAGCGCCACAAAGCTTTCGCCATTTTCATTGGCGCGTTTGATGATTTTATCGTCGATATCGGTAATGTTGCGCACATACTTCAGCTTGTAGCCGAGGAAACGCAGGTAGCGTGCAACCACGTCAAAGGCAACAAAGGTACGCCCGTGACCGATATGACAGAGGTCGTAAACGGTGATTCCACACACGTACATGCCGACTTCCCCGGCGTGAATAGGCTTAAATTCCTCTTTTTGGCGTGTCAGAGTATTGAAGATTTTTAGCATCGAAGATTCCGTTTAGACATGTGTGGGTAATTGAGTTGCGTATAATACCCATATTTCCCGCGCGATTCAGCATACATTGCGAGATGATCCGATCGTGCGGTTATGCTATAACACCACCCTATATATGACCCGAACCGGGTTGAAGCACCAATCAAACGGAACAGGATGCAAAAATGGTTACTTTCCACACCAATCACGGCGATATTGTCATCAAAACTTTTGACGATAAAGCACCTGAAACAGTTAAAAACTTCCTGGACTACTGCCGCGAAGGTTTTTACAACAACACCATTTTCCACCGTGTTATCAACGGTTTTATGATTCAGGGCGGCGGTTTTGAACCGGGCATGAAACAAAAAGCCACCAAAGAACCGATCAAAAACGAAGCCAACAACGGTCTGAAAAATACCCGTGGTACGCTGGCAATGGCCCGTACTCAGGCTCCGCACTCTGCAACTGCACAGTTCTTCATCAACGTGGTTGATAACGACTTCCTGAACTTCTCTGGCGAAAGCCTGCAAGGTTGGGGCTACTGCGTGTTTGCTGAAGTGGTTGAAGGCATGGACGTGGTAGACAAAATCAAAGGTGTTGCAACCGGTCGTAGCGGTATGCACCAGGACGTGCCAAAAGAAGACGTTATCATTGAAAGCGTGACCGTTAGCGAGTAATCGTGGCGACACTCTTTATTGCAGATCTTCATCTCTGCGTGGAAGAACCGGCGATCACCGCCGGTTTTCTGCGTTTTTTAACCGGAGAAGCCCGCAATGCCGACGCGCTGTATATTCTTGGCGATCTGTTTGAAGCATGGATTGGCGACGACGATCCCAACCCACTCCATCGCCAGATGGCGGCAGCAATCAAAGCGGTATCCGATTCCGGCGTTCCCTGTTATTTCATTCATGGCAACCGTGATTTTCTGCTCGGCAAACGCTTTGCCCGTGAAAGCGGCATGACGTTATTGCCGGAAGAAAAGGTGCTCGAACTTTATGGTCGTCGGGTGTTGATTATGCATGGCGACACGCTGTGCACCGATGACGCGGGTTATCAGGCTTTTCGCGCCAAAGTCCACAAACCCTGGCTGCAAACACTGTTCCTCGCCCTGCCGCTGTTTGTACGCAAACGCATTGCCGCGCGAATGCGAGCGAACAGCAAAGAAGCCAACAGCAGTAAATCGCTGGCGATCATGGACGTAAACCAAAACGCAGTGGTCAGTGCGATGGAAAACCATCAGGTGCAATGGCTGATCCACGGGCATACGCATCGCCCGGCGGTGCATGAATTCATCGCCAATCAGCAACCTGCTTTCCGCGTCGTGCTAGGTGCCTGGCATACCGAAGGTTCGATGGTGAAAGTCACGGCGGATGACGTTGAGCTAATCCGTTTTCCGTTTTAAAAACGCGCAAGTTTGCTGATTTCACAACCACGCAACCGTTTTCCTTGCTCTCTTTCCGTGCTATTCTCTGTGCCCTCTAAAGCCGAGAGTTGTGCACCACAGGAGTTTTTAGACGCATGTCTTCCCGCAATAATCCGGCGCGTGTCGCCATCGTGATGGGGTCCAAAAGCGACTGGGCTACCATGCAGTTCGCCGCCGAAATCTTCGAAATCCTGAATGTCCCGCACCACGTTGAAGTGGTTTCTGCTCACCGCACCCCCGATAAACTGTTCAGCTTCGCCGAAAGCGCCGAAGAAAGCGGTTATCAGGTGATTATTGCGGGCGCAGGCGGCGCAGCGCATCTGCCAGGCATGATTGCCGCCAAAACGCTGGTGCCAGTGCTGGGCGTACCAGTACAGAGCGCCGCACTGAGCGGTGTCGATAGCCTCTATTCCATCGTACAGATGCCGCGTGGCATACCGGTGGGTACGCTGGCGATTGGTAAAGCGGGCGCGGCAAACGCGGCGTTACTGGCAGCACAAATTCTTGCGACTCATGATAAAGAACTGCACCAGCGTCTGAATGACTGGCGTAAAGCCCAGACCGACGAAGTGCTGGAAAACCCGGACCCGCGAGGTGCGGCATGAAACAGGTTTGCGTCCTCGGGAACGGGCAGTTAGGCCGTATGCTGCGTCAGGCAGGCGAACCGTTAGGCATTGCTGTCTGGCCGGTCGGGCTGGACGCTGAACCGGCGGCAGTGCCTTTTCAACAAAGCGTGATTACCGCTGAGATCGAACGCTGGCCGGAAACCGCATTAACCCGCGAGCTGGCGCGCCATCCGGCCTTTGTGAACCGCGATGTGTTCCCGATTATTGCCGACCGTCTGACGCAAAAGCAGCTTTTCGACAAGCTCCACCTGCCGACTGCGCCGTGGCAGTTACTTGCCGATCGCAGCGAGTGGCCTGCGGTGTTTGATCGTTCAGGTGAGCTGGCGATTGTTAAGCGCCGCACTGGTGGCTATGACGGACGCGGTCAATGGCGTTTACGCGCCGATGAAACCGAACAGTTACCGGCTGAATGCTACGGCGAATGTATTGTCGAGCAGGGCATAAACTTCTCTGGTGAAGTGTCGCTGGTTGGCGCGCGTGGCTTTGACGGCAGCACGGTGTTTTATCCGCTGACGCATAACCTGCATCAGGACGGTATTTTGCGCACCAGCGTCGCTTTTCCGCAGGCCAATGCGCAGCAACAGGCGCAGGCCGAAGAGATGCTGTCAGCGATTATGCAGGAGCTGGGCTATGTAGGCGTGATGGCGATGGAGTGTTTTGTCACCCCGCAAGGTCTGCTGATCAACGAACTGGCTCCGCGTGTGCATAACAGCGGTCACTGGACACAAAACGGTGCCAGCATCAGCCAGTTTGAGCTGCATCTGCGGGCGATTACCAATTTGCCGTTACCGCAACCAGTGGTGAATAGCCCGTCGGTGATGATCAACCTGATTGGTAGCGATGTGAATTATGACTGGCTGAAACTGCCGCTGGTGCACCTGCACTGGTACGACAAAGAAGTCCGTCCGGGGCGTAAAGTGGGGCATCTGAATTTGACCGACAGCGACACATCGCGTCTGACCGCGACGCTGGAAGCCTTAATCCCGCTGCTGCCGCCGGAGTATGCCAACGGCGTGATGTGGGCGCAGAGTAAGTTCAGTTAACTGGTGCTCATATTCTTGCCGGATGCGGCGTGAACGCCTTATCCGACCTACCGATCCGGCACCCATTGTAGGCCTGATAAGACGCGTCAAGCGTCGCATCAGGCACAAATGTCTACTGCCTACGACTACAGCGAAATACAGGTCCCCGCCTCGCCCGCCAGCGTCTCTTCAATTCGCGATAACGCCCCAATCCACGCGGGTTTGCCACGGCTTCTGACATAACCACTCACCGCTGTCACCTTCGGCCCCATCGAACCATCGGCTTTGGCAAATGGCGCTAACTCATCCGGTGTGGCATGGCGAATGGCACGTTGCTGCGGCGTTCCCCAGTTTTCATATACCGCATCGGCATCGGTCAGGATCACCAGTCCATCGGCATTAATCTGCTCGGCGAGCAACGCAGCGGCGAGATCTTTATCAATTACCGCTTCACTCCCTGCCCCGTCATCCGTCACAGGCACACCGCCGCCACCGCTGCAAATCACCACATGCCCTTCTTTGAGCAAAAGTTCGATGGCTTCGCTGTCGAGAATTTTACGCGGTTGCGGAGACGCCACCACCCGGCGCACATATTTGCCATCGCGTTTCATCTGCCAGCCGTAAGCCGCTTCCAGCGACTCTTGTTCTTCTGGCTGATAAACCGGACCGATAAACTTCTCTGGCTGCAAAAACGCCGGATCATCAGGCGAAACTTCAATGCGCGTCAGCACCGTCGTCACAGGCGGCATCTGCGGCTGTGCGCGCAAACTTTGCGCCAGCATATAGCCAATCATTCCCTGACTTTCCGCCACCAGCACATCCAGCGGATACGGTTCCACTTCTTTCCACGCCAGATTCTGTAACGCCAGCAGCCCCACCTGTGGTCCGTTGCCGTGAACAATCGCCAGCCGATAAGAACGAGCCAGACGCGCCAGCGCGGGTACAGCACTGGCGATATTGCGATATTGATTTTCTGCCGTCAGCGCCTCACCGCGCTGGAGTAAGGCGTTGCCCCCAAGAGCTACAACCAGTGTTTTCATGGTTTTCCTTGTAATAATTGTTGACCAAGCCAGAACCCCAGCAGCGTATCTGCCCCTGACGTATGCCCCAGCGCCAACAGCGAATCAATCGCAACAGCGGTACGTTTCGGGCAACTCAGAGCATGAACAAAGTGCAGGAGTGGCGAGGCGAAATATCCTTGCGCGGCATAACGTAAATAACTGACGCTCACCGCTGTGGTAACGAGTTGAAGATTGTTGGAACAGGCAAAAAACGGGCGACCGGAGCACGCATCTAAAGCGCCATAATACCAGGCCGCCAGTAGCATTCCCGTCAACGTGTCATCATGACTCGGCGTTAATCCGGGGCCTTTACCCAGCCAGTGCCGCCAGTCAGTCTTAACGCCATTGAGCGCGGTCTGAAAACAGTGGCGAAACTGGCGTAATTCAGCGGGCAGCGGATCGCTTACCGCCATCGCCAGTGGTCCAAAAAGCCCGGTTTCCTCCGCGCGTTGCATCCATGCAGCCGCAAGCGGTTGAGGATACGCAGGCGGCGTAATACGCAGCAAACAATAACGCTGTGGCTGTTTAACCGTGAAACGCCCGATGCGAATCCCTTGAGCCACAACCTGCGGTCGTTCATTGCCGCCTAACTCGCCACATAACGCATCGAATTGCGCGCGGCGAAGCACCCATCCTCCGGGACCGAAACCACTACCCTGACGATGCAGCGTTAACAGTTCGCCGCTTTCCGTCATCAGATTAATCGCCCGCCGCCAGACGCCCGCTAACCGCCATGACTGGCGATAATTCGGTGCGCTACGGCTGGCAAGCAGAGGATGGATGATCGTCATTGCGCGTTCCTCAACCAATCCCCATGCTTTCAGCCAGTGCTTCCAGCGCCTGTTCAAAGCACGCCAGTGGCGCCCGCACGGTGCCTGCACCAATCTGCCCGATCCCCGCTTCTTTATGGGCGATACCGGTATTGATAAGCGGCGTAATACCCGTTTCTACCACGCGCCGAATATCCAGCCCCAGACACGCGCCCTGGAAATCCCAGCCAGGGATCTGCAATTGCATATTGCGCTCAAGGAATATTTCCGCCATCTCTTCAGAAACTGTCCTGGCAGCCTCCATACCACCCGCACCGACAAAGCGCGTTACACCAGGGGCGGCGATCATTGCCGCACCACCGATACCAAAGGTTTCGGTAATCGCGCTGTCGCCCATATCCGGGTTCGCCTGCTCCTGCGAGAAGCCGGTGAAAAACAGACCTTGCGGAGTGTTTACAGGCGCAGTAAACCAGCGTTCACCCAGCCCGCTTACCCGAATCCCGAACATATTGCCGTTGCGGGTCATTGCCGTGACGATGCTGCCCGCGCGGATCATCGCGCCAGCATCCATCGCCGCCTTGCAGTAAGCCATCGCGAGGTTGAGGAAGAACTGATCGGTCACGCTGAGGAAATCCATCACTTCGGCGATGTGCTGTTTATCATGATCGAGTCGGGCTATTTGTGGGGCCAGCGCACGCATTAACAATGCTGAGGAAGCAATATTGCGTTGATGGAACTCATCGCCCATCGTAATGCCCTGCGCCATCATCGCGGTGAGATCGATACCGCGCTCCATGCGCCCCAGCGCCGCACTTAATACTGGCATTAACACATCGCGCATCCAGCGATGGCGAGTCAGGACATCTTCGCCGTAAGCGCCAAAACGCATCACTTTGCCGATACCTTCGTTGAGGTTGCAGTACGCCCGGTTGCCGTCGGTCACGTTCTCGACCACCAGCATCGGCATACTGGCAGAAGTAATGCCGCCCATTGGCCCGACGGCATTTACATGGTGACAAGGAATAAAGTTCACTTCCCCCTGCTCCAGTATTGCCAGCGCCTGCGCTTCATCTTTCGCCCAGCCTTCGAACAGACATGCGCCCACGCACGCCCCTTTCATGGGGCCAGTCATCTCCTGCCAGCGCATTGGCGGCCCGGCGTGAAGCAGCGTTTTGCCCTGGTTTAGTTCGCTGATAAGTGAAGAAGCCGGTTGCACATCCAGCCAGTGTGGACGAGCGCGACGAATTTGTTCGATAACCGCAGCATTGGCTTGCGCCACTGATGTAAACATGGGAACCCCTTATTGCAAACGTTCTAATAAACGAGCCAGTTTTTTATTGCCGCCAGCGACTGGCGCCCATTGGTAATGCACGACCGGTTTGCTGGCGCCTTGTAGTTCCAGCGCAAAACTGCGTAATCCGGCATTAATCACCGCGACGTTTTCCAGTAATGACGGTGTGTGTTGCTGTGTGGCAGGCGAAAGCGGATGAATCAGTGCCGCCGCCAGCAAGGTGGCTTCCGGCAGCGAACTCACTACCGCAATCCCCGCATCTTCCAGCGTGGCGATTTGTTGCGATCGGCATTGCGGGTCACGTTCAGTGCCTGTTACCGTGGCAATGGCGTACAGCGGTTGGTTGTCTGAACGCGCGGCACAGGCTTTTTGCCAGGCGCTTACCAGCGAGGCAGCAGGATCGGCGGTCGCGCCGAAGCCAATCACTACATCAAGCAGCAATACGCGCACGTGTGGTTTTGCGCCAAGCTCGGCAATTAACTGGTTGCGTAAGGTCGGGTCGATCATCGGATGGGGACGCCCGACGGTGTAGAAATCATCGCCCAGGTCGATGATCTGGTGACCATCAGCGTCCAGCATCATGCCGTGATGATGGGTATCGTCGGCTGCCACGCCAAGGTGCCCGGCAAGTAATCCCGCCGCTTCGGCGGCCAGCGTACCGCCGGTATACAAACCGCAAATAAATCCGCTGCTGGCAGGCGCTATCGCATTACGTCGCGCCGTAACGCGTGAAAGCAGGCAAGCCAGACGCGCGGCCTCATCCAGCGAGGAGGCAAACCAGATATTTTCGTCGCGGGTAACCGCCGGGGTATAACCTAAAAACAGCGCCACCGTCGGTTTGCCGGTTGCTTTCATCGCGTTAACAATACGCAGGCGCACGGCTTCGGCAGGCGGTTTTGAGACAAACGCCAGCACTTCGCTTTTCGCGTCGGCACTTAACATTTCCAGCGCCGTCAGTGCACTGATGCCGCCCACTTCACGGCAGAGATCGCGCCCGCCAAGACCAATCGCGTGAGTAATTCCCTCCCCTGCCAGCGCAATCTGCGAGCACAGTTCCTGAATCCCTGTACCAGAAGCGCCAATGACACCAATATTGCCTTCCGGCATCACATTGGCGAAAGCCAGCGGCGTGTCGGCAATCATCGACGTACCGCAGTCCGGCCCCATCACCAGCAAGCCTTTTTCCTGCGCGCGGGTTTTGAGTTGGATTTCATCTTCCAGCGTGACGTTATCAGAGAACATCATCACGTTGAGATTGCGATCCAGCGCCTGATTCGCCAGCTCTGCCGCGTACTCGCCAGCCACTGAAATCAGCGCCAGATTGGCATCGGGTAATTTCTGACAGGCACTGTCCCAGCGACGCACCTGCGTCAACGCCTGGCTGCTGCCCGTTCCCTGCGCCAGTTGTTTTAGCGCCTCTTCAAGCTGCTGCATAATCGCCTGCGCGATCCCCGCATCCGCCGCTTCGCTACGAATTGCCACGCAAATATCGTTCGGCGTGGCGTTATTAAAATCGTCATGCCAGAAACCTGTGGTATCTAATAACGCTTTATTGGCGGGCGTACCCATCATTACGGAAACATCATCAACATTTTCTGATTCGCTGAGTTTTCGTGAAATAATCATTAAACTGACCGAATCCTGAAAACACCCTTTTTTAATAAAGGCGTGGATCATAACAACTCCTTAAAAATTGCACCCATGGCAATTGCACGAGCAGTGTTAATGTGGCGATTACGGTATCGATGACAACGAGTAAATAAGGTGATGAATATCACACAGGGATTATTAACAAAAGAATTCAAATAACCGCCAGGCTATTACGCGTTATTTTTTAATAAGCGTGGTTGTTTTAAAAATCAGGTTAAAAGAGGGACGATTATCAAATAAATTCTAACTATATTTTTTTGCCTGTCTGGATCACATAATCGAGATATTTTCCCTGTATGTTAATTGCAGTCATGCTTCACACCGTCGTTAAAAAGGAAGACAGATGAAAATCAGTCGGGAAACACTCCACCAGCTAATCGAGAATAAACTCTACCAGGCTGGGTTAAAACGAGAGCACGCTGCAACCGTGGCTGAAGTATTGGTTTACGCCGATGCCAGAGGGATCCACTCTCATGGCGCGGTGCGCGTGGAATACTACGCGGAACGCATCTCAAAAGGCGGCACCAACCGCGAACCGGAGTTTCGTCTTGAGGAAACCGGGCCGTGCTCGGCAATTTTACATGCCGACAATGCCGCCGGGCAGGTCGCCGCAAAAATGGGTATGGAACATGCCATCAAAACCGCCCAACAAAATGGCGTTGCGGTGGTCGGTATCAGCCGGATGGGTCACAGCGGCGCAATCTCTTATTTTGTGCAGCAGGCAGCCCGCGCCGGATTGATTGGCATTTCGCTGTGCCAGTCCGATCCAATGGTGGTGCCATTTGGCGGCGCGGAAATTTACTACGGTACTAACCCGCTGGCCTTTGCTGCGCCGGGAGAAGGCGAAGAGATCCTTACCTTTGATATGGCGACTACCGTACAGGCATGGGGAAAAGTGCTCGACGCCCGCTCGCGTAATATGTCTATCCCGGATACCTGGGCGGTCGATAAAAACGGTGCATCAACAACCGATCCGTTCGCGGTACATGCTCTGCTTCCCGCAGCCGGACCGAAAGGGTATGGCCTGATGATGATGATTGACGTCCTCTCAGGCGTGTTACTCGGCTTACCATTCGGGCGACAGGTTAGTTCGATGTATGACGATTTACACGCCGGGCGTAATTTGGGGCAATTACATATAGTTATTAATCCGAACTTTTTCTCCTCCAGCGAATTATTCCGTCAACATCTTAGCCAGACCATGCGCGAATTAAATGCCATTACCCCCGCGCCCGGTTTTAATCAGGTTTATTATCCCGGACAGGATCAGGATATTAAACAACGCAAAGCCGCCGTCGAAGGCATCGAAATTGTTGATGACATTTACCAGTATTTAATTTCCGACGCGCTTTATAACACGTCATACGAAACGAAAAATCCCTTTGCGCAATAATTATTGAGACAGGACTTTCTTATGATTACACATTTCCGTCAAGCCATAGAAGAAACGCTGCCCTGGCTTTCCTCTTTTGGCGCTGACCCTACGGGTGGGATGACCCGTTTACTTTATTCGCCGGAATGGCTGGAAACCCAACAGCAATTTAAAAAAAGAATGGCAGCAAGCGGGCTGGAAACACGTTTCGATGAAGTGGGCAATTTATACGGTCGCCTGAGTGGCACCAAATATCCACAGGAAGTGGTTCTGAGCGGTTCGCATATCGATACCGTGGTCAACGGTGGTAACCTCGACGGGCAATTTGGCGCGCTGGCGGCGTGGCTGGCAATTGACTGGCTGAAAACGCAATACGGCGCGCCGCTACGTACTGTCGAGGTGGTGGCGATGGCGGAAGAAGAAGGCAGCCGCTTCCCGTATGTCTTCTGGGGCAGTAAAAATATTTTTGGTCTGGCGAATCCCGACGACGTGCGGAATATCTGTGATGCCAAAGGCAACGGCTTCCTTGATGCCATGCTCGCCTGCGGATTTACTCTGTCAAACGCCCCACTAACTCCGCGCCAGGATATTAAAGCCTTTGTCGAACTGCATATCGAACAGGGCTGTGTGCTGGAAAGTAATGGGCAGTCAATTGGCGTAGTGAATGCGATTGTCGGGCAGCGCCGCTATACGGTGACGCTGAACGGCGAATCAAACCATGCAGGCACCACGCCGATGGGTTATCGTCGTGACACGGTTTACGCGTTTAGCCGCATTTGCAGTCAGTCGGTTGAAAAAGCGAAAAAGATGGGCGACCCGCTGGTGCTGACCTTTGGCAAGGTGGAGCCGCGCCCAAATACGGTTAACGTAGTGCCGGGTAAAACCACGTTCACCATTGATTGTCGCCATACTGACGCTGCCGTGCTGCGCGATTTCACCCAACAGTTAGAAAACGACATGCGGGCGATTTGCGATGAAATGGACATTGGTATTGATATCGATTTATGGATGGATGAAGAACCGGTGCCGATGAACAAAGAGCTGGTCGCCACCCTGACGGAACTGTGTGAAACAGAAAAACTGAACTATCGGGTGATGCACAGTGGTGCCGGGCACGACGCGCAAATTTTCGCGCCTCGCGTACCGACCTGCATGATTTTTATCCCCAGCATCAACGGGATCAGCCATAACCCGGCGGAACGCACCAATATTACCGACCTTGCCGAAGGGGTCAAAACGTTGGCACTCATGCTTTATCAACTTGCCTGGCAGAAATAAGGAGTCATAAATGGGATATTTAAATAACGTCACCGGTTACCGCGATGATTTACTGGCTAACCGTGCGATTGTTAAACACGGTAATTTCGCACTGTTAACACCAGACGGTCTGGTAAAAAATATTATTCCGGGCTTTGAAAATTGTGACGCGACAATCCTGTCCACGCCAAAGCTGGGTGCCTCTTTTGTTGATTATCTGGTCACACTGCATCAAAACGGCGGCAACCAACAGGGCTTCGGTGGCGAAGGTATTGAAACGTTCCTGTATGTGATCTCTGGAAATATCATTGCCAAAGCCGAAGGGAAAACATTTGCCTTAAGCGAAGGTGGCTATCTTTATTGCCCGCCAGGCTCCTTAATGACGTTTGTTAATGCCCAGGCCGAAGACAGCCAAATCTTCTTGTATAAGCGCCGCTATGTTCCGGTAGAAGGTCATGCGCCGTGGCTGGTTTCTGGCAATGCCAGCGAACTGGAACGCATTCATTATGAAGGCATGGACGATGTTATTCTGCTGGATTTTCTGCCCAAAGAGTTAGGCTTTGATATGAATATGCATATCCTCTCTTTTGCGCCAGGTGCCAGCCACGGTTATATCGAAACCCACGTTCAGGAGCACGGTGCTTATATTCTTTCCGGTCAGGGCGTTTATAACCTTGATAATAACTGGATACCGGTGAAAAAAGGCGATTACATCTTTATGGGCGCATATTCTTTACAGGCCGGCTATGGCGTAGGACGTGGTGAAGCGTTCAGTTATATTTACTCGAAAGATTGCAACCGCGACGTTGAGATTTAAGTAATACCGCTCGCCTGATTATTTTTAGCTATGTTGGATTTTGCCACGGTTTATACCGTGGCTTTTTTTGCGATAAATTCAGGTAAAAAAAGATGCGATATGAACCGCATCCACTTTAAAGGTAAGAGTCAGTTTTTAATTCCCTGACCTATTTTAATGGCGCAGGCAATATTTCGCGCACTGTTGAAGAGATTGGTTTCACCGCTGGCGAGCACTTCGGTTAAAGGTGCCAGACGCGGCAGAATGCTGAACACCGCATCAATGCCGTACTGGTGCACCACTTCCACGCCATCACCCAATACGCCAGCAATCCCAATCACCGGTACATTAAACTGCTTCGCCACCGACGCAACGCCCAGCGGCGCTTTACCGCCTGCCGTTTGTGAATCAATGCGCCCTTCCCCGGTGATCACCAGTGCCGCTCCCTGCACCGCCTGCTCCAGGTTGACCGCCCGCAGTACAATCTCAATACCCGGTTTAATATCCGCATTGAGGAACACCGCCGCCGCAATACCCATACCGCCCGCTGCGCCGCCGCCCGCCATCTGACAGACATTGATTTCCGTTTGCTGCTGCAAAACACGGGCGAAATTTTGCAGCCCCTGCTCCAGCTCTTCGACCATTTCCGGCGTTGCCCCTTTTTGCGGACCAAACACCGCCGCCGCGCCGCGTGCCCCTACCAGCGGGTTATCGACGTCACATGCTACTTCAATATGGCAGTTCGCCAGACGCGGATCGCATTCATCCATCTCAATGCTTGCCACGCGCGCTAAATTGCCGCCGTTAGCCACCAGCACCTGACCGTCGGCATCAATGAAACGCACACCGAGCGCCTGCGCCATGCCCATGCCGCCGTCCACCGTTGCGCTGCCGCCAATGCCGAGAATAATATGGCGAATGCCGTTATCCAGCGCATGACGAATCAGCTCGCCGGTGCCATAACTTGACGCCAGCAACGGATTACGCTGTTCGGGCGCGACCAGCATCAGGCCACTTGCCGCCGCCATCTCAATCACCGCCGTTTTCCCGTCGCCGGTAAGACCATAAAAAGCATTCACTTTTTCGCCCATCGGCCCACAGACTTCAAGCGTCACGATGTTGCCGCCCGTCGCGGCGACCATCGCATCCACCGTACCTTCGCCGCCATCCGCTATCGGCAAACAGATATATTGCGCATCGGGAAAGAGGGTCGAAAACCCGGCTTTAATTGCCTGACAACATTTTTCTGCACTTAAGCTCTCTTTAAACGAGTCTGGCGCAATGACAATTTTCATTATCAATCCTTTTTTCAACAAATTATTTGATGCGTTCCCACGGAATAAGATTATCCATAAGAACAGCCAGTAAAATTCCGACCAGTAAGCCGTTACTGAGCAGAGGACGAAGCGTTAATGGAAGGTCTTGCAGATACACAGGCGGTAATGCCATTAAAAATATGCCAACAAATAACGGCAATGCGAGTCGATAAATATTGCGAGCGGTAAAGGTTATTTGCTGGCTAAACACCAGCGCCGAAAAAAGTAAAGGTAGATAAGAAACCAGCATGACCGCGCTACTCACCGGTAAAGGGATACTACAAAACAGTCGCGTGAGCGCCGGAATCAGCGCCACTAGCAGGCAAATAACGCTGCCATAAATAAACGAGCGCCGCGTGTAATCGCCGGTCTGGGTTAATAAACCAATGGATGAAACAAACGGCGAGAATGGTATGACCGCCAGCGGCACGGTTATCAGCGTCATAAATCCGGTCGCCACAAAGCTACGACGATAACGCGTATTCCCCGCGCCCTGCTGCGGATAAAAAACATCCGTACCGCGAATCGCACCGTAGGTATTACTGATATTCACAAGCCCGGTAATCACCGCCGTCAGAATAATCCCCGGCGACAAAGCACCGCCACTGCCGAGCGGAAACCACTGCCAGTGCAATTTCCCGGAAAGCGAGTGCGAGGATGGAAAGCAAAAGTACCACAACAACCAGCCGGTTATTGTACCGACCAGCAGGCCATAACGGGCAAAACGTTGCGGCAGGAAGATAATCATCCCCAGTACCAGGCACATCACCGCCACCGAGAGCGCGAACGGCGGTAACTGAATTTTAAAATTTGGGTCGGCTATGCCAAACGGCAGCCCGAGCATACCTTTGAAAAAGATAGTGGTCAGCTGCGCGCCCAGCATCAACATAAACAAGACCATCACCGACGGCGTAAATAACCGCGCCAGACGATGACCTAATCCGCTAAAACCAATCAACATCGTCAGCACGCCAGAGAGCGCAATTCCCACCGCCAGACTGGTAGCGATATCGTTGACAGGCGTTCCGCGCGATGCTTCGCCAAGAGTGATAGTGAGGATGGTTCCCCACCACAGGCCGCCCGGCCCTTCCATAATAGCGCGACGATGACCGCAAAACGCCTGGGCGAAGCAGGCCAGCGCAGTAGCAAGAAAAGCATATTGGGTGAGCGTAAGCAGACTACTTTGCGGCAACTGAAAAGCCGAAAGCAGCGTAGGAGGAACCACAACCGTGTTGCAAAAAATAAAGAAAAACCACTGAAATCCTGATAACAGGCTTTCGCGGCTGACTGCAAAATTGAACATAAACACACCTTAACCGGAGAATGCCCGCCGCGAAGGCGGGCATTGCTGGGGCCAGATTACTGCTGATGTTTAAGGATAAATTGACCTTTCGGCGCAACAGGGAAACCCTGCTCGATGTCGTAAATCACATCACCACGTAAGATGGTTTTCGTGATACGCGCGCCAATGGTACGGCCAACATACGGGCTGACTTTGTGGCGATATTCCAGATCGTCATTGGTAAGAACATAGCTGCTATTCGGCTGAATGAAGACAAAGTCGGCATCTTTTCCTGGGGCAATACGACCTTTTTGCTGCAGACCGAAAATATCTGCCGCATTAGTCGCCATTAATTTGCCGAACATTGCCAGAGACATACCGCGTTTCTGTACCGCTTCATCGAACATAACGTCCATGCAGCTTTGCAGACCGGCGATACCGCCCCATGCTTTCATGATGTTGCCAGCTTTCATTTCCGGCGGGCATGGAGAGTGGTCGGAAACCAGACAGTCGATTTCACCGTTAAACAGTTTTTCCCACATGCCTTTCTGGTTTTCCAGATCGCGGATCGGCGGTGAACACTTCGCCAGGGTGCCAATTTCTTCGAACTGATCGGTATCCAGAACAAAGTAGTGCGGACAGGATTCACAGGTAACATCCTGACCTTCCTGACGAGCACGAGTCACTTCTTCAACACCTTCCGGGCTGCTGATGTGGCAAACGTGCAGACGGCAACCGGCAACTTTCGCCAGGTACAGTACGCGGCGAATCGCTTCCACTTCGGTAAATACCGGACAAGAAGCCACATAGTCATGTGCGGTTACGCGACCTTCACGTTTCGCTTCTTCGCCCAGCTCATCACAGATCAGGGCGTTTTCGCAGTGCACCAGCACCGGCTGCCCCATTTCGCCCAGCTTCTGCGCGCCTTTGAAGAACTGCCAGTCGTTTACGTCACGAAAGTCGTTGTCGATACCACGATCGCCACAGGTCGCAACGAAGCATTTGAAGCCGACAACGCCCACTTCATCCAGCTCGTGCAGACGGTCGATGTTGTAAGACACCAGGCCACCCAGTTGTGCCGCATCGACAGTCAACTTACCTTTAGCGGCGTCGAACTTCAGTTCAATCGATGCGCGGTCAACGGTTGCTGGCAACTGGTTGAGCGGCATTTCGATCATGGTGGTGATACCGCCTTTTGCCGCTGCGCGAGTGCCAGTTTCATAACCTTCCCAGTGGCTACGACCCGGTTCAGAAATATGGCTGTGCGCATCGACCATACCCGGAGAAACGACCAGACCAGACGCATCCATAACTTCTTTTGCATCGCCCAGATCCTGACCGATAGCGGCAATTTTTCCGCCTTTAACGGCAATATCGACAACGCGAGCTTCGTTTTCTAAAATGACGGTGCCGTTTTTAATAATTAAATCAAAAGACATAACAAACTCCTTGTAAAATACAGATTGTTTTTTAACTCAATGTTCAATATCGGAATTAATTAACCTGTGACTTTTTGCTCTCCTGTTTTTTCTACTGCTGTGCGTTTCTTTAATAAGGCGTAGGCCGCAAAGGCGACGATAACGCCGACAAACCATGAAACACGCGATAACGGTTCCATGACCGGAATAAATTTACCGCCGAGAGATAAAATAACCGCCACCAGAGTTACTGAGAATGCAGTGAGGTTAAAACCGTTATCGTAATATTTAAAATCACCTGCTGCTGTGTACAGCTCATCGAGATTAATTTGCCCGCGCATGACCACGAAATAATGCGCCATCATCACGCCAATTACTGGCCCCAGCATCCCACCTATAATATCGAGGAACAGATAAATACTGTCCTGATTTTCCATTAACTTCCACGGGCAGATCAGCAGGCTGATAATACTGGCAATCAGTACGCCGTTTTTATAGGTCAGTTTCGTCGGTGCAATAGCGGCAATCTGATAACCGGCCGGAATAATATTACCGGTGGCGTTCGTAGAGATTGTCGTCATCAGAATAACCAGTACCGCAAAGAACGAGGCAAACAGGCTGTCCCAACGCTGAACAATATCCAGCACGTTCCAGGTATCCGCGCCGTAATGAATACTGGCTCCGGCAATAATACTCACCCCAGCGACCGCAAACAGGATATAAGCAACCACTAAACCCAGCGTTTGCCCCAGCGCCTGCTCACGGAAAGAGTGGGCGTTTTGCGTAAAGTCGGATGCGCTCACCGCCGGTGCCGCCCATACCGCAACCACCGCGTTAATCACCACCAGGAACAGGAAGCCGCTATTTTCTGCTTTCTGAATACCGCTCGGGATGTAGTCGAGGATTGGACCAATCCCTACCAGCGAAATCGCCCAAATCGCCATGCCGCCGAAAACGATATAGATGCACGGGTTAAGAATAGCGGTGAATTTATTTAATACTTTGCCGCCACCGAAGCCGATACCGACGTTCACCAGCCAGAAGAGCAAGAAGGTAATCAAGCCGGGCAGCGAAAGCCCTAACAGAGTGAAATCACCACCGAGAGTTAAAAATCCCGGCCAGATTTTGCCAATCAGAATCAAAAACGCCAGCGATCCGGCATAACACTGCAAACCAAACCACATAATGGCGGCAATCCCGCCTCTTAATAGTCCGGGAAACAGTGCGCCACGCACGCCATAAGAAGCTCGCAGGATCATAGCAAAAGGTACGCCGTATTTACTGCCCGCAGCACCGTTTAATACCATTACAGCAGCTATAAAAAAGGCGCTAAGGATAATTGCCAGCATAATACTAAAGGTAGACAAGCCGAGAATAAAAAAGCCGCCGACCATTACATAATTGGGAACGTTATGAACCGAACCCATCCATAAGGTAAAGTAGTTAAATGTTTTCCAGGTACGTTGATTTTGCGTTTTCGGTAATAAATCTTCGCTATATCCGCGTTGCTGGAATAGTTTTCTCTGATGTTCCATAAATCCCTCTTAATTTCACGTATCGAATAACGCTGTTTTAATCTAGCTATGAGGAACTAATAAAATAAAAAATAGTTTTTTTAATACTGAAGCAACGTCGTTGGCTGCTTTCTTTTTTTACTGCTGGCCGAATCAATTATTTGATATCGGCCATTTTTATTGCAGGCATCGAGGCTTCATCAGCAACGATGCCTTTTTATCAGGCGAGTTTATGATTCGCCATTAACTCCAGCGCCTGCACTAACGCAGAGTGATCCAACTGGCTGCCACCGTTTGCCGCACAGGTATTAAATAACTCCTGGCAGGTCGCAGTGTTTGGCAGGTTCAGCGCCAGTGCTTTCGCACTTTGCAGCGCCAGGTTGAGATCTTTCTGGTGCAGAGCGATTTTGAAGCCCGGATTAAAGGTACGTTTAATCATGCGCTCACCGTGAACTTCCAGAATGCGCGAGGAAGCAAAGCCGCCCATCAGCGCCTGGCGCACACGCACCGGATCGGCACCGGCTTTTGAAGCAAACAGCAGGGCTTCAGAAACCGCTTCAATATTGAGCGCCACGATAATCTGGTTTGCCACTTTACAGGTCTGACCGTCGCCGTTACCGCCCACGAGGGTGATATTTTTACCGAGCAGTTCAAACAGCGGTTTAACACGTTCAAATACCGCTTCGTCACCGCCAACCATAATTGACAATGTCCCTTCACGGGCGCCGATTTCGCCGCCGGAGACTGGCGCGTCGAGATAATCGCCACTCAGTTCATTCACCTGACGGGCGAAACGTTTAGTTTCAATCGGTGAAATGGAGCTCATATCAACAATGGTTTTGCCCTTCAGCGAGGCTTTGGTACAACCATTTTCACCAAACAGAACTTCTTCAACCTGTGGCGTATCCGGCACCATAATAAAAATGATGTCTGACGCTTCGGTTACCTTGCGCGCAGTTTCAACACTGACGGCACCGAGAGACAGTAATTCGTCAGCCACCGGACCGATGGTTGTGACATGCAGTTGATGACCGGCACGCGCCAGATTAATGGCCATCGGAGTACCCATAATGCCTAAGCCAATAAATCCCAGTTTCATAATTAACCTCTTTTAAATATCGGTATTCCTGAATGCAGACAACACGATCCCCTGCCGACGTAGCGGCCTAAAAAAGCATTGTCTGAACAGCGTTACGTTTTAACGGTACGGTTTCATCCAGCCTAAACCGGCTTCCGTGGTGGTTCTGGGTTTATATTCACAGCCAACCCAACCGTTGTAGTCAGAATTTTCAATTACCTTAAAGAGATAATCGTAATTAATTTCTCCGGTTCCCGGTTCGCCACGATGTGGATTATCGGCAATTTGCAGATGTCCAATTTTATCCGCCCATTGGGTCATGGTGTTGGTTAATTCACCTTC
The DNA here is from genome assembly GCF_013368855.2 of Escherichia sp. 93.0816. Lineage (NCBI taxonomy): Bacteria > Pseudomonadati > Pseudomonadota > Gammaproteobacteria > Enterobacterales > Enterobacteriaceae > Escherichia > Escherichia sp. 93.0816. The sequence continues at coordinate 194,386 of NZ_JABWNC020000003.1, read as the reverse complement.
CATCCGCTGCATATGATAAATGTCATACTGAATTTTCAAATTGCAGCAGCCTACATCGTCAATCAGTTTCAGCGCCTGCTGAGTTCCGGTGAGATGGAAACCAGGAATATCAAAATGGTTGATAGGTTCAATCAGTAATAAAATATCTTCTTTCATCAACATATTCGCGGCATAACGCAGGTTTTCCACAAGCGTTGCGTGAATCTGTTCACTGCTGAAACCCGCCGGCGTTTTACCGACCAGACAGTTGATTTTTTTATTCCCCAGCGCACGAGCATAACGAATCGCCGCTGCTACGCCATCACGAAACTCTTCTTCACGGCCAGGAATACAGGCAATACCCCGCTCGCCCGCCGCCCAGTCACCCGCAGGTAAATTATGCAGCGTATGCTCGAGTTTATTACTCGCCAGCACCTGTTTTAATTCTTCAATGTCGTAGTCATAAGGAAACATAAATTCAACGCCGCGAAAACCACACTGTGCGGCTTTCTCAAAACGGGTGAGAAAATCATATTCGCCAAATAACATCGATAAATTAGCAGAGAAACGTAACATTATTTATCTCCCTTATTCATAGTGCATGAAGCAGGTTTCAGTCGGCGCGTCCACTGCGTTATCGGCGATATCTTCAAATTCCATGACGTTATCCAGTTCGCTACCCATAGAAATATTGGTTACTCGCTCCAGCATAATTTCTACCACCACCGGGACACGGTACTGATTCATTAAGACTTTCGCTTGTTCAAAGGCCGGAGCAATATCTTCCGGTTTGAAAACGCGAATCGCTTTACAGCCTAAACCTTCCGCCACTTTCACGTGGTCAACACCGTAACCGTTCACATCACTGGAGTTAATATTTTCAAACGCGAGCTGTACGCAGTAATCCATATCAAATGCGCGCTGCGACTGACGAATCAGGCCGAGATAGGCGTTATTGACCAGCACATGGATGTACGGAATGTTGAACTGTGCGCCAACGGCTAATTCTTCAATCAGGAACTGGAAGTCGAAGTCACCGGAAATCGCCACCACATTGCGCTCTGGATCAGCGGCACACACGCCCAGCGCCGCCGGAATGGTCCAGCCCAGCGGGCCTGCCTGCCCACAGTTGATCCAGTGGCGGTCTTTAAAGACATGCAGCATTTGCGCCGCAGCAATTTGTGACAGGCCGATGGTAGTGACATAGCAAACATCGCGACCAAAGGCTTTGTTCATCTCTTCATACACGCGCTGCGGTTTCACCGGCACGTTGTCGAAGTGAGTTTTACGCAGCAAAGTACGTTTGCGCTGCTGGCAGTCGGCGACCCATTCTTTACGACACGGCAGACGACCCGCTTTTTGCATCTCCTGCGCCACTTCAACCAGCAGCGTCAGTGCCGCTTTAGCATCAGAAACAATACCCAGATCCGGGCACAGTACGCGGCCAATTTGCGTCGGCTCAATATCGATATGGACGATTTTGCGCCCTTCGGTGTATTTCTCTACCGAACCAGTATGACGGTTAGCAAAACGGTTACCGATACCAAACACCATGTCGGACGCCAGCAGCGTTGCGTTACCGTAACGATGCGCAGTTTGCAGACCCACCATCCCGGCCATCAGTTCATGATCGTCCGGGATACAGCCCCAGCCCATCAGGGTTGGGATCACCGGAACGCTGGTCAGTTCGGCAAACTGTTGTAACAGCGCGGCTGCGTCAGCATTGATTACCCCGCCCCCGGCAACAATCACCGGACGTTCGGCCTGAATTAACATTTCTACGGCTTTTTCAATCTGCATACGGCTGGCAGCAGGTTTGTAGACCGGCAGCGGTTCGTACATGTCAGGATCAAACTCGATTTCCGCAACCTGTACATCGAACGGTAAATCCACCAGTACCGGACCCGGACGACCAGAACGCATCAGGTGAAATGCCTGTTGCAGCACACGAGGCACCAGCGCCGCTTCACGTACTGTAACCGCCATTTTACTGACCGGTTTAGCAATTGCTTCAATATCAACGGCCTGGAAATCTTCTTTATGCAGACGGGCGCGCGGAGCCTGACCGGTAATGCACAAAATAGGAATGGAATCAGCAGAAGCGGAATAGAGCGCGGTGATCATGTCAGTGCCTGCTGGTCCCGACGTTCCCAGACATACGCCGATATTCCCTGCCGTTGCGCGGGTATAACCTTCCGCCATGTGCGACGCACCTTCCACGTGACGCGCCAGAATGTGACGAATACCGCCGTGCTTACGCATCGCTGAGTAGAAAGGATTGATTGCTGCTCCCGGAACGCCGAAGGCGGTGGTGATACCTTCTTTCTCCAGCACATACATTGCCGCGTCAACGGCTCTCATTTTTGCCATTTTATTCCTACCTCTATTAATTGGAAAAATTTTCCAACTTTCAAATTTTGTCAAAAAAACCCGCTCCGCAGAGCGGGATGCGACAGACACTATGGATGTGCTTTCAGTCCCAACGCCGTGCTGATATCGCGGGCGGTGTCTCTTACCAGCTCACCCTGACTGACAAAACGCTCTTCTGTCAGTCTTGATGAAGGCCCGGAGATGGAGATAGCAGCAACAACACTACCCACATCATCATAAATTGCTGAAGCTATGCAATTCAGGCCAACAACATGCTCTTCTTTATCTACGGTATAGCCCAGTTCACGCGCTTGTTCCAGATCCTTCAGCAAGGTGGGCATATCCACAAGCGTAGTTGGCGTAAACTGCTGCAAACCGGTTTGCAGGATGATGCTCATCAGCTCCTCTTCCGCCAGCGGATAAAGCAGCGCCTTGCCTGCGCCGGAAGCATGTAACGGCAGACGACTGCCCAGCGGCGCACACATCCTGACCATCGATTTACACTCTAACTGACCAATTAATACCGCTTCATTGCCGTTACGAATCGCGACATTGACCGTCTCGCCGGAAAGCAACATCAGGCGGCGCATAAACGGCCCGGCGACGGAGAGGACATCGCGGTTATGGATGTACGCCGCTCCGACGTTAAAGACACCTAATCCTATATGCCACCAGCCTAACTGACTGTCCTGGTAGACAAAATCTGCAGCCTGTAAAACCTTCAGCAGGCGAAAGGTCGTGGAGAGCGGCAAATCCAGATTGAGAGAAATATCGCTAACCGACGAACTTCCCCCACTTTTTTCCAGATATTGCAGAATCGCAATTCCCCGCTCTAACGCCTGTGCGCCCTTCTGTGCCACAGGCTCCGCCTGTCCTGGCCTGCCGCGCCGTCTAACTTCCGTCATACCTACGTTAACTCCGACCTACAAGTGAGCATAAACAATGAACAATTCGTTTATCTTATGCAAGTCGGTTTCAGGCGTCACGCAAAACAGAGTTCCTGTTCAGGAATACTTTCAACATCACAGTTGTCGCTGCCGCCGCGATCGATGGTCAGAAAATCAGTGACTCGCTGCCAGGCGAAAAGCGGGTGATGCCAGACATTACGATGGTAATTCACGCCCTGCTCACCGTTGGTGATAAACGCCCGCAGCGTTGACAGATCTGGAGTTTCATCGCCTAACGCCACGACCACCACAAACGCTTCGCCTTTCATCGGGATAAACGCCTGAGTGCCCAGCGGATGACGCTCAAGTTCATGAATGGTCAGCGGCAGATTCGCCGGTTGCGCGCGGTTAATGCTGATAAGCGTACGGTCTTGCTCAAGAATCTCAACCAGCGCCAAATCGTGATAACGCTCCACCAGGCCATTGTTAATATGGAAAAAATCCCGTTGCTGCGTTTCGATTACGTCGCCATAAGCACTGAAGGCTTCCTGACTTAACGGTAATACCTGAAGTTTCATCTTTTTGTCCTTGTAACATAATTCCGTTCAACCACCGCCGACCGGTCAGCTTGGTTTCAATAACAGGCAATCTAAAACCTTAAGAGAACAACATCAACACAAAAGTTGGAATATTTTTCCAAAACTAGATTTAGCCCACAAATCACGCAGGGTTATCATGTAAAAATACAGGTAAATCAAAGGACAGAAAATCACGCAACTCGCTGATTTAAAAAGGGGATACACGAAGATGTTCGATCCAGAAACCTTGCGTACTTTCATTGCGGTTGCTGAAACAGGAAGTTTTTCAAAAGCGGCAGAACGATTATGTAAAACCACGGCGACCATCAGTTATCGCATAAAACTTCTGGAAGAAAATACCGGGGTGGCGCTGTTTTTCCGCACCACTCGCAGCGTGACATTGACAGCGGCTGGCGAGCATCTGCTTTGTCAGGCCAGAGACTGGCTGAGCTGGCTGGAAAGTATGCCCAGCGAGCTGCAACAGGTGAATGATGGCGTAGAACGCCAGGTAAACATCGTCATCAACAACCTGCTCTACAACTCCCAGGCCGTCGCCCAATTGCTGGCGTGGCTGAACGAACGTTACCCCTTTACCCAGTTTCACATCTCCCGGCAAATCTATATGGGCGTCTGGGACTCACTATTGTACGAAGGTTTTTCACTGGCTATCGGCGTTACGGGAACCGAGGCGCTGGCAAATACTTTTAGCCTTGATCCTTTAGGTTCGGTGCAATGGCGCTTTGTCATGGCGGCAGAGCATCCGCTGGCGAACGTTGAAGAGCCGTTAACAGAAGCGCAGTTACGGCGCTTTCCTGTAGTCAATATAGAAGACAGCGCCCGCACCTTAACCAAACGCGTCGCCTGGCGATTGCCGGGGCAAAAAGAGATTCTCGTTCCGGACATGGAGACGAAAATCGCTGCCCATCTGGCGGGCGTTGGTATCGGTTTTTTGCCAAAATCACTTTGCCAGTCAATGATCGATAATCAACAACTGGTCAGCCGGGTCATTCCAACGATGCGCCCTCCTTCGCCATTGAGTCTGGCATGGCGCAAATTTGGTAGCGGCAAAGCGGTAGAAGATATTGTGACCTTGTTTACCCAGCGCAGACCAGAAATCAGCGGATTTTTAGAAATTTTCGGCAACTCACACAGTTAAAAATCAAGTTTCCTCGCGCGTTGGCGCGTAAAATAGCGCGCAAGCTGATTTGAGGTTCACTTTTAACTATGCAAGAGAGACACACGGAACAGGACTATCGTGCCCTGCTGATTGCTGATACGCCCATTATTGATGTTCGCGCCCCCATCGAGTTTGAGCAAGGCGCAATGCCCGCCGCTATCAACCTGCCGTTAATGAATAACGATGAACGCGCCGCCGTTGGCACCTGCTATAAACAGCAAGGGTCAGACGCGGCGCTGGCGCTGGGGCATAAACTGGTGGCGGGTGAAATTCGTCAGCAGCGCATGGATGCCTGGCGGGCAGCGTGCCTGCAAAATCCGCAAGGTATTCTCTGCTGCGCCCGTGGCGGTCAACGTTCACATATTGTGCAACGCTGGCTGCATGAAGCGGGGATTGATTATCCGCTGGTGGAAGGCGGTTATAAGGCACTGCGCCAGGCCGCGATTCAGGCGACCATTGAACTGTCACAAAAACCGATAGTGCTGATTGGCGGTTGTACCGGCAGTGGTAAAACGCTGTTAGTGCAGCAACAGCCGAACGGTGTCGATTTGGAAGGGCTGGCGCGTCATCGCGGCTCTGCTTTTGGTCGCACATTACAGCCGCAACTTAGCCAGACGAGTTTTGAAAACCTACTGGCTGCCGAAATGCTAAAAACCGACGCCCGTCAGGATCTGCGCCTGTGGGTGCTGGAAGATGAAAGCCGGATGATTGGTTCTAATCACCTGCCGGAATGTCTGCGCGAGCGAATGACCCAGGCGGCGATTGCCGTGGTGGAAGACCCGTTTGAGATCCGTCTTGAACGTCTGAACGAAGAATATTTCTTGCGTATGCATCATGATTTTACCCACGCGTACGGCGACGAACAGGGCTGGCAAGAGTATTGCGAGTACCTGCATCACGGACTTTCAGCGATTAAGCGTCGGCTGGGGCTACAACGATATAACGAACTGGCTGCCCGACTGGATGCGGCGCTGACAACGCAACTCACCACCGGCAGCACCGACGGTCATATGGCCTGGCTGGTGCCGTTACTTGAAGAATATTACGACCCGATGTATCGCTATCAGCTTGAGAAAAAAGCAGAAAAAGTTGTCTTTCGCGGTGAGTGGGCTGAAGTGATGGCGTGGGTTAAGGCGCAGTGATGTGGGATATTCTGAAACGGTGATTGTCGTGAGAACAGAATGATTGCAACAGAATACAGGTATAAAAAAACCGACATGACAGTCGGTTTTTTTATTTTTCCGCCCAAGAGTTGGTGGTTCTGGGCAGAGATGAAACAGTCCTCATCTAGCAAGTGAATTATAAGTCAGGATACCTACATATTCAAACAGCTATGTCGGCGATACAATCCCGACGCTAGTAATGATACTGCCTCAAGGGATTACCGCAGTACGGAAAAGTACTTTTAAGTCCTGGTCAGGATACAGGTGGTGCTGATTCTGGTGCTCTGATTCGGAGAGAGGCAGTCCTCATCTAGCACATGAAGGAAAATCATAGTTACAGGCAACGTAAGAGTAAGCTGTGATTGTCTTTCTCCCTTAAGGGAGCAACGGATGAAAACTTTTCTCGATAAAGTTCTCATCGTTCTTAAGGCGCTGATCGCGCTGCTGGAACTGATCCGCCAGTTTATTGAATAACTGAGGAAACGTAGCTAAGGCCGAAGGTTTACCACCTTCGGCCTTTAACAAAACCGACATGACAGTCGGTTTCAGATTGTTGCCAAAGGGCGCACTATTCACGCCGGATGCGCTACGCCTGTCATCACCCCACAAACTGCCTGAACAGCGCCTTACCCTTAACCAGTCGCGCACCCAGCCAGCCGCCGAAAAGTGACAGCAGCAGCGCACCGCTGCACGGCAGCACAATCCACAATCGCCAGTCCGGTTCCCACGGGAAATCAAACACTTTCGATTGCAGTACCGCCAGCGCCGTTTCCGCGCCAATCGAGGCTACCAGGCCAGAAACAAACCCGAGCATGGCGAACTCACACCACAATGTCGTGCGCAGCAGTTTTTTGCCCGCACCGAGAGTGCGCCACACCACCAGCTCCTGATGGCGCTGACGCATTCCCACCTGCACCTGCGCCAGTAACAGCAACATACCGCAGGCGGTGACCAGCACCACCATCACTTCCAGCGCCCGACTTACCTGCTCCAGCACCTGACCGACCTGTTTTAAAATCGCGCCAATGTCTAACAGGCTAATGGTCGGGAACTGGCGGTTGAGTTGCGTCAACATGCCGTTGCCGTTCTCCCAGCGGAAACTGGTGAGCCAGCTTTGCGGCTGCCCGTCCAGCGCCCCTTCCGGGAAAATAAAATAGAAATTAGGCCGCAGACTTTCCCAGTCCACTTTGCGCAGGCTACTCACTTTAGCGCGGAACTCCTGGGTATCGCCCATAAAGGTGACGGTATCGCCAAGGGTAACGTTTAAGCGTTTCGCCAGCCCCTCTTCCATCGACACTTCATCAGCTTTTGGCGGCCAGTTACCGGCGACAATCGGGTTATGATCGGGCCGCGTATTTTGCCAGGTGAGGTTGAGTTCGCGGTTGAGCGCCTCATCTTCATTGCCTTCTGTCGGCTTGCCGTTAATCGCCGTCAGCCGCGCCCGCACCACCGGATAAAACGATTCCGGGACTATCTGATGTTCCGCAAGGAACGCTTTTAGCGGTGTAACCTGTTCTGTTGCGATGTTGATTAAAAAGTAGTTCGGGCTTTCTGGCGGTAACTGCTGTTGCCAGCGGTCGAGCAAATCGCCACGCAGCACCAGCAGCAGTGCCAACAGCATAAAGGAGAGCGAAAATGCCGAAAGCTGGCTTAACGTTGACCACGGCTGACGTAACAGGCGGCTAACCGCCAGGCGCAGAGGTAGCGATTTCAGCGTCATGCGGCGAAGTACATTCAGCAGCATCCAGCCCAGCACACCGCAGAGCAAAGCCAGTACTACCGCGCCCGCCAGCACCGCCCAGAGCAGCATACTGCCGCCCATTAATCCGGCGAGCAGCAGCACAACCACCACACTGACAATCGGCAGATAAAACTTGAGCGGCCAGACGTTCGCTACCACATCATTACGCAATACGCGTAAAGGCTGCGTTGCCAGCAACAAGCGGTACGGTCGTAGCCCCACCAGCAGCGAGATGACCGTCATGGTGCCCAGCGCCCACAACCACGGCCAGAGGCTGGCTGGCGGTAGTGCAGCAGGCAGAACGGGCTTGAGCAGCACCATCAACACGTTTTCGAACAACAGGCCTATCGCCCCACCGGTAACGGCTGAAAGCGCCAGCACCATCAACCACTGACCGACGATTAGCTTACGCAGTTGCGCTCGCCCTGCCCCCAGCGTTTTGAGGATCGCCACCAGATCGTAGCGACTGCGACAGTAATGATTCATCGCCACCGCCACCGCTGCCACCGCCAGCAGCAAGGTCAGAAGCGCCGAAAGCAGCAGGAACTGCTGCGAGCGTTCCATCGATCGCCCCAGCGCGCCTTCGTCCTGTTCCAGACCGTACCAGCGTTGTTCGGGTTTAAGCTGAGGTAACAGCCATTTCTCATAGCCATCGAGCTGGTTCTCGTTGCCGCCGAATTTATAGCGCCAGGTGACCCGACTCCCCGGCTGCACAGCTCCGGTTTTATCGACATCCGCCAGATTCATCATCAGACGCGGAGCCATCTGGAAGGGGTTAAAGCCGGAATCCGGTTCCTGAATCACTTCTCCGGCAATCCGCAAGGTAGCATCGCCCACGTCGATGGTGTCGCCCGTTTTCAGGTTAAGGAGCGCCATCAGGCGAGGAGCCAGCAATACGCTGCCCGCCTGCGGTTTCAGGCCAGGGGGATTAGTTTGCAGATCGCCATACATCGGGTAGATATCATCCACCGCTTTGACGTTCGCCAGCTGCGGTGTATCGCCTGCAAATGTCATGGTGGCGAAAGTCAGCTGCTTGCCGACTTTCAGGCCGCGCTTTTGCGCTTCCTCCAGCCACGCTTGCGGCACTTCGCGTGAACTGCGCAACGCCCGATCGCCCGCCATAAACTCCCGGCTTTGCTGGCTTAAGCCCTTCTCCATACGATCGCTGATATTGCCCAGCGCCAGCACGCAGGCCACCGCCAGGCTTAGCGCCAGCCAGACAATTAATAGCGACGGCGAGCGCCATTCGCGCCAGAACCAACGTGCAATCATGCTTCCTCCTGCAACTGCCCGTTAACCAGCCGTAAGCAGCGGTCGCAGCGTGCCGCCAGTTGCAGGTCGTGGGTCACCATAATCAACGTGGTGCCATGTTCACGGTTGAGGGAAAACAGCAGGTCGGCAATTTTATCGCCCGTCTGGCGGTCAAGGTTGCCGGTGGGTTCATCGGCAAACAGCACATCAGGCCGACCGTTAAAGGCTCGCGCCAGCGCCACACGTTGCTGTTCACCGCCGGAAAGCTGTGCCGGAAGATGATCAAGACGTTTACCCAGCCCTAACTGTTCGAGCAACGCTTTCGCTCCGTTACGACTTTCCGCGCTACTCTCACCACGCAGCAGCGCCGGAAGCTCGACGTTTTCCAGCGCGTTAAGGGTAGGAATTAACATAAACGACTGAAAAACAAAGCCTACGTGCTTCGCGCGCAACTTTGCCCGCGCTTCTTCGTCCATATTATGTAGCGGTTGTCCCACCAGACTCACTTCGCCACTGCTGCCGTCATCCAGCCCGGCGAGGATCGCCAGCAAGGTTGACTTACCCGATCCCGACTCGCCCACCAGTGCGATGGTCTCGCCACGTTTGACAACCAGCTCAACTCCGGTGAGGATGGAGAGTTCATGCTCCCCCTGACCGACGGACTTCTTAAGATGATGAACTTCAACAATGTTTTCCGCTGGCATTTGCCCTTCCTGTTCCTGGTCCTGTTAACCTTCCGTGCCGCCGCAGCGGACACGTTATTGATTCTGGGTGATAGCCTGAGCGCCGGGTATCGAATGTCTGCCAGCGCGGCCTGGCCTGCCTTGTTGAATGATAAGTGGCAGAGTAAAACGTCGGTAGTCAATGCCAGCATCAGCGGCGACACCTCGCAACAAGGGCTGGCGCGCCTACCGGCTCTGCTGAAACAGCATCAGCCGCGTTGGGTGCTGGTTGAACTGGGCGGCAATGACGGTTTGCGTGGTTTTCAGCCACAGCAAACCGAGCAAACGCTGCGCCAGATTTTGCAGGATGTCAAAGCCGCCAACGCTGAACCATTGTTAATGCAAATACGTCTGCCTGCAAACTATGGTCGCCGTTATAATGAAGCCTTTAGCGCCATTTACCCCAAACTCGCCAAAGAGTTTGATGTTCCGCTGCTGCCTTTTTTTATGGAAGAGGTCTACCTCAAGCCACAATGGATGCAGGATGACGGTATTCATCCCAACCGCGACGCCCAGCCGTTTATTGCCGACTGGATGGCGAAGCAGTTGCAGCCTTTAGTAAATCATGACTCATAAAGCAACGGAGATCCTGACAGGTAAAGTTATGCAAAAATCGGTCTTAATTACCGGATGTTCCAGTGGAATTGGCCTGGAAAGCGCGCTCGAATTAAAACGCCAGGGTTTTCATGTGCTGGCAGGTTGCCGGAAACCGGATGATGTTGAGCGTATGAACAGCATGGGATTCACCGGCGTGTTGATCGATCTGGATTCGCCAGAAAGTGTTGATCGCGCAGCCGACGAAGTGATCGCCCTGACCGATAATTGTCTGTATGGGATCTTTAACAATGCCGGATTCGGCATGTATGGCCCCCTTTCCACCATCAGCCGTGCGCAGATGGAACAGCAGTTTTCCGCCAACTTTTTCGGCGCGCATCAGCTCACCATGCGCCTGTTACCGGCTATGTTACCGCACGGTGAAGGGCGTATTGTGATGACCTCATCGGTGATGGGATTAATCTCCACGCCGGGTCGTGGCGCTTACGCGGCCAGTAAATATGCGCTGGAGGCGTGGTCAGACGCACTGCGCATGGAGCTGCGCCACAGCGGAATTAAAGTCAGCCTCATTGAGCCGGGGCCTATTCGTACTCGCTTTACCGACAACGTCAACCAGACGCAAAGTGATAAACCGGTCGAAAACCCCGGCATTGCTGCCCGCTTTACGTTGGAGCCTGAAGCGGTGGTCGCCAAAGTGCGCCATGCTTTTATTAGCGAGAAGCCGAAGATGCGCTATCCGGTAACGCTGGTGACCTGGGCAGTAATGGTGCTCAAGCGCCTGCTGCCGGGGCGCATGATGGACAAAATATTGCAGGGGTGAGTTGAAGCGCGCGCTTAAGCCCCCATGTCAAAGAAAATATCGACAACAGAGAGCGACTCCATGTCCATAGAAAATATTGTCAACATTAACGAATCTAACCTGCAACAGGTTCTTGAACAGTCGATGACCACACCGGTGCTGTTCTATTTTTGGTCTGAACGTAGCCAGCACTGTTTGCAGTTAACCCCAATTCTGGAAAGCCTCGCGGCGCAGTACAACGGGCAATTTATTCTGGCGAAGCTGGACTGCGACGCGGAGCAGATGATTGCCGCGCAGTTTGGTCTGCGCGCGATTCCGACCGTATATCTGTTCCAGAACGGGCAACCGGTAGACGGCTTCCAGGGGCCGCAACCGGAAGAGGCGATCCGCGCCCTGCTGGATAAAGTGCTGCCGCGCGAAGAAGAGCTGAAAGCGCAGCAGGCGATGCAGCTGATGCAGGAAGGCAATTACACCGACGCCCTGCCATTGCTGAAAGACGCCTGGCAGTTGTCGAATCAGAACGGGGAGATCGGCCTGCTGCTGGCAGAAACGCTGATTGCGCTGAACCGTTCTGAAGATGCAGAAGCGGTGCTGAAAACCATTCCGTTGCAGGATCAGGACACCCGCTACCAGGGGCTGGTGGCGCAAATCGAACTGCTGAAGCAGGCGGCTGATACGCCGGAAATTCAACAGTTGCAACAGCAGGTGGCGGAGAATCCAGAAGATGCCGCACTGGCGACGCAACTGGCGCTACAGTTGCATCAGGTTGGGCGCAATGAAGAGGCGCTGGAGTTACTGTTTGGGCATCTGCGTAAAGATCTCACCGCCGCAGACGGTCAGACGCGTAAAACGTTCCAGGAGATCCTCGCTGCGCTGGGTACGGGTGATGCGCTGGCGTCGAAATATCGCCGCCAGTTGTATGCGTTGTTGTATTGATATTCGTTGATCGGCACATGAACCACAACGCCGGATGCGATGCTGCGCATCCGGCATCGCATCATTTCTTCTTCAATTGCGTCACCACCAACTGGTGGCGCGAATTGTAAAACTTACGATAGGTTAAATAGCAGGCAATAATGGTCGACAAGCTGGCGGTTGAGAGCAACATAAACGTCACCATAATCTGATATTTAATCGCCTTCACCGGATCAATCCCGGCAAATATCAACCCGGACATCATTCCCGGTAAACTCACTAAGCCAACCGTTTTTGCTGAATCGACCGTCGGAATTAAAGCCGCGCGAATACTGTCGCGAATCAATATCGCTGAAGCCTGTTTCGGCGTCGCGCCAAGACTCAGTTTTTCCTGAATCTGTTGCTGTTCGCTAATGACCCGTTGCCCTAAATTGTTGTAACACAACCCCACCGCTACCATGGCGTTACCGGCTATCATCCCGGCGATAGGGATCACCTGCATCGGGATAAATTCAATCGACCCTGAGAGAATCAGCACCGCCAGGGTAATTCCCGCCCCGACCGTAATGGCAATAAACGATGAGATAAAAGCTTTAGCAATATATTTACTGCGCTTTTGCGCGTTCCACGCCGCATTAAAGCAGATAAATAACACCATCAATAATGTCAGGCTGGCATCATCCACGCTGAAAATATACTTCAGCACATAGCCGACAATAATCAGCTGAATTATCGCTCGCCCGACGCTCCAGAGAATATCTTTCTCCAGCGCCAGTTTTTCTTTATGGCTAATTAAGATTGCCACCACCACCAGCATTAATGCCAGTGCTAATGATTCGTTAGTAATATTATGCGAGTTCATAGCGTGCTTCCTGCATTTCTCCGGCATGCGGTTGCAGTGTAATCACTTTATCCGCATGATTAATTTCGTCTTTATCGTGTGTCACCCACAGCACGGCAATATTTTGCTCGCGCACATAACGGTGGATCATCTCATTGACGTTATGTTTATTACTTTCATCCAGTGCACTGGTAATTTCATCCAGCAATAATACCTTTGGCATAAATTGCAGATTACGAATCAATGAGATGCGTTGTTTTTCACCACCAGACAGTTCGGCGATATTTTTCGTCAAAATGGTGTCCGGTAAGGCGAAGCGTTCGAGGAAATCGAGAAAAATAGCCGGGTCGGGCTGCTGGTTACGGATCTGCCAGGGAAAAATCAGGTTATCGTATACCGTGTCGCCAAACAGCGTTGGCGTCTGGGCGCAGTAAGAAACTTGCTGGCGGTAGATTTCTGGCTTCAGTGTGCTGACATCCTCCCCTTCAAACAGTAATGCTCCGCTGGTTGGGCTGATTAATGAAGCAACAATTTTCAGCAGCGTACTTTTGCCACAACCGGAAGGACCGGTAATTAACTTAAATTCGCCAGCACGTAGCGAAAAACTGATGTTATTAAGAATCTTCGCATCACCCGCCAGATATCCTACGTTTTGTAGCTGAAGCAAAGGACTATTTTCCTGCATCGCTGTTCCCTTTATCTCATTTTTAATAAAAACAGTTTATCCTCCACAAGAATAAGGGGGAACTCCCTTTCAGTAATCAGGTATAATTTGTTTAATCAAGCAGCAACTTTGCTCATTATGGACGGTACAACAGGAGGTTTTTCCGATGCTTATCTTTATCCCGATTCTCATTTTTGTCGCGCTGGTGATTGTCGGCGCAGGCGTCAAAATCGTGCCGCAGGGCTATCAGTGGACAGTAGAACGTTTTGGTCGCTATACCAAAACGTTACAGCCAGGTCTAAGTCTGGTGGTGCCGTTTATGGATCGCATTGGTCGCAAGATCAATATGATGGAGCAAGTGCTCGATATCCCTTCCCAGGAAGTTATCTCGAAAGATAACGCCAACGTGACCATCGACGCAGTCTGTTTTATTCAGGTGATTGATGCCCCGCGCGCCGCTTATGAAGTCAGCAATCTGGAGCTGGCAATCATCAACCTGACCATGACCAACATCCGTACCGTGCTTGGCTCAATGGAACTGGACGAAATGCTCTCCCAGCGCGACAGCATTAACTCGCGCCTGCTGCATATTGTCGATGAAGCCACCAACCCGTGGGGGATTAAAGTCACCCGTATTGAAATTCGCGACGTGCGCCCGCCGGCAGAGCTTATCTCTTCGATGAACGCGCAGATGAAAGCGGAACGTACCAAACGCGCTTACATCCTTGAGGCGGAAGGGATCCGTCAGGCGGAAATCCTCAAAGCCGAAGGTGAAAAACAGTCGCAAATCCTGAAAGCGGAAGGCGAACGTCAGTCGGCATTTTTACAGGCTGAAGCGCGTGAACGTTCCGCTGAAGCGGAAGCTCGCGCGACCCAAATGGTGTCTGAAGCCATTGCTTCTGGTGATATTCAGGCAGTGAACTATTTCGTGGCGCAGAAATACACCGAAGCGTTGCAACAGATCGGTTCGTCCAGTAACAGCAAAGTGGTGATGATGCCATTAGACGCCAGCAGCCTGATGGGGTCGATTGCCGGGATTGCCGAACTGGTGAAAGACAGCGCCAACGAGCGAAATAAATCATGATCGAGCTGCTGGTAGTACACCCGCATATTTTCTGGCTGAGTCTCGGCGGTTTATTGCTGGCTGCCGAGATGCTGGGCGGAAACGGTTATCTGTTGTGGAGCGGTGTCGCGGCAGTGATTACTGGCCTGGTGGTCTGGCTGCTGCCGCTGGGTTGGGAGTGGCAAGGGGTGATGTTTGCTGTCCTGACGCTGCTCGCTGCCTGGCTATGGTGGAAATGGTTGTCGCGGCGGGTACGCGAACAGAAACACAGCGACAGTCATTTAAACCAGCGTGGCCAGCAGTTGATTGGCAGGCGATTTGTGCTGGAATCGCCGCTGGTCAACGGGCGCGGTCATATGCGTGTCGGTGACAGTTCATGGCCAGTCAGCGCCAGCGAGGATTTAGCCGCAGGCACGCATGTTGAGGTGATTGCGATTGAAGGGATAACGCTGATCATCCGTGCGGTCATCGCCTGATGCGACGCTGACGCGTCTTATCATGCCTACAAAACTAGCCAGTCTGTGCCTGAATTGTAGGCCGGATAAGGCGTTCTCGCCGCATCCGGCAATTATGCACGAATGCCTGATACGATACTGACGCGTCTTATCATGCCAACAAGTCTGTGCCCGAATAGTAGGCCGCATCCGCCATGTAATCTGGCATTGGTAATTTACTCTTCCCGGCCTTTATTCATACCTTTCTGGTCTTCATCCGGATAATGTTTTTTTAAATATTCCAGGACGTTTTTATTGACCTTATGTTGGGTATACACCCACCCTTTCCAGTAATCGGGCTGATCCAGGTACACTTCTGGCGGAATGGTGAAATCAGAAAGCGTTAACCATTCGGCTAACAGATCGGGGTTTCTCTTCTGGATCAACTGCAACAGCATGATCAGCGACATGGCAGAGGCAGGAGCCGTACTATCGCCGCTTAAATACTTCCACACCGTGGAGCGATTCGAACGAAAAAGGATAGGGAGTAGCGCCCTGTCCAGATTCATTTCATTGAAAATCTTCTCAAATTCATTCATTTAATTTTCCTGCCTGGCGTAAACCTCTTAAAAATTGAGATTTATCAAAGAAACGCATTCTAACATACATCAGCAACAGCATCACGTTTAGTGCAGAAACGGAGTTTATTTCGCTTATCAAAACAAGTCTTTACGATTTTTTACAGAGAAATGGCACAAAATGATTTTCCATTTTATTTCTAATGGAAACTTTTTTAGTTTCTAGTTGGCAGTGTTTACGCTTACACCGTATAAAAACGCGCTTTACATCACACAAATGCCAGCGTAGATTTCGATCAATACGAAACGCATAATATTTCTTATAACAACGATTAATGTTGCTATAAGAAACATAAATGCGACTTACTTTGATTGAGAAAAAATGAATGAAAACTGTAAAGATGTCTTTACTGGCTGTCGTTATTGCTACTGCTGTCAGTCCATCTGCCTTTGCGGGTGATACGATTGAGGCGGCAGCGACAGAACTGGGGGCTATCCAACCAGGAATGTCACATGAGGAAGTTGACCAGAAAATTGGACGCTTCATGATTCGTACTGGAAATACAGAAGCCGCGCAAGACTACCTGTTTTCGCATGGGTATATGTCTCCAGAGACGGGCGAAAATATCTACCCGGAACAGACCCAGGCAGACCGCGATGCGGCACAAGATACCGCCATCCAGAATGCGCAAACCACCGCTAACACAGCAGTGTCGACCGCCAATGAAGCGCACCAGGCCATTACGTCAGCGCAAACCGAGATTGACGCCAGCAAAGCGGCTATTCATAAAAATACTGACGACATTATCGAACAGAAGAACATTCTTAGAGCTCAACAAGACCAAATTAACGATACGCAAAAAACGGTTGCTGCTACCGGTGATGTCCAGAACGCAGCGCGTTATCAGAGTATGGTCAACGCCCGTCAGGAGGCTGCGGATAACGCACAGCAGCAACAAGCCGAAGCCCAACAAACGCAGATTACCGAACAACAAAAGCAAATCGAAGCTACGCAAAAAACAGTTGCCGCTGCCGCTACCGGTGATGTTCAGACAGCCGTCCGTTATCAAAGCATGGTTAATGCCCGTCAGGCTGCCGCCGACAATGCGCAGCAATCACAAGCCGAAACCCAACAAACGCAGATTACGGAACAACAGGCACAGCTCGAAGCCACACAAAAAACGGTCGCTGCCACCGGTGATGTTCAGACCGCCGCCCGTTATCAGAGTATGGTCAACGCTAAACTGGCTGCGGAAAATGAAGCCAGCACGCGCGCTTCTGCGGAGCAAGGGAAAAAAATTGACGCTCTTTCTTCTACCATGACGACGGTATCTCAAAGTGTTGCCACCGAGAACCACACAAAAGAACTGGAAGAAATTCATGGCGATATAACAAAAACAAACACTGCGGTAAGTAAGCTGGCGGCACAACAACAGATAGATAGCGTTCATTACGGTGAACAAATTCAAAACCTGGTGCAGGATTCCACCGATACACATCAGCAGTTATCAACAACTCAAAAACGAGTAGCGGATAACAGCCAGCAAATTAATACGCTCAATAACCATTTCAGCTCACTGAAAAACGAAGTTGAAGATAACCGTAAAGATGCCAATGCGGGGATCGCGTCAGCTATTGCCATTGCTTCACAGCCGCAGGTGAAAACCGGTGATTTAATGATGGTGTCTGCGGGCGCAGGAACGTTTAATGGTGAATCAGCGGTATCTGTCGGTACGTCTTTTAATGCCGGGATCCACACAGTAATTAAAGCTGGAGTTTCTGCGGATACGCAATCTGATTTCGGTGCTGGTGTCGGGGTCGGATATTCGTTCTAATATTTCGCTGGATACTTTATAAATATCAATAAAAACCATTAAATAAATTAGAGCAAGGACGTTTGCCTGTTTTTACTCTTTACTACATTTTAAGGTTAACAATGATGAATAGCACCATTAAATCGATTTCCCTGCTGGCATTAATCATGCTGGCTGGTTGTAGCTCTCCCACGTCTCGCATTGCAGATTGCCAGGCGCAAGGCGTATCTCATGACACCTGTTATCTTGCCGAACAGCAGCGGCAGACCGCTATTTTAAGTGTTTCCGAGGCACAGGCTTATAAGAACGCAGAAGCCGCACAACATGCCCAGGCGACAAAGAAAGCCATTTATAAAGGATTTGGCATGACCTTTAGAATGAGCAGTAAGAACTTTGCTTATCTCAATGATTCATTATGTGCGATTGATGAAGATAATGCCGATGCCACAGTTTATCAGTCGGGTCTGTATAACGTGATTGTTTATCATCACACAGGAAAAGTCGCATTAATGAAGGAAGGCCAGTTTGTGGGCTATTTAAAATGAAGGATGAAAAGAAAATATCCCTGACACATATTTTGATTATCGGCGCCTTTATTTTTGCTTTCTTGCAAGTGGTATTATTAGCCTCCCTGGTTCATGCGGTAAATGTTAACAATGAAATCCAGGAAGGCTTATTTCAGTCTGGGCGAATTATGGTAGAAAGTTTGCAGCATATTCTTTCGGTGCAAACGGGGATTAACTGATTTTTCACCCCGCCCGATGATGGCAGCAGCCGGAGAGATTTTCGATAATCGGGCAATCGGCGCTGTCATCGCCGGGGCAGGCATTCGCCAGCGCCAGTAACTGGTCGCGCATGGATTGCAGTTCTTCGATATGTCGCTCGATCTCCGCCACCTTCTCCAGCGTGCGCCGTTTTACATCAGCACTGTGGCGCTGCGGGTCGTTAAACAGATTCACCAGTTCGCCGCTCTCTTCCAGGTTAAAGCCCACCTGGCGCGCCTGGCGCAGTAAGGTCAGTTCGTTGAGATGCTGCTGCGTGTAGGTGCGATAACCGTTTTCGCTGCGCATCGGTGGTGTCACCAGCCCCTTCTCTTCATAAAAGCGAATGGCTTTGCTGGTCAGGCCGGTAATTTTTGCTACATCGCTAATGTTCATCGTTCGCGCAACGCCTCCTGTGCTTTGTTAAAGGGTTTCAACAGATAATCCAGCACGCTCTTTTTGCCGGTGCGGATATCGACCGTCGCCACCATGCCGGGAAATATCGGAAACTGCTGTTTGCTTTTGTTTTCCAGATGATTGCTGAAAGTGCGAATGTACACCCGATAGTAATAAACATCGCGCCGCACTTCATCCTGCACAGTGTCCGGTGATATCACCGCGACTTCTCCCGGCAGGCCACCGTAGATGGAGTAATCGTAAGCGGTAATTTTCACCAGCGATTTTTGCCCCGGGTGGATAAACGCCACATCGCGCGGGGAGATTTTTGCCTCAATCAGCAGTTGCTCATCCAGCGGCACGATGGTCATCAGTTTACCACCGGGGGCGATGACGCCGCCAACCGTGGTGACGTCAATGTCCTGGACAATGCCACGCACCGGCGCGGTAAAGTTGAGCCTGGTAAGGGAGTCTTCCCGTCCACGGATCACTGAACGCTGGGTTTCTACTTCCGCATTGGCTTTCGCTAACTCTTCACGCGCCTGAACGTAATATTGCGTGCGCACGTCGCTGAGTTTGTTTTCCAGTTCATTGGCCTGGCGCTGTAAACGCAGCACTTCGACGCTGCTCGCCGCGCCCTGTTTCACCAGCGGCTGGGTCATCGCCAGTTCGCGGTTGACCAGGCTAATCCCCTGCGTCAGCCCGGTAGTGGCTTTGTTCAGTCCGTCGCGGCGAGTGTTGTATAACGCCGTTTCCGACTCGATAAGTTCGGGGAATTTATTCAGTTCGTCAGGGAATACCAGCGGTTTATTGCTCACCTCTGCCCGCAGCCGCGCCGAGGTTGCCAGCGCCGCGTACAGGCGCGACATCGCTTCCTGAACGTCGGATTCCGTTTTGGTGCGGTTAAGCTGCGCCAGCGGCTGACCCTGTTCAACAATATCGCCAACCTTCACGTCGAGATGATACAAAATCCCGCCTTCCAGCGACTGCACCACCTGTTCACGCCCGGAAGGTTCTACCGTGCCGCTGCCGGTGGTCACTTCATCAAGCTGGAAGTACCACGCCCAGCCGAGAAAACAGAGTAACATTACGGCAGTCACGCGCACTGCCAGTGCCGAACGCGGCAGGCGAGGTTCAGTCAGGCCACGGTTGTATTGCAGTTGTCCGTTCATGCGGCAGACCCCTTATTCTTCTCCTGCAACACCACGCGTCGCGCCGTGGGTTCGCCCTGTTCACGCAAAATAGTCTCTTTCGCGCCGTCCATCACAATGCGACCCTGATCCATCACGATTATCCTGTCCACCAGTTGCAGCATCGCCGTGCGGTGAGTGGCGATGACCAGCGTGCGATGACCAATCCACTGTTTCAGTTGTTCGATAAAATACGCCTCCGCCATTTCGTCCAGCGAGGCGCTGGGTTCATCGAGCAGCACGATATTGGGTTGAGAGATAAGTAGCCGCGCCAGCAGCAGCGTTTGCCGCTGACCGCCAGAAAGACCAAATCCCCCTTCCTGAATCATGTAGTTGAGGCCGTTTTTCTGCTTCTGCACAAAGGGCAGCGCCCCGCTGAGGGTTAATGCGCGTTCGATATCTTCATCACTGGCCTCCGGCATTCCCATGGTGAGGTTTTCCCGCAGCGAACCAAAAAACAGTCGTCCGGTTTGGCTCAGCAGCCCCATGTCGCGGCGCAGATCTGCCGGATCAAGTTGCCCGATGCTGATGTTATCCAGCAGCACCTGCCCCTGCTGGGCGATACGCATTCCGGCGAGCATTTGCAGTAGCGTTGATTTACCCGCGCCGTTGCGCCCGAGAATGGCGATTTTCTCTCCGGCCTGAATGTTGAGTTTGCCAATCGCCACATCGGCAATCTTTTCTTCTTCGTCGTAATAAAAGATAGCGTTGCTGAACTGATAATTGCCGTGCAGCACCGCTTTATGCACCAGTTTGCCGTGTTCCGGCTGATCCACCGGGCGCTTCATCAGTTCATCAAGGCCATTACGCGCCACTTTTGCCTGCTGCCAGCGCGAGAGCACGCCGGATATCTGCGACAGCGGCGCGATGGTGCGCGAAGCCAGGATCGTCGTCCCGACCAGCGCGCCGGTGGTCATGTCACCGTTCATTACCATAAAGCAGCCCACCAACAGCACCACCACGTAGACGATGGACTGCACTTCCTGGGTCCAGGTGAGCAGTAGCCCGGTGAGAAAACGTTGCTTCATGCTGATGGAGGACGCCACGTCGTTGGTATGATTCCACTGATTCTGGAAACGCTGTTCGGCGCGCAGCAGTTTAATATCTTCAATCGACTGCACGGCTTCCACCAGCGTCGCGTTGCGTACCGCCGACTCGCGCATCCCTTCGTTCGCCAGCCGCGCCAGCGGGCGTTGCACCAGCAGGCCGGGGATCACTAATAACGGCAGCGCCAGCAGGACAACCAGCACCAGCCAGCCGCCGATCATCCACAAAATAAAGACAAACAGCAGGAAGAACGGCAGATCCGCCACCGCGCCGATGGTGGTGGAAGTAATAAGCTCCCGCACCGATTCCAGCTCGCGGATCTGCGAGATAAACGATCCGGTGGATTTCGATCGCACGTTGTTTTTCAGCCGTAGCGCATGACCAAAAACGCGATCCGAAATACGCAGGTCCGCCCGCTTGCCGATCACATCAGATAGATGCGTGCGCACCATGCGCATACAGAACTCAAACAGGATCGCCATCATCACCCCGGCGAACAGCACCCACAGCGTCGGGTACGACTGCGCCGGAACGACGCGGTCGTAAACCTGCATCGAAAAAATCATCGCCGCCAGCGCCAGCACGTTCGCCACCAGTGAGGCCAGCATAATATCGCCATAGCGCCGCCAGTCTTTCAGCGACAGATTCCAGAACCAGTTCGCCTGATACGGGCGAATATAGTCATCCACGCGCGCGTCGGGGATGGCGCTGAGCGGGCGCAGTAGCGCCAGTTCGACGATTTTATCTTCAATATCCGCGACGTTAAGCGTGGTTTCCAGCCCTTCGTCACCGCTGAACTGAACGCTGATATTGTCGTGGTTATCGCGGCGGGTGATCACGCCAATCTGCTGATTATCAAACACGGCGATCAACGGCAGTCGCCACGGGTTAAGCGAATCGGCGGAAAACTCCACCAGCCGTAACCCCATTCCCAACTGCCGCGCCATATCGGTGAGCAACTCTTCCCGCTTGCTGTCGCGCTCCCAGTTGACGGTTGCGCGCACGTTCTCCTGAGAAAAATCGAGGCGGTAATAACGCGCCACGGCGATCATCGCCTCCAGCCAGGCTTCCACGGACTGGGCATTTTTTTTCATTATCTACACCACCATCAACTGATGATTCGCCAGCAAAGTGGCGAGGTCGGTATGCACGCCCGTCAGCGTGGCCACGTTAGCTGTCGCAAAATTGCCGCCTGTGCCATCGCGGTCGATCTGCACGATGGTGTCGCTGCCGCTCTGGGTGACTTTGACAAAATCACTGATGTTCCCGGCCTGTGCATCCAGCGTCGCCACGCCGTTGACGTAGCTGGCTTTGCCGTTGCCGGTGTAGCCGCTGCCCTGTAACAGTTCACGAATATCAATGCGATCGGTGTCGGCGGTGCCTTCCCATGTCCCTACCGTAAAGCCATTCACCACATCCGAGCCGTTGCCGCCAGTGGCGTCACTGGCGTTGAGCAGTTTATAGAGCAAGGTGTCGTGACCGCCGTTGCCGATGTTGAGCGTGTCGTTGCCGCCGCGCCCTTCCAGTTGGTTATCGCCGCTGCTGCCGGTCAGAGTGTCGTTAAAATTCGAGCCGGAAATGCCTTCGATATTGGTAAATGTCGAGGTGTTAAAGCCAGTAGCCTGCGCGGCGGTGCTGCTTAAGTTCGCGGTCACACCCACCGTCGAGAGGCGGAAATCAACCACGTCCATCCCGCCGTTCGCAAGCCACGTTCCGGTGCCGGAGCTGTACACCCAGCCGCCGGAGCCATCGTAAGTGTCGGTGCCTGCGGTGGCGAAGAAGGTGTCGTTATAACCGGTGCCAACGAACTTACCGTTGTTGCTCGCGGTGCCTGCTTCGGCGCTGAGATCGTAAGCGTGGGTAGCATCGGTGGCCTGTAAACCGCCCCAGGTGGTATTGACCGTCTGGTCGATATTGCTGGCGGTGGCACCGGTGGATTTGATCAGCACCGCGTTATAGGTTTCTCCGGCATTCAGCCCGTAGAAATTGACCAGCGCCGAGGTGTCGTTAACCCCCATCCCCGACTGCGGGTTGATGATTTGCGTGGCGACCAGCACACCCGCCGAGTTGTACAGTTTTACGGTATTGCCGTAATAGACGTTAATCCCGTTGGGATCGGTGATGCGCAGGTGCAGCGAAGTGCCGTAGCTCACCGTGTTGGTGTTGCGGATCAGGAACACGCTGCCCGACTGTTTGGTCACCAGTACATCCACCGCGCCGTCCCAGTCGTAGTCCATTGCCGCCACGCCGCTGGTGGTGCCGCTCTGGCTACCGCCGAGAGCCGACTGCGTCCAGTTACTGGCACCACCAACGTTGGTGTAAAGGTAGGATTGTCCGGTCTGGGCGATACGGGCGATATCCATCAGGCCGTCATGGTTCCAGTCCACCGCCAGGCTAAACTGGCTGGCATAGGTAGTTGCCGTTGCCCCCACTGCCACCGGACTTCCCAGCACGCCGTTGGTGTTGAATAACAGGGAACCGTAGTTAGTTCTTCCCTGGCTGGCGGGCAGGAAGAGATCCATATCGCCGTCACCATCGAAATCCGCCCAGGTCATGGAGACAGACGTCGAGTTGCCGCCGCTGCCCGCCGTGCTGAGGAAGGTGTTGATGGTGTTTTGTCCCCAGACAAACGTGCCATTCCCCTGGTTGATGAGCGAAGACAGCGTGTAATAGTTGTTCAGGTTGAAGGTGTGCTGAACCAGGTCGATCCTGCCGTCGTTGTTCAGATCAACGCCAGAACCTTCGTTGAGTGAAAGATATCCCGTCACCGCCCCACCGACTGTGGCGCTCCCGCCGTTGTTGGTTACGGTAGAGTTCCCCGTCAGCACGCCCGCGTTATTCCACAGGAAGGTATTGGAGTCTGGCCCCCCGGCGTCGCCAATCCAGAAATCAAGATAGCCGTCGCCCTCTTTATCAAACGCGACTACCGAGCCATACCACGTCAGAGTGCCAACGGCGACCAGAATCGCACTGGAAAACGTGCCGTCGCCGTTATTGGTAAAGCCGTTGATATAGCCCGTGCCGTAATCATCACGGGTAATAAACAGATCGCCCGTACCGTTACGGTCGTAATCGGCGATAGAACTGGTGGCGTAGTTGTTGCCGCTCTGATACAGCGTCAGGGCGGTCTTCGACCAGGTAAGCGGGTCGGTAGATTGCATCACCTGCTGGTTGGCCAGCACCGTCCACATCCCGTGCGTGTCGAGGCCATAGGTTAGCCCCCAGGCCGTTGTTTTATTGGCGGTCGTCCAGGCGGGCGTGTAATCAATTGCCGCGTTGACCGTCACCGTGCCGTTGCTGACGTTGGCGGTGTTGCCGTTGCCCGCCGAGCTTTTCACCTGCGCGGTGACATTATAAGCGGTTGCGGACGCTGCCAGCACATCGGTATCCGGCAGTTGCACATACCAGGTGTTGTGCGCCGGATCGACCACCACCGCGCCACCCGGCTGTGAGGTGTAGGTTTTACCGTTGATCACCACTTCAACATACTGCCCGCTGGCAAGCGCGGCAGTGATCACGCCGCTGATAATCGGCGTGGTGTCACGCGTGGTCTGGCTGGTGATTTGCGCAAGCGTCGTCGGAATAGAGGTATCAACCGTCAGGATAAAATCGCTGGAGGAGGTGATATTCCCCGCCAGATCCACTACCCGCGCGCTGTAGGTATAGGCACCGCTGACCAGCCCGCTGTCGCTGTAGGTCCAGTTCAGTGCGCCGACCATCGTCACCGCGCCTAACAACAAGCCGTTGCGGTAGAGGTAAACCACTTCACCGCTGGCCAGCGGAGCGGAGAGCACGCCGTTTAACAGCGGCGTGGTGTCGTCGGTAGCCTGCGAACTGCTTAACGTCCCCTGACGCTGCCCGACATCATCGGTATACGACACAATGGTCGGCGTGGCGGTGGGGTTAATCGTATCGACCACTACCGTTTTCGACACCACCGGGCCGGTATTTCCCGCCAGATCCAGCACCCGCACCTGATAGACATAGCTACCGTCGGTCAGCGTGCGGCTGTCGGTGTAAGTCCATTGCGTGCCGTTAGTGGTGAGCGTAGTCCAGGTCGCGCCGCCGTCGAGGCTGATCTGCGCCACTTCGCCGCTGGCAAGCCCTGCCCCCAGCGAACCGGTCAGCATGAGCGTGGTATCGCTGGTGATAAAATCGGTGGCTGAACTCCCCGTGTCGGTGCTGATACTGGCAATGGTGAGCACCTGCGCCGGGTTTACAGTGTCGATCTGCGCCGTCTGGCTGCCCGTTGCGCCGACGTTGCCTGCCAGATCGACCACCCGCACCTGCCAGGTGGTCGTGCCGTTAGTCAACGTGCGCCCATCAGCGTATGTCCAGTTCAGGCCGTCTGCCGCCAGCGTCACATTCACCCAGGTTGCGCCGTTGTCGGTACTGATTTGCGCGAATTCGTTAGCGCCGAGCGCCGCCCCCAGTACGCCGCGCACGGTAAGCGTGGTATCGCTGGTAATAAAGTCGCTGCTGCTGGCTCCGGTGTCATCGCTGATGCCGGTAATGGTGATGCTTTTCGCCGCTTCCGGGCTGGTGGTGTCGACCACCACGTTTTGCGTCGTGGTCTGCCCGACGTTGCCCGCCAGATCCACCACCCGCACCGTGTAGTTCCAGGTGCCGTCGGTGAGCGTGCGGCCATCAGCATAGCTCCAGCTGGTGCCGATAACGGTTAACGTGCTCCAGGTAACGCCGCCATCGAGGCTGATTTGCGCCCGTTCATCGGCGGCAAGTGCCGCGCCGAGTGTCCCGCGCACGGTCAGCGTCGTGTCGCGGGTAACAAAATCGCTGCTGCTTAACCCGGTGTCATCGCTGATGCCCGCAATGGCGATGGTTTTACTCGCCAGCGGCGCGCTGGTGTCAACGGTGACAATCTGGCTGGCGGTCGCGCCGATATTTCCGGCGGTGTCGATAACCCGCACCTGATAGTTGTAGTTGCCGTCAGTCAGCGTGCGCCCGTCAAGATAGCTCCAGGTTAAGCCATTTACCGCCAGGTTCTGCCAGGTGGTGCCGCCATCAATGCTGATTTGCGCGAACTCACCGGCAGAAAGCGTCGCGCCCAGCGTGCCGCTCACTGCAAGCGTCGTGTCGCTGGTGACAAAATCGTTAGTGATCAGGCCCGTATCGGTAGTGATCGCGCTGATGGCGATGGTTTTCACCGCTGGATCTGGCGCGATGGTGTCGATCACCACATTCTGGCTGTCAGTCGCGCCGACGTTGCCCGCCGCATCAATCACCCGCACCTGATAGAGATAGTTGCCATCGGTCAGCGTGCGGCTGTCGTTATAGCGCCAGGTCGTGCCGGTAACGGTGAGCGTGGTCCAGGTTACGCCGCCGTCGATACTGATTTGCGCCGTCTCGTTACTGGCAAGCGCGGCGGTGAGCGAGCCGTTGGCCACCACCGGACTAACGCTGGTGATAAAGTCGCTGGCGCTAAGACCGGTGTCGGCTTGCAGGGAATCGATATTAATGCCCATCGCCGGGGCGCTGAGATCGACGGTAATGGTGTGATTGCTGCTGCCGGTGTTGCCGATAGCGTTGCTTACCGAGGCGTTAATCACGTAGGCGTTGCCGTCCGCCAGCGCGGTGACATCGGCGCTGCCGAGGGTGTAGCTCCAGCTACCGCCGGTCTGCACCGTGGTGGTGTAGGTTTTGCCGTTTAAAGTCAGGGTCAGCGTCTGTCCGACCAGCGCGGTGGTGGTGCCGCTGATAACCAGAGACGAGCCGTGTTCCGCCGCATTCACTACATCATCGCCCGCGAAGGTGTTGATGGTGACGGTGGGAACATCGCCGTTCAACGTCACGCCACGGCTGGCGCTGCCGGGGTTTCCGGCCTGATCGCTGACCGACGCGCTGATGGTGTAGCTGCCGTCGCTTAATCCGGCAAACTGCTGCGCCGGAATAAACACCGACCAGCTTCCACCGCTGCCAACCGTTGCACTCCAGCTCTGACCGTTAAAGGTGACAGTCACCGTCTGTCCCACTTCGGCGGTGGTGGTGCCGCTGATGGTCTGCCCGGCAAGCTGTTCGGCGTTGTTGATAATATCGTCGCCCGCTACCGTGGCGATGGTCACCGTCGGCGCAGCGGTGTCAACGGTCAGGGCGTGCGTGGTTTGACCGGGGTTGCCCGCGCGATCGTTCACGCTGGCGGTAATGGTCTGTGCGCCCTGCCCGAGTGTTGCCAGATCCGCCGCAGGTACGTTCAGCGCCCAGGTGCCATTGGCGGCTACCGTTGCGGTATAGGTTTTGCCGCCAAAGGTCACGGTGACCGTCTGCCCGACTTCCGCGCTGGTCGAGCCGTTAAGGGTTAACGGCTGCTGCTGTTCGGCTGCGTTGAGTCGGTCGTCCGTCGAAACGGTGTTAATGCTGATAATCGGCGCGGTGAGATCTACCGCCACGCTGCGCGAGGCCGTGGCGCTGTTTCCGGCGCTGTCCTGGGCGGAGGCGCTAACCGTATAGCTGGTGCCATCAGCAAGTGCCGCAACGTCTGCCGCTGGCACATTCACGCTCCAGCTCCCGTTGCTTTGAATGGTGGCGCTGTAGCCTTTGCCGTTAAGCAACACGGTCACCGCTGTGCCTGTCGCAAAATTGGTGCCGGTGCCGCTCAGGGTCAGCGCACTGCCTGCTTCGGCGGCATTAATGAGGTTATCGCCGCTGATGGTGCTGACCGAGAGCGACACTGCCGCCGTGTTCACCTGCACATTATGCGTTTGCGTGCTGCTGTTGCCTGCGCTATCGGTAATGGTGGCGCTGATGGTCACCGTGCCGTCCGCAAGGCCGGAAATCACGCTGGCTGGCACGCCGACGCTCCAGTTGCCGCTGGCATCGGTGCTGGTAACGTACTGCTGCCCGGCGATGGTCACCACCAGGCGGTCGCCCGCTACCGCGCCCGTGGCGGTGCCGCTGATAATCTGCGCCTGAGTGTGTTCAACGTTGTTAATTACGTCATCGCCCGCCACGGTGTTAAAGCTGATCACCGGCGCGGTGGTATCGACGGTTACGCCTTTGCTGGCGCTGCCGGAGTTACCCGCCAGATCGCTGACCGTGGCGGTCAGGGTGTAGCCGTTATTGGCAAGTGCGGTTAAGTCGCTGGCGGGCAGTGTTAAACTCCAGCTGCCGTCCGCCTGCACCGTGGTCTGGTAGTTAGTGCCGTTAAGCGTAACGGTGAGCGTTTGCCCCGTCTCCGCCGTACTGGTGCCGGAAACCGTCACGCCCGCCGCTGCTTCGCTGGCGTTGATGATGTTATCGCTGGCAATGGTGTTGATGGTGACGGTTGGCGCGGCGCTATCGACGCTGTATTCGTGCGTTGCCGTGGCGCTGTTGCCATTAACGTTGGTCACCCGTACCTGCGCGCTGGCATCACCGTCACGCAAAGTCGCCATATCCGCAGCCGGAACGGTGGTGATCCAGCTACCGTTTGCCGCCACCGTGGTGGTGTAGGTTTTGCCACCAAAGGTAATAGAAACTGTTTGCCCCGCTTCGACGCCGGAGGTGCTGCCGGAAAGCGTTAACGCCGCACCTTTTTCGGCGGCGTTAATCACATCATCAGCGGTAATAGCGTTAATACTGACGGCGACGGCGGCGAGATCAACTGTCACCGGATGGATAATGCTGGTTTGCGTTCCGGCACTGTTCACGCCGCTAACGGTAATATTCAGCGTTCCCGCAGGCCAGTTGCTGACATCCGCCGCCGGAACGCCGACGCTCCAGCTGCCGTTCGCCAGCACCGTGGCAGCATACGTTTGGTTATTTATCACCACCGTCAGCGCCGCACCTGCCGCAAAGCCGGAGCTGCTGCCGGTGATCACCTGCGCCTGAGCGTGTTCGATGATATTGACTACATCATCACCCGCAACGGTATCGACCCGCAGGCCTGGCAGACTGGCGTCGACAGTGATATCGCGCGTACCGCTGCCGGTGTTACCAACGGCGTTGGTCACCGAAGCGTTAACCGTTAACTCACCGTTACCCAGCGCCTGCCAGTCGGCGGCAGGCACGCTGACACTCCAGCTCAAATCTGGCTGGACGGTGGCAGTGTAAGTTTTACCGCCCAGTTCAACGGTGACGGTGCTGCCCGCCGCCGCACCGGTTACCTGGCCGCTGATGGTTTGCGTGCTGCCTGCTTCGGCGGCATTGATAATGTCGTCAGTTGCGACCGGATTTATGGTCACACCCGGCAGCGCGGTATTGACCTGTACGTTATGGTTGGCGGTGCTGCTGTTGCCCTGAGCGTTGGTGACGCTCGCCGTCACGCTGTAGGTCGCCTCGCCCAGCGCACTAACTGCCGAGGCTGGCACAGTAACGCTCCAGTTGCCGGAAGCGTCGGTGGTGGTGCTGTAGTTTTGTCCGTTCAGGGTGACGGTGATCGCCGTGCCCGCAGGCTGATCGCTGGTGCCGGAAAGCGCCAGATTCGATCCTTTTTCCGTCGCGTTGATCACATCATCGCCCGCGATGGTGTTGATGCCGATCGCTGGTGCGGTGAGGCTTACCGTCACGGTGCGGCTGGCGTCGTCGCTGTTGCCTGCCCGATCGCTGACGCTGGCGGTGATGGTCTGCGCACCGCTACCCAGCGCCGTCACATCCGCCGCCGGTACGCCGACGCTCCAGTTGCCGGAAGCATCCAGCGTGGTGGTGTAGGTTTTGCCGTTGAGCACAACGCTCACCACATCGCCCGCTTCCCCGCCGCTGCTGGTGCCGGAGATCACCAGTGCCTGCGCGTGCTCGGCGTCGTTGATGATGTCATCGCCCGCCACGGTGTTAATGGTGAGAACCGGCGCGGTGGTGTCTATCGCCAGATTATGGCTGGCGCTGCCGGGGTTGCCCGCTTTGTCGTTGACCGTGGCGCTGACGGTGTAATTGCTTGCGGTCAGCGCGCCGAGTGATGACGCAGGGACGCTAACGCTCCAGCTACCGTCAGCCTGTACGTTGCCGGTGTAGGTTGCGCCGTTAAGGGTGACGCTCACCGTCTGCCCGGTTTCGGCGGTGCTGGTGCCGCTGATGGTGAGCGGGCTTCCGGCCTCTGCGGCGTTAAGAATATCGTCGCTGGCGATGGTGTTAATGGTGAGCGTCGGCGCACTGGCATCGACGCTGTACGCATGGGTCGCCGACGCGTTATTGCCGCTCGCGCTGCTGACGCTGGCCTGCACGTTCGCCGCGCCGTCTGGCAGAGTTGTAAGATCTGCTGCCGGAACCGTTATGCTCCAGCTCCCGTTGGCGGCGACGCTTGCGGTGTAGGTTTTGCCGCCAAAGGTGACGGTAACAGTTTGCCCGCTTTCAATCCCGCTGGTGCTGCCGGAAAGGGTCAGATCGGTGCCTTTTTCGGCGGTATTAATTACGTCATCGCTGGCAACGGTGTTGATGCTGATTGCCACCGCTGTTAAATCAACGGTAAACGAATGGCTGACGCTGACCGGGTTTCCGGCGCTGCTTTGCCCTGTTACCTCAATGTTTAACTGCCCCGCAGGCCAGGCGCTGACGTTTGCCGCCGGAATACCGACGCTCCAGCTACCGTCTGCCTGTACCGTGGTGGAATAAGCCGTGCCATTAATAGTGATCGTCAATGGCACACCTGCATTCAGGCCGCTGCTGCCGCCGGTGATCACCAGCGCCTGCCCGTGTTCGATGCTGTTGACGATATCATCGCCCGCCACGGTATCCACGCGTAACCCAGGCAGGTTGGCGTCAATGGTGATGTCGCGCGTGCCGCTGCCCGTGTTGCCACTGGCGTTAGTGACAGAGGCGTTAATGGTTAAATCGCCATTGCCCAGCGCCTGGAGATCGGCTGCCGGAACGCTGACGCTCCAGCTTAAGTTGCCCTGTACCGTGGCGGTGTAGGTTTTGCCGCCCAGCGTGACGGTGACCGTATCGCCTGCGGCAGCGCGGGTCACCACCCCGCTGATGGTTTGATCGGCGCCCACTTCAGCGGCGTTGATAATATCGTCGCCTGCCACAGTGTTGATGGTGACGCCCGGCAGGCCGCTGTCGACCAGTAAATTCGCCTGGCTGCTGGCGGTGTTACCCACCGCACTGGTGGCACTGGCGCTGACGGTATAGTTAGCCTGGCCTAACGCCGCCAGATCGCTCACCGGTACGGTTAAGGTCCAGTTGCCCGCTGCGTCGGTGGTGGCGCTGTAGTTGTGACCGTTGAGCGTGACGGTAACCTGTGCACCGGTCGCCAACCCCGTACTGCCGCCGCTGATGGTCAACGGCTGGCCTTTTTCATCGGCATTCAGCACGTTATCGCCGCTAATGGCGTTAAAGGTAATGGTTGGCAGACCGGTATTGACCGTCACCTGATGCGTGGCGCTGCCGCTGTTACCCCCGGCATCGGTGACGCTGGCGTTGATGGTGACAGTGCCGTTCGCCAGTGCCGAGACGACGCTTGCCGGAACGCCGACGCTCCAGTTACCGCTGGCATCCAGCACGGTGGTGAAGGTGCTTGTGCCGATAGTCACCGTGACGGTACTACCGGTTGCCGCGCCAGTGGCGGAACCGCTGATAATCTGCGCCTGGGCGTGTTCCGCTGCGTTGATCACATCATCGCCCGCGACCGTGTTGATGGTGACCAGCGGAACGGAAGTATCCACCGTCAGGTTGTGGTTAACCGAGGCCGGGTTTCCGGCTTTATCGCTCACCGCCGCGCTGACGGTGTAGTTGCTGGCGGTCAGGGCGCTTACGTCGGCTGGCGGCACGCTGATACTCCAGCTACCGTCCGTTTGTACCGTGCCGCTATAGTTTGCGCCATTGAGCGTGACGGTGACCGTTTGCCCCGCTTCCGCCGTGCTGCTGCCGGTGATGGTCAGCGCCGTACCGGCTTCGGTGGCGTTAAGAATGTCGTCGCCCGCAATAGTGTTGATGGTCACCGTTGGCGCGCTGGCATCGACGCTGTAAGCATGAGTGGTGGTGGCGCTGTTGCCGTTAACGTTGCTGACGCTGGCCTGTGCGCTGGCGTCGCCATCACGCAGGGCGGCCATATCCGCCGCCGGAACTGTGGTGCTCCAGGAACCATTCGCAGCCACCGTGGCGCTGTAGTTTTTACCACCAAAGGTCACTGTGACCGTTTGCCCGGCTTCGACACCCGAAGTGCTGCCGGAGAGCGTTAACGCCGCGCCTTTTTCAGCGGCGTTAATCACATCATCGGCGGTAATGGCGTTGATGCTTACGGCAATCGCCGAGAGATCGACAGTTACCGGATGCGTAACGCTGACCGGGTTTCCGGCGGTGGTGCTACCGCTCGCCGTAATCGTGACCGTCCCCGCAGGCCAGGCGCTGACATCCACCGCCGGAACGCCGACGCTCCATGAGCCATCGGCTAAAACCGTTGCGCTATAGGTCTGGCTATTAATCGAAACCGTGAGTACGGCACCCGCAGCCAGACCAGAACTGCTGCCGGTTACCACCAGTGCCTGCCCGTGCTCGATGATATTCACCACATCATCGCCCGCCACGGTGTCAATCCGCAGACCGGGGAGATTCGCGTCTATGGTGATTTCACGCGTGCCGTTACCGGTATTGCCAACGCTGTTCGTTACCGAAGCCGAAATCGTTAGCTCGCCGTTGCCCAATGCCTGTAAAGCGGCTGCCGGAACATTAATACTCCAGCTTAAATTGGCCTGCACTGTCGCCGTGTAAGTCTCGCCCCCCAGCGTGACGGTTACCGTGTCGCCTGCCGCCGCGCCCGTCACCTGACCGCTGATGATTTGATCTGCCCCGGCTTCGGCAGCGTTAATAATATCGTCCGTCGTCACAACGTTAATGGTGACGCCCGGCAGCGCGGTATTAACCTGCACGTTATGGCTGGCGGAACCGCTGTTGCCATCAGCATCGGTTGCGGCGGCGGTCACGGTATAAGTCGCTTCACCAAGCGTACCAACCGCAGACGCCGGAACGGTCACGCTCCAGTTACCGGAAGCATCGGCAGTGGTGGTGTAATTTTGCCCGTTGAGCATCACGGTTACCTGCGTGCCCGCAGGCTGGTTGCTGGTGCCGGAAATCGCCAGATCCGCGCCTTTCTCGGTGGCGTTGATAATGTCGTCAACGGCGATGGTGTTAATGGCGAGTACCGGCGCGCCGAGCGCCACGTTGACAATGTGCGAGGCCGTGCCGCTGTTGCCGGCGGAGTCGGTAACCGTGGCGGTAATGGTCACATCGCCCTGCGCCAGTGCGGAAATCACGCTGGCAGGCACACCGATGCTCCAGTTGCCGTTGGCGTCCAGCACGGTGGTGTAGGTGGTCGTACCAATCGTCACGGAAACCGTGTTACCAGTCGTCGCGCCCGTTGCCGAGCCGCTGATAATCTGCGCCTGTCCGTGTTCAGTGGCATTGATGATGTCGTCGCCCGCCACCGTGTTGATGGTGACGACCGGGGCAAGCAGATCCACCGCCAGATTATGCGTTGCCGAAGCCGGATTTCCGGCTTTGTCGCTGACCGCCGCGTTGACGATATACGGGCTGGCGGTGAGGTTGGCTAAATCGCCAGTCGGTACGCTGACGCTCCAGCTCCCGTCTGCCTGTACGTTGCCGCTGTAATTGACGCCGTTTAGCGTCACGGTCACCGTCTGCCCGGCCTCTGCCGTGCTGGTGCCACTGATGGTTAGCGCCGTTCCGGCTTCAGCGGCGTTAAGAATATCGTCCGTGGCGATGGTGTTGATGGTGACAGAGGGCGCGGTGGCATCAACGCTGTAAGCATGAGTCGCCTGGGCGATGTTGCCTGCTACGTTGCTGACGCTGGCTTGTACGTTTGCTGCGCCGTCCGGTAAAGCCGTGAGATCCGCCGCCGGAACCGTCAGCCCCCAGCTCCCGCCCGTTGCCACCGTGGTGGTGTAGCTTTTGCCGCCAAATATGACGGTAATGGTCTGCCCCGCTTCCACGCCGAAGGTGGTGCCGGAGAGCTGTAAATCGCTGCCTTTTTCGGCGGCGTTAATCACATCGTCAGTAGAAAGAGTGTTGATGGTGATCGCCACGGTAGCGAGATCGACCGTAACCGGATGGCTAATACTGGTTGTCGTTCCGGCGGTATTGGTACCTGAAACAGCAATATCGACCGTCCCCGCCGGCCAGTTAGCGACATCTGCCGCCGGAACGCCGACGCTCCAGGTGCCATCGGCGAGTACCGTTGCGCCATAGGTGACGCTGTTGATTTCCACTGTCAGTGGCGTTCCCACCGCCAGCCCGGTGCTGCTGCCGGTTACCACCAGCGCCTGACCGTGTTCGATAATATTGACCACATCATCGCCTGCTACGGTATCGACGCGCAGACCTGGCAGATTGGCGTCTATCACTATGTCGTGTGTGGCGGTGCCGGTATTGCCTGTAGTGTTGGTGACGGAGGCGTTGATGGTCAGCTCACCGTTACCCAACGCCTGCAAATCTGCCGCAGGCACGCTGACGCTCCAGCTTAAATCTGGCTGCACGGTTGCGATGTACTGGTTGCCACCAAGCGTGACCGTCACCGTATTCCCCGCCTGCGCCGTTCCCGTTACCTGACCGCTAATGGTCTGGTTAACGGCGATTTCAGCGGCGTTGATAATGTCATCGCCTGCCACGGTATTAATGATTACCCCTGGCAGGAGCGATTCGACATTCACCGTATGGGTGGTAGCGCCGCTGTTACCCGCGCTGTCGGTGGCGCTGGCGCTAATCTGGTACACCGCCTCACCCAATGCGCCGACTGCCGAAGCTGGCACGGTAACGCTCCAGTTGCCAGAACCGTCGGTGGTGGCGCTGTACGCCAGACCGTTCAACATCACCGTGACCGTGGTGCCTGTCGCCAGACCGCTGGAGCCGCCGCTGATGGTCAGATCCTGGGTTTTCTCGGTATTGTTAATGATGTCATCGCCGGAGACGATATTGATGGTCAGCGTCGGGCCGCTGAGATCAACGGTCACATCGTGAGTCGTGCTGTCGCTGTTGCCCGCGCGATCGCTCAGGCTGGCGGTGATGGTCTGGCTGCCAGTTGCCAGCGCCGTGACATCAGCCGCCGGAATACCCACGCTCCAGTTACCGGAGGCGTCCAGCGTGGTGGTGTAGTTTTTACCGTTCAGGTTAACCGTAACCACATCGCCCGCCGCCGCGCCCGTACTGGTGCCGCTCACCACCAGCGCCTGCCCGTGTTCGATAGCGTTGATGATGTCATCGCCCGCGACGATGTTAATAGTGATATCCGGCGCGGTGGTGTCCACCGCCAGCGCATGGTCGGCGCTTGCCGGGTTGCCCGCTTTGTCGCTCACCGTCGCAGTCACGGTATAGCTGCTGGCAGTCAGCCCGCTTAAATCCGTTGCCGGAACGTTCACGCTCCAGGTGCCATCGGCCTGGACGGTGGTCTGGTAAGTGTTGTTATTCAGCGTGACAGTCAGCGTCTGCCCGGCCTGCGCCGTGGTGGTGCCGCTGATGGTTATTCCCGCGTCCGCTTCGCTCACGTTGAGAGTATCGTCGCTGGCGATGGTGTTGATGGTCACAAGCGGTGCGGTGGTATCGACGCTATACGCGCGATCGGCCTGGGCGCTGTTGCCGTTAATGTTGCTGGCGCTCGCCTGCACGTTGCCCGCACCGTCCGGCAGCGAAGTGAGATTGGCAGGTAGCACGTTCACCGTCCAGCTACCGTTGGCTTCCACAGTAGTGGTGTAATTTTTGCCGCCAAAGGTCACGGTCACCGTCTGCCCGGCTTCGACACCGCTGGTGCTGCCGCTTACGACCAGCGTTTCGCCTTTTTCGACGGCGTTGATCACATCATCGCCGGAAAGGGTGTTAATGGTGATGGCGACCGCCGCCAGATCGACGGTGACTGGATGGGTAATGGTGGAGGTTGTTCCGGCACTGTTGGTGCCGCTTACCGTAATATTGACCGTACCCGCAGGCCAGTTGCTGACGTCTGCCGCCGGAACGCCGAGGTTCCATGTGCCATCAGCTAACACCGTCGCGCCATAGGTGACGCTGTTAATCACGACCGTTAACGCCGTTCCCGCCGTTCCCGCCGTTAGCCCGGTGCTGCTACCGGTGATCACCAGCGCCTGATTGTGCTCAATGCTGTTTATGACGTCATCGCCCGCCACCGTATCGACGCGTAAGCCAGGCAGATTAGCGTCGATAGTGATGTCTCGCGAACCGCTGCCGGTATTGCCGACGACGTTGGTCACCGAGGCGTGTACGGTGAGAGAGCCATTGCCGATAGCCTGAATATCCGCCGCCGGAACGTCCACGCTCCAGCTTAAATTGGCCTGTACGGTAGTGGTGTAGGTTTTCCCGCCAAGCGTGATGGTGACGGTATCCCCCGCCGCTGCGCCCGTGACCTGACCGCTGATGGTTTGCGCGTTGCCGGATTCAGCAGCGTTAATAATATCGTCGGTCGCCACCACGTTAATGGTGACAGCAGGCAAGGCGCTGTTGACCAGCACGCTATGGCTGGCGGAGTTGCTGTTGCCTGCCGTGTCGGTGACATTTGCCGTTACCGTGTAGTTGGCTTCACCCAACGCGCTAACCGCTGATGCTGGCACCGTGGCGCTCCAGTTACCGTTGCTATCTGTGGTGGCGGTGTAATTTTGCCCATTCAGCGTCACTGTAATTGTGGTGCCAGCAGGCTGATTACTGGTGCCGGTGATTTGCAGATCCGCGCCTTTTTCCGTGGCGTTAATCACGTTATCCGTGGCAATGGTATTGATACCAATGGTTGGTGAGGTCAGATTCACGGTAACCGTGCGGCTGGCGTCATCGCTGTT
Source organism: Escherichia sp. 93.0816 (assembly GCF_013368855.2). Classification (NCBI taxonomy): domain Bacteria; kingdom Pseudomonadati; phylum Pseudomonadota; class Gammaproteobacteria; order Enterobacterales; family Enterobacteriaceae; genus Escherichia; species Escherichia sp. 93.0816. The sequence continues at coordinate 157,742 of NZ_JABWNC020000003.1, read as the reverse complement.
GCCTGCCGCGTCGGTAATGGTCGCGGTGATGCTTTGCGCGCCGCTGCCCAGCGCAGTGACATCTGCCGCCGGAACGCCGACGCTCCAGTTGCCGGAAGCGTCCAGCGTGGTGGTGTAGGTTTTACTGTTTAACGTGACGGTGACGACATCGCCCGCTTCCCCGCCGGTGCTGGAACCGGAGATCACCAGCGCCTGTCCGTGTTCGGCGGCGTTAATGATGTCATCGCCGGAGATGGTGTTGATGGTTAGCACTGGCACGCTGAGATCCACCGCCAGCCCGTGAGTTGCGGTCGCCGGGTTACCCGCCTTGTCGTTGACCGAGGCGCTGACGGTGTACGGGCTGGCGGTCAGATTGCTGAGATCCGTTGTCGGCACGCTGACGCTCCAGCTTCCATCAGCCTGGACGGTGCCAGTGTAAGTCACGCCATTAAGCGTGACGGTCACCGTCTGCCCCGCTTCGGCGGTACTGGTGCCGCTGATGGTTAACGGATTGCCCGCCTCGGCGGCGTTCAGAATATCGTCAGTGGCGATAGTGTTAATGGCAAGCGTCGGTGCCGTAGCATCGACGCTGTAGGCGTGCGTTGCCGAAGCCGTGTTGCCGTTAATATTGCTGACGCTGGCCTGCACGGAGGCGTCGCCGTCGCGTAACGCGCTGAGATCGGCGGCGGGTACGCTGGTTGTCCAGCTACCATCGCCCGCTACGGTGGCGGTATAGGTTTTCCCGCCAAAGGTGACGGTGACCGTTTGCCCCGCTTCCACGCCGGAGGTGCTGCCGGAAAGGGTTAAATCTGCCCCTTTTTCGGCGGCGTTAATCACATCATCACCAGAAACGGTGTTAATGGAAATCGCCACCGCCGCCAGATCGACGGTGACCGGATGGGTGATAGTGACCGGGTTTCCTGCGCTACTGGCGCCTGAAACCGTAATATTCACCGTACCCGCAGGCCAGTTGCCCACATCTGCCGCCGGAACACCAACGCTCCATGTGCCATCGGCTAATACTGTCGCAGCGTAAGTGACCGTGTTAATCACCACCGTCAGCGCCGCGCCCGTCGCCAGCCCGCTACTGCTACCGGTTATCACCAGCGCCTGAGCGTGCTCGATGCTGTTAACCACATCATCGCCCGCCACGGTATCGACGCGCAGACCCGGCAGATTAGCGTCTATCGCGATCTCGCGTGAACCGCTGCCAGTATTGCCAACGCCGTTGGTCACCGAGGCGTTAACCGTGAGAGAGCCATTGCCCAGCGCCTGAATATCTGCCGCCGGAACGTCCACGCTCCAGCTTAAATTGCCCTGTACGGTGGCGGTATACGTTTTGCCGCCAAGCGTCACGGTGACGGTATCGCCCGCCGCCGCGCCCGTCACTTGCCCGCTGATGGTCTGCGCTACGCCCGATTCGGCGGCGTTAATAATATCGTCGGTCGCCACCGGATTAATGGTGACGCCTGGTAGCGCGGTATTCACCTGTACGCTATGGCTGGCGAAATTGCTGTTGCCCGCGCTGTCGGTAACGTTCGCCGTCACCACGTAGCTGGCTTCGCCCAGCGCACCGACGGCGGAGGCTGGCACCGTGGTGCTCCAGTTGCCTGCGGCGTCTGTCGTCGCGGTGTAATTTTGCCCGTTTAGCGTCACCGTAATTGCGGTGCCTGCGGGCTGGTTACTGGTGCCGCTGATTTGCAGATCCGCGCCTTTTTCCGTGGCGTTAATCACGTCATCGGTGGCGATGGTGTTAATGCCAATGGTCGGCGCGGTAAGGTTAACGGTGACCGTGTGCGTCTCAATATCGTTATTGCCCGCCGCATCGGTAACGCTTGCCGTCACGGTTTGCGAACCGCTGCCCAGCGCAGTGACGTCCGCCGCCGGAACGCCGACGCTCCAGTTGCCGGAGGCATCCAGCGTCGTGGTATAGGTTTTACTGTTTAGCGTGACGGTAACGACATCCCCCGCTTCCCCGCCGGTACTGGAACCAGAGATCACCAGCGCCTGCCCGTGCTCGGTGGCGTTAATAATGTCATCGCCCGCAATGGTGTTGATGGTCAGCACCGGAACAGTGAGATCCACCGCCAGATTATGCGTGGTGCTCGCCGGGTTGCCCGCTTTGTCATTGACCGTCGCGGTCAGGGTGTGGCTGCCATCCGTCAATGCCTCAAGATCTGCCGCCGGAATGTTAATACTCCAACTGCCGTCGGCCTGTACCGTTGCCTGATACGTCTGCACGGTCGGGCTATTGAGCGTTATCGTAACAATCTGCCCTGCTTCTGCAGTGGTGCTACCGCTCACCGTCACTCCCGCATCGGCTTCACTGGCGTTGACGATATTGTCGCTGGCAACGGTATTGATAAGGATGGTTGGCGCGCTGCTATCAACACTGTAGTTATGAACCGCCGAGGCGCTATTGCCGTTGACGTTGCTGACGCTGGCCTGCGCGGAGGCGCTGCCATCGGGTAATGCCGCTAAATCGGCAGCGGGTACAGTGGTTGTCCAGCTACCATCGCCTGCAACTGTGGCTGTGTAATTTTTACCGCCAAAGGTAACGGTGACCGTTTGTCCGGCTTCTACGTTAGTGGTGGTGCCGGAAAGAGTTAAATTGACGCCTTTTTCTGCTGCGTTAATCACGTCGTCCGTGGCGATGGTGTTGATGGTGATCGCCGCCGGAGTGAGATCCACCGTCACCGGATGCGTAATGCTCACCGGATTTCCGGCGCTACTTTCCCCGGACACGGCAACCGTCACCGTCCCCGCAGGCCAGGTGCTAACCTGCGCCACCGTGACGCCCACGCTCCAGCTACCATCGGCCTGCACCGCTGTAGTGTATTCGACGTTATTAATTGTGACGGTAAGCGGCGTGCCTTCTGCCAGCCCCGAACTGCTGCCGGTGACCACCAGCGCCTGCCCGTGCTCAATGATATTGACCACATCATCGCCCGCCACCGTATCGACCCGCAGGCCAGGTAGATTGGCGTCGATGGTGATATCCCGCGTGCCGCTGCCGGTGTTGCCGTTTTGATTGGTGACCGAGGCATTAACCGTTAAATCACCATTTCCCAGCGCCTGAATATCTGCCTCCGGAACGCTCACGCTCCAGCTTAAACCGGCCTGCACGGTGGTGGTGTAGGTATTACCGCCCAGAGTTACGGTTACCGTGTCGCCAACGGCGGCTCCAGTCACCTGCCCGCTGATGGTTTGCGCAACGCCCGCCTCGGCGGCGTTAATAATATCGTCGGTTGCCACCGGATTAATGGTCACGCCGGGCAGCGCACTATCGGCCAGCACGTTATGGCTGGCGGTGGCGCTGTTGCCAATACTACTGGTCACCGCTGCCGTCACCGTGTAGTTGGCCTGGCCTAATGCGGTTACCGCCGATGCCGGAACCGTAACGCTCCAGTTGCCGGAGGCGTCGGTCGTCGCCGCATAATTTTGCCCGTTCAGCGTTACGGTGATGGCGGTATTAGCAGGCTGATCGCTGGTGCCGGTAATCTGGACATCGGCTCCTTTTTCGCTGGCGTTAATCACATCATCGCCCGCGATAGTGTTAATGCCAATCACCGGCGCGGCAGTGTTGACCGTGACAGTGAGTGACTGGCTGCCGGTGTTTCCGGCGCGGTCGGTGACTGAAACGTTGATCGGATAACTGCCGTCCACCAGCCCGCTGACAACGGAAGCCGGAACGCCCAGGCTCCAGTTGCCAGAAGCATCCACCACCGTGGTGTAATCCACATTATTGAGGGTCACGGTGACGATATCGCCAGCCTGTGCGCCGGTGGCCGTGCCGCTGATGATTTGCGCCTGAGTGTGTTCCGGTGTGTTGATAACGTTATCGGTCGCTACCGGATTAATGGTCACCACAGGCGGCGTGGCATCGACCAGCGCCACGCGTGAAACGCTGCTAGGGTTACCGGCAACATCGTTTACGCTGGCGGTGACCGTGGCGTTGCCGTCAGCCAGCGCGTCAACGTTGGCGGCGGGAACGGTCACACTCCATGTGCCATCTGACTGCACGATGCCCTGATAGGTCTGTCCATTCAGCGTGACGGTAACCGTTTGCCCAGGCTGGGCGTCGGTGGTGCCGGTGATGGGCAAATCCTGCCCGCTTTCGGCGGCGTTGATGACGTTATCGGCGGTCAGCGGATCGATGCTTAAGGCCGGCGCCTGGCTGTCGACGGTAATGGTACGGGAGGTGTTGCCGGTATTGCCGCTGAGATCCGTCACAGATGCAGTAATTGCCACCGCACCGTCAGGCAGATTACCCATATCGGCAGCGGGTACTGTCAGACTCCAGGAGCCATCGGCCTGCACGGTAGTGGTAAAACTCTGTCCGGCGAGGGTTACTGTGACCGTTTGTCCTGTCTCGGCCTGTTGAGTGCTGCCGGTGAGGGTCAGTGGCGCATTTTTTTCTGCACCACTGATAATGTCATCGCCGGAGACGGTGTTAATGGTGATCAACGGAGAAACGCCCACCAGCGTGATTGCACGAGACGCCGCGCCGGTATTTCCGGCGGCATCTGTCACGGTGACGAAAATCGTATTGGCTCCGCGATCCAGCGTGCGGGTTACCGCCGGGTCCAGCGCCACATTCCAGCTACCGTCTGCCAGCACGACGCCCGTCAGGACATGAGCGCCCAATTTCACAGTCACCGTATCGCCAGGAGAAGCACCGCTGACGTTTCCGGAGATGATCTGCGCAACGGCCTGTTCGGCATTATTAAGAATATCGTCGCCCGCCACGGTGTTGACGTTAATCGTCGGCGCGCTGGTATCTACCGCGAAATTCGCGCTGTTGCTGGTGGTATTTCCTGCCCGGTCGCTGACGCTGGCATTTACGGCGTAGTTACCATCTGCCAGCGCCTGCACTTCTGCGGCAGGCAGCGCCACCTGCCATGTGCCGTCGCTACCGACGGTTGCTGTATGGCTTTTACCATTTACTGTCAGTGTAACGATTTGCCCGGCTTCAGCATTCGAAGTACCGCTCACTACCAGCGCGGCATTATGTTCTGCGGCGCTGACAATGTTGTCCTGGGCGATGGTGTTGATAGCAAGCGTCGGCGGCTGGGTATCGACGGTTAACAGTTGCGCGCCGGTGACCGTATTGCCTGTGGCATCTTTCCCGCTGACCAGTACTGCCTGATTCCCTTCGCCTAACGCCTGGGCGTCAGCGGTCGGCACCTGCACGCTCCACGCGCCGTTAGCACCTACGCTGGTCGTGTAGGTTTTGCCGTTTAGCGTGACGCTGAGTTCTGTTCCCTGCGGCAAGTTGCTCGTCGTGCCTGAAAGCGTAAATCCGGCGGCCTGTTCGCTGGCGTTAATAATGTTATCGCCTGCGGTGGTGGCGACCTGCACGCTGGCCTGGCTGTCGTCGATGGTTAACGTTATCGAACCAGCGTCAGTGATGGTGCTGCCGACAATTTGCACCACTGACCAGGTATGTTCACCTGCGCTTTGCGTGGGTAAAAAGACGCTCCAGTGCCCGTTGCTGTCTACCTGAGTACTGGCAATAGTATTGCCGTTACTGTCTTTAATCTGGATGGTCGCACCCGCCTGCCCGCTACCGCTAAAGGTTGGCGTGGTGTCATCGGTGATGTCATTGGTGGCAAGAATACCGCGCTGATCGCCCTGATTATCGGTGACTAAAAATGATGGGGTCGCATTGCCTGGCTCGGCGGGTGGCGGAGGGTTGTTAACCACTTCAGTTTTTGAATCGTCATCGCCACCGCTTGCCAGTAAAGCGCCAAGCGCACCGCCACCTACCGCCGCACCCGCTAACCATCCCCACGGGAAGGTGCTGGTCTGAGCAACGGTATCAAGAAATGGTGCAATACTTTCAATAGCGGTGGTCTGGGCGGTCAGTTCTACGGGGGCTATCCCCCCCGCTGCGGCATCGGCAAAGGTTACGTGGGTTAGCTGTTGTCCATCGGTAAAGACCAGTTCAGATTGTTCACTGGTATTTGCCGCTTGCTGGAAATAGCCGTTGCAACGGATAACCGTGCCATCCTGCATATAGATCAGCAGGTCATTTCCTTCGCGAACGTAACGCGCAACGGCAGATGCCTGAGCATGAACCTGCACCACAGAGGGCTCATAAATAACAACCGTAACGTCGCCAGGATTAATCAGCGTTTGTTTGACGGATGTTTTACGCGAAATAACATCAATAATCAGGCTCATAATGGCATTCCTGATAAATGGCGCACATCCTTAGCGAGTCCATTTATCTAAATAAGACAAAGGTAATAACTCAACAACGATGCCTACCTGATATTAATAATGGCAGGATTATTTTAAGTCGGGTAAGTCGTTGTATAAGCCCTGTTTAATTCCCGCTAATGGAATAAGGTTATTAACCGCAGCGGCATAATTTACTGCGGCCACCCAGCCATCATAATTGGCATTTATTTCAGCCGATTGCGCCTGAAAGACATCTTGCTCGACGGTTAATAGATCATTCAGACTGCGTTTACCTAATTTATATTCATTTTGGTACACATCTCGCGTTTTGTGTGCGCTTTCGGATTGCGCTAAACCGGCTTCTTCGCGCCCCCGTGCGCCAGTCCAGTTGGCATACGCCACCGATGCCCGTTGTAATACATCCAGTTTTGCCTGTTCGACCTGCGAGGCGGAGATTTTTTGTTGCCCTTCGGCCTGTTGTACCTGGGCTGAAACCGCACCGCCCTGATACAACGGCGCGTTAACGTTCAGCTGTAACTGGTCGTCCCAGTACGAGCGATCGCTGGTCTGGTAGCGCGTTTTGCCCCCCTGAATACTGAGCGTCGGCCAGTATTGCGCTTTAGTTTTTTCCACGCCGTACTGTGCCGACTGGCGTAAATTTTCTGCCGCTAGCACCAGCGGAATGGACTGGTAATCAATATTTTTTAGCGATACCGGCTGCTCGGCTAATTCAGCCGGTGGCGCGGCTATCGCCTCCGGCTGTACGCCAGTCAGCACCGCCAGTTGCGCTTTGGCGCTCGCCATTTGCGCCTGATATTGCTCCAGCGTCGAGCGCATTCCGGCAATGCGTGTCTGAGCCTGCAATTCATCAGAAGATGAGTTCAGGCCGGCGTTGGCGCGCAGTGCCGCCATGTTGTAGACATTTTCCAGCGAGTGAATATTGCGTTGAGCCGCGTCGCACAAAGCCTGATAACGGCTAACTTCCATATAGGCGGTCGCCGTTTTTTCTGCGACATCGGTTAGGGTTGCCATCAATTTAAAGCGGTAGCTGTCACGAGCGGCAGTTTGCAGTTTGATATCGTTGTTAGTTTTACCAAAGTCATACACCAACTGCGTCAGGGTTATGCCATACGAAACGTTGTTATCAAGCCTGCCGCTGGAGTCCGTTTGTCGGGACGGCCCCGCGTTACCGGTTAAGCCAACGTGCGGATACCAGGCACTTTTGGCTTCATCGATTTGCGCTTCGCCAATACCTATCTGCGCCGCCTGTTGGGTGACGTCGGGGTTTCGCGCAAATGCGCGCAATATACTTTCCTGTAAGGATAAACTGGCAACTGGCGTAACCGCAGGGGCGTTAGCCCATTGTGGTAAGGGGGCTGCGGGCGCGTTTTCTCCCATCACAATAAAACTTATTAAAAATATCAGGCATTTATTTTTACGGTTTTTTAATTGTAATCGCGCCATAGATAAGTCACTTCCTTCCAGGTCATTATTTTAACTGGTTTTTATAACCAGCCTCATTTTATTTAAGAAAGGTAATAACTTGTGCATCTCTTTCGTTTTTATTCCCCCTATTAAAAGAAATGCAGCTAAAAGTCTTATACGTTATTTATTAAGAATACACTACGAGTTTTAGATTACCATCATCCGCATTGAGAATAATCCATAGGAAGAAGTGATAAGAATCACAGTTTTATCCTGTATATACCATTTTTTTGTGACTTATTTATTAAAGGTATAAGACGGAGGATTTGATTAAGAAAAATAAAGGCGCAGCGCAGAAAGCACTGCGCGCAGGTAGATTTTATATGGTTTTATTCCGTTTCATTACCATTGCCACAATAAGGCTTAGTAATAGTGCGCCAATAATCCACATCAGTGCACTGCTGCCCTGGGACCATAAACTGTAAATAAAACCGATGATTACCAACAGCATGACCAGCATACCGACGACGAGAATTGGCAACGAGGCGTGAATCTCATGACTCAGACGGATCGCTACCACAAACACCGCAAGGTAGCAGATCAAAAAGGTGGCGCTGGCAACGCTGGCCAGGGAACCTAAATTAAGCGCCGCCGTCATCAGCATGATCAACACCACGATGATGATGTTGCCCCACGTACTCTGCCGCCACAGGGATCTATTCATTATCTTTGGCAACTCGCGCTCGCTGCCCATGTTGTCCATGATATTAAACACCGCAAACAGGTTTGCGTTGATGGCTGATGCCGTCGCCAGCAAGGCACCTATCACCACTATCACATAACCCACATGCCCGAGCAGTGGAGAAGCAGCCTGCGCTACGGCGGTATCGGCATATTTTTCTAACTCTAATGCCGATACATCACTAAGCAGCACCAGTGCCAGGGAAATATAGAGCAGCGTGGTAACGCCTATCGCCAGCAAAAATGCTCGCGGCATAATGACCGCCGGATCTTTCACTTTATCCGCCGCGTTCGCCATCATGCCAAAGCCCGCATAGGCGAGGAAAGTAATCCCGATGCAGGAGAAGAACGCGCCGGAGCTGGGGGGCGCAGAGACGGAAATATGCGCCGGTTGCAGCGACCAGACGCCCGCAATAATCAGCAACAGCAGGATCATCATTTTGATGCCGACAAGGATCACTTCCAGCCGCCCTACCGCATGGTTGCTTAAAGAATTGAACAGCGTCATCAGGGCAATGATCGCCAGCGCGTAGAGCAAAATAAGATGCTCATCCTGGCTGCCCTCATGCAAAAACTGCACGGCATAAGCACCAAAGGCACGGGCAACCATCGCGATGCTCACCGCCAGCGTCATCAGGTACAGCAACGAGAGCGCCAGCGAAAAAACACCGTTGCCTAATCCCCGGCGAAAGAAGTCAATAATCCCGCCATTGCTGGGATAACTTGCGCCAAGGCGCGCATAGGCATATCCGGAAAACATCGCCACAATGCCGCCAAAAGCAAAAGCGACCCAGGTCGAGGCTTCCATTAGCAAAGCTGCCTGCCCCAGCAGGGCAAAGATCCCCGCCCCTACCATCGCCCCGATGCCTATGGAAACCACATTCCATAGTCCCAGAGGTTTGTCACCATTATTACCTTCCGTGTTCATCATGATCAGCCCTTAAACACGTTATAGCCGAGTTGTTTAGCGACCGATGCCACCATTTTTTGTCCACGAACACTGTTGCCTTCTTCATCCAATGGTGGTGAGAACGCGGCGATACCCATCACGCCTGGCACTACCGCCAGAATGCCGCCACCGACGCCGCTTTTGCCGGGTAAGCCAACGCGATACGCCCAGTCACCGGAGCGACCATACAGCCCTTCCATCATCATTTCGGCCAGGATGTACGGCACATTGTCGGCCTGAAGAACGCGTTTTTGGCTTAGCGGATTAACACCGCCCGCCGCCAGCGTCGCGCCAAGCGTAGCCAGTTCAACGGTATTGATAAGCGTGGAGCACTGGCGGGTGTACACGTCGCAGGCTTCCATCGCATCACAATAGAGATATCCGGAGGAATACAGCAGCCAGGCAATCGCCCGGTTGTGGAAGTTGGTGGTCTGTTCCGACTGGTTCACTTCCTCAGAGAGCGCCACCTGTTCACCAGCAAGTTGTTGTTGGATGTGTAAAATTCTCTGCCAGCGTTGTTCAGCATTATCGGCTTTGATCAGACTGGTAGTGGCGATAGCGCCAGCATTCACCAGTGGCGACAATGGCTTGCCACCATGAAGTTCTAAGGCAATAACTGAGTTAAAAGGCAATCCGGTCGGGTCAGCGCCAATTTTGTCCTGCACCGCCTGCGGGCCGACATCTTCCAGCGCGAGGGCTAGAGTACAGACTTTCGAGATGGACTCCAGCGCAAAGCGGTAATCGCTATCACCCGCGCGATAGATATTGCCATCGCAAGTCACAATAGCTACCCCCGCCAGTTGGCTGGGGACATTCGCCAGAAAGGGAATGTAATCGGCATTTTGCCCGCCGTTAAGTGAGTGAAATTGGGTATATGCCTGATCCACTGCCTGCTGTAAATTTTTTGCATCTGACATCTGTTGTTAACTCCTTTTTATAGATGCGGGAGGCTATTCCTCATCCCGATGCCAATTTTCAGGCATCCTGATTTAACTTAGCACCCGCAACTTAACCACAGGAAAACAAAGAGATAAATGTCTGATCCTGATGCAAATTGAGCCAATCTTTTAATCTCTACCGCGTTTTCATTGCGCTACGAAATAATTTCTTGACCTTCCCCTTGCTGGAAGGTTTACCCTTTATCACAGTCAGTCAAAACTGTCTTAAAGGAGTACGTTATGTCACAAACTATCGACCTGACCCTGGACGGCCTGTCCTGCGGTCACTGCGTTAAACGCGTGAAAGAAAGTCTCGAACAGCGCCCGGACGTTGAGCAGGCAGATGTGTCAATTACTGAAGCGCACGTCACCGGTACTGCCAGCGCGGAACAGCTTATCGAAACCATCAAGCAAGCGGGTTATGACGCATCTGTAAGCCACCCAAAGGCTAAACCGCTGGCGGAGTCATCAATCCCGTCGGAAGCACTGACAGCGGTTTCTGAGGAGCTTCCGGCAGCAACCGCCGATGACGACGATAGCCAGCAGTTGCTGTTGAGCGGCATGAGCTGCGCCAGCTGTGTCACCCGCGTACAAAATGCGCTGCAAAGCGTACCGGGCGTCACCCAGGCACGGGTAAACCTGGCGGAGCGCACTGCGCTGGTGATGGGCAGTGCCTCCGCACAAGATTTAGTGCAGGCGGTGGAAAAAGCGGGCTACGGCGCAGAGGCGATTGAAGATGACGCTAAACGCCGTGAGCGCCAGCAGGAAACTGCCGTCGCAACCATGAAACGCTTCCGCTGGCAGGCGATTGTCGCCCTGGCGGTGGGTATCCCGGTGATGGTCTGGGGGATGATCGGCGATAACATGATGGTCACCGCCGACAACCGCAGCCTGTGGCTGGTAATCGGTCTGATAACGCCGGCGGTAATGGTTTTCGCGGGCGGGCATTTTTACCGCAGTGCATGGAAAAGCCTACTCAACGGCGCGGCGACGATGGATACGCTGGTGGCGCTGGGTACTGGCGTGGCGTGGCTCTATTCGATGAGCGTTAACCTGTGGCCGCAGTGGTTCCCGATGGAAGCGCGGCACCTTTATTACGAAGCCAGCGCGATGATTATCGGTCTGATCAACCTCGGTCATATGCTGGAAGCGCGTGCGCGCCAGCGTTCATCGAAGGCGCTGGAGAAATTACTTGATTTAACCCCGCCGACGGCGCGACTGGTCACTGACGAAGGTGAAAAGAGTGTGCCGCTGGCAGACGTTCAGCCAGGTATGTTGCTGCGCCTGACAACCGGTGACCGTGTGCCGGTGGATGGCGAAATCACTCAGGGCGAAGCGTGGCTGGATGAGGCGATGCTGACGGGCGAACCTATTCCACAGCAAAAAGGCGAAGGCGATAGCGTTCATGCCGGGACGGTGGTGCAGGACGGTAGTGTGCTGTTTCGCGCCAGCGCAGTCGGCAGCCATACCACGCTGTCGCGGATCATTCGCATGGTGCGTCAGGCTCAGAGCAGTAAACCAGAAATCGGTCAGCTGGCGGATAAAATCTCTGCCGTATTTGTACCGGTGGTAGTGGTGATTGCGTTGATCAGTGCGGCAATCTGGTATTTCTTTGGGCCAGCACCGCAAATTGTTTATACCCTGGTGATTGCCACTACGGTGCTGATTATTGCCTGTCCGTGTGCACTGGGTCTGGCAACACCGATGTCGATTATTTCTGGCGTCGGGCGCGCGGCAGAATTTGGTGTGCTGGTGCGTGACGCCGACGCATTGCAACGCGCCAGTACGCTCGACACCGTGGTGTTCGATAAAACCGGGACGCTGACCGAAGGTAAACCGCAGGTTGTCGCCGTGAAAACGTTTGCTGATGTTGATGAAGCGCAGGCGTTGCGTCTGGCGGCGGCGCTGGAGCAAGGTTCCAGCCATCCGCTGGCACGGGCGATCCTCGATAAAGCAGGCAATATCACGCTGCCACAGGTCAATGGCTTCCGCACATTGCGCGGACTAGGGGTAAGTGGCGAAGTGGAAGGCCATTCACTGCTGCTGGGGAATCAGGCGCTGTTAAATGACCAGCAAGTCGATACGAAAGCGATTGAAGCTGATATTTCAGCCCAGGCATCACAAGGCGCAACGCCGGTGTTACTGGCCGTTGATGGCAAAGCGGTGGCTCTGTTGGCGGTACGCGATCCATTGCGTAGCGATAGCGTGGCGGCGCTGCAACGCCTGCATAAAGCGGGATATCGTCTGGTGATGCTAACCGGGGATAACCCAACCACCGCCAATGCGATCGCCAAAGAAGCGGGAATTGATGAAGTGATTGCGGGTGTATTGCCGGATGGCAAAGCCGAAGCGATTAAACGTCTGCAAAGCGAGGGACGCCAGGTAGCGATGGTGGGCGACGGCATTAACGACGCGCCGGCGCTGGCCCAGGCGGATGTCGGTATTGCGATGGGTGGCGGCAGTGATGTTGCCATTGAAACAGCGGCGATTACCCTGATGCGCCATAGCCTGATGGGGGTTGCAGACGCACTCGCCATCTCCCGCGCGACGCTACGCAATATGAAGCAAAACCTGCTTGGCGCGTTTATCTACAACAGTATCGGTATTCCGGTCGCCGCAGGTATTTTGTGGCCGTTCACCGGAACGCTGCTTAACCCGGTAGTTGCCGGAGCGGCAATGGCGCTCTCGTCGATTACCGTAGTGAGTAACGCCAACCGATTACTGCGGTTTAAACCGAAGGAATAAGTACGTCATTGCGGATGCGCTGCTTTAGGGTGGCGCATTTGGCATCGACGCAGACTGCCGGATGCGGCGTGAACGCCTTATCCAGCCTACGGTTCGGGCACAGGTTTGTAGGCATGATAAGACGCGCCAGCGTCGCATCAGGCAATGGTACTCAGTTGCCGGATGACGCACTGTGCACAAGTGCAACAATCAACTCCATTTGCGCCATCCCTCCCCGCGCGCTAGCATGATATTTCACAAAGGGAGGTCGTATGGATCTGTTGTACCGGGTAAAAACACTTTGGGCCGCGCTGCGCGGTAATCATTACACCTGGCCTGCCATCGATATCTCTCTCACCGGCAATCGCCATTTTCATCTGATTGGCAGTATTCATATGGGTAGCCACGATATGGCTCCTCTACCCGCCCGTTTGCTTAAAAAGCTCAAACAAGTCGATGCGCTGATTGTCGAGGCGGATGTTTCCACCAGCGATACGCCTTTTGCTAATTTACCTGCCTGCGAGGCGCTGGAAGAGCGCATCAGCGAAGAACAATTGCAAAATCTGCAGCACATTAGCCAGGAGATGGGAATTTCTCCGTCGCTCTTTTCTACCCAACCGCTGTGGCAAATCGCGATGGTTCTTCAGGCGACGCAGGCGCAAAAGCTGGGGCTGCGGGCAGAATATGGTATCGATTACCAGCTATTGCAGGCCGCGAAACAACAACATAAGCCCGTGATTGAACTGGAAGGGGCAGAAAACCAGATTGCCATGTTGCTCCAGCTCCCCGACAAAGGACTGGCGCTGCTGGACGATACGCTGACCCACTGGCATACCAACGCACGGCTACTGCAACAAATGATGAGCTGGTGGCTAAATGCGCCGCCGCAAAATAATGAAATAACACTGCCCAATACGTTCAGCCAGTCGCTGTACGACGTGCTGATGCATCGGCGAAATCTTGCCTGGCGGGATAAATTACGCGCTATGCCACCGGGGCGCTATGTGGTCGCGGTCGGTGCGTTACATCTGTATGGAGAAGGGAATTTGCCACAAATGTTGCGCTAAAAAAAATGGCCAATATCGCTATTGGCCCGTCAAAGAGGAATTTCATATTTTTATTATTATGCCGTCACTTTAAGCGACGGTGTAACTCGATTGTCGCTCAATCTCACCATCCTGCCAATACTATTAGGCAAGATGACTCTTTTTTTTGAGCCGCCATCAGGCGTATGCTTTCTCCGTTTTTTGTTTGAGGCAGGAAAATTACGATGACACCCGCAGTTAAATTACTCGAAAAAAACAAGATTTCATTCCAGATTCATACCTACGATCACGATCCGGCTGAAACCAACTTTGGCGATGAAGTGGTCAAAAAATTAGGATTGAATGCGGATCAGGTGTACAAAACGCTGCTGGTCGCAGTGCACGGCGATATGAAACATCTGGCGGTGGCCGTTACGCCGGTCGCCGGTCAATTAGATCTTAAAAAGGTGGCAAAGGCGCTGGGTGCCAAAAAAGTGGAGATGGCCGATCCGATGGTCGCGCAGCGTTCGACGGGATATCTGGTTGGGGGAATTAGCCCACTGGGGCAGAAAAAACGTCTGCCGACGATTATTGATGCCCCCGCGCAAGAATTTGCCACTATTTATGTTTCCGGCGGCAAGCGCGGGCTGGATATTGAACTTGCGGCAGGCGATCTGGCGAAGATCCTCGATGCCAAATTTGCCGATATCGCCCGCCGCGATTAAGCATTGTGCCGGATGTGAACATCCGGCACTTTCAGATTACTGCCAGCTTACCTCACCTTTCGGCTCATACGCACTCGCATCCAGCGGCGAGTTTTTCTGGATATAGTCTTTCAGCACTTCGGCATCAATAAAGCCGGTATTCACATAGCCCGGTTTGTTATCAAGGCGCGGATAACCATCGCCGCCGGTGGCATTGAAGTTTAATGTCGCCATACGGTAAGTTTTTGCCGGATCGACCGGTTCGCCTTTGATTTTCAGGTCGTTCAGTTTGCCGTCTTTCGCCACAAAGCTGACGTTGGCAAATTGCGGATAGGCACCGGAATCTGGTTTCATTTGTGCGACGGCGGTGAGGTAATCAATCACCTCTTTACCGGTCATGTCGGCATACACCACCACATTGCCGAACGGCTGCACTTTCAGCACGTTTTTATAACTGATATTACCCGCGTCGACGGAGTCACGAATCCCACCTCCGCTCATCACCGCAAAGTCGGCTCCGGTGCGATCCATTTGTGCTGCCAGAATCAACCGTCCCATATTGGTCTGTACGAAACGAACTTTGCTGCGGTCGCCTTCAAGGCGGTCACTAACCTCACCAATTTTCACTTCCAGTTGCGCTTTGCCTTTGTTCTGGAACGGGGATAACAGCGAGATCATTTGCTGGTTTTCAGCGATTTCCGGGGTGTACAGCACGCGTTCGCTTTTTCCGTCTTCCCAGGTCACTTTTTTCTTCAGGTTCACCGGAATCAACTGGTAATTGACCATTTTCATTTCGCCATTGCGAAACTCAAAATCGGCTCGTCCCACATACTTGCCCCACTCATGCGCCTGGACAATCCAGATGCCGTTTTGTTGATCCGGCTTGCAAGGCGTACCCGGCACGTAATCCACCTGTTTTTTATTTTCTGCTGCCATGCAGACCGGATCTTGCGAGTGACCGCCGACGATCATCGCCAACGATCCGGCAGGCAGGCTGCGCGCCATCTCTACATCGCCCGGTGCGTTTGAACCGTGTTCGCCATTGTCGTAATGCCCCATATGCGTGGCTGCAATAATAATGTCTGGTTTTTCTGTCTGTTGCAGTTCCTGAATCACCAGCTTCGCTTCGTCGGCAGGTTTACGAAACTCAATGTCGGTGAAATATTCCGGGTTACCAATTTTCGCCGTGTCATCGGTCGTCAGGCCAATTACCGCGATTTTCAGATCCTGACGCTTAAACAACGCCCAGGGTTTAAACAGGCGCTCGCCGGTACTTTTTTGATAGATATTGGCGGAGAGTAACGGGAACTTAGCCCATTTTTCCTGCTGGCGTAATACGGTGAGCGGGTTATCAAATTCATGATTACCGATTGCCATCGCGTCATACCCCACCAGATTCATGCCGCGAAAATCCGGTTCGGCGTCCTGTAAATCTGATTCCGGTACACCAGTGTTAATGTCACCACCTGAAAGTAACAGCACGCTACCGCCTTCAGCCGCTACTTCTTTACGGATACCATCCACCAGCGTTTTTTGCGCCGCCAGACCATATTCGCCATATTCATTACGCCAGAAATGACCGTGGTGGTCGTTGGTATGAAGTACCGTAATTTTGTAGGTTTTATCCTGCTCATAAGCCTGGGCGGTTTCACTCGCCAGTGTAAATGCGGCTAATAATGCTAATGCCACACCCCGCTGCAAAAACTTCATATTTCTCTCTCCCTGACCAGATATCAACGTGTTGAAAATTAGTATGACGCGACATAATAGACAAGTCTGTGTTCGGTGATGGTAAATCTACATGCAAAAATGGAAATTCTGTATTAAGCATTGAGACTTCCTTCAGACAGCGCATACAGGTATGTTAGTCGGGTAATAATCACAAATAAGATAATTCTTTACATCGCAACTCTAAAAAAGTGACTTTCCTATGGCAATGAGTGAACAAACCCAGCCTGCGGCGGGCGCGGCTGCATCGACCACTAAGGCTCGTACATCATTTGGTATTTTAGGCGCAATCAGCCTCTCGCATCTGCTGAACGACATGATCCAATCGCTAATTCTGGCGATTTATCCGCTGCTTCAGTCAGAGTTTTCCCTGACGTTTATGCAGATTGGGATGATTACCCTCACCTTTCAGCTCGCCTCTTCGCTGCTGCAACCGGTAGTCGGCTACTGGACAGATAAATACCCAATGCCGTGGTCATTACCGATTGGCATGTGCTTTACCATGAGCGGCCTGATACTGCTGGCGCTGGCGGGTAGTTTTGGCACGGTTCTGCTGGCGGCGGCGCTGGTCGGTACGGGTTCTTCGGTCTTTCACCCGGAATCTTCCCGCGTGGCGCGTATGGCGTCTGGTGGACGTCATGGCCTGGCGCAATCTATCTTCCAGGTGGGCGGTAACTTTGGCAGTTCGTTGGGGCCATTGCTGGCGGCGGTCATCATTGCCCCTTACGGCAAAGGCAACGTTGCATGGTTTGTGCTGGCGGCGTTGCTGGCTATCGTGGTTCTGGCGCAAATCAGCCGTTGGTACTCTGCACAGCATCGGATGAGTAAAGGCAAACCGAAAGCAATAATAATCAATCCACTGCCGCGTAATAAGGTCGTGCTGGCTGTTTGCGTGCTGTTAGTGCTGATTTTCTCGAAATATTTCTATATGGCGAGCATCAGCAGCTATTACACCTTTTATCTGATGCAAAAATTCGGATTATCTATCCAGAATGCCCAGCTTCATCTGTTTGCCTTCCTGTTTGCCGTCGCGGCGGGTACGGTGATTGGCGGGCCTGTCGGGGATAAAATTGGTCGAAAATATGTAATTTGGGGCTCTATCCTCGGCGTTGCGCCGTTTACCTTGATTTTACCCTACGCCAGCCTGTACTGGACGGGGGTTTTAACGGTGATTATTGGATTTATCCTCGCCTCGGCGTTTTCTGCCATTCTGGTCTACGCTCAGGAGCTACTTCCGGGGCGTATCGGCATGGTTTCTGGGCTTTTTTTCGGTTTCGCTTTCGGTATGGGAGGGCTGGGTGCTGCGGTTCTGGGGCTTATCGCCGACCATACCAGTATCGAGTTAGTTTATAAAATCTGTGCTTTCCTTCCACTTCTTGGTATGTTGACCATATTCTTGCCTGATAACCGGCATAAATCCTGATTTCCAGGCAGCCAAAGGTAAACTTTGGCTGCCTCATTTTGCAGTAGCCATAAGCCTTTCCTCTTCCTACACCTTATCACTTTTCCGATCCGTGCCTTTTTTGCGGTTAATTCCATTTTTCTGCAAAATTCAACAATTATTCATAAACATCAACCATGAAATTGTCATAAACTATTACCTGTAATTTTGGTTTTCCCAGCCAAAAATGGACAACAACCACCAGGAACAGGAGACGGAATGCATCACGCCACCCCGCTTATCACCACCATTGTTGGCGGCCTTGTGCTCGCTTTTATCCTCGGCATGATTGCTAATAAACTGCGTATTTCTCCTCTGGTGGGATATCTGTTAGCGGGCGTGCTGGCAGGACCTTTTACTCCAGGGTTTGTTGCCGATACCAAACTGGCACCAGAGCTGGCGGAGCTGGGCGTTATTTTGCTGATGTTCGGCGTCGGTTTGCATTTTTCGCTCAAGGATTTGATGGCGGTAAAGTCCATCGCCATTCCCGGCGCGATCGCCCAGATAGCGGTAGCGACGTTGCTGGGTATGGCTCTTTCTGCCGTGATCGGCTGGTCGTTAATGACTGGCATCGTGTTCGGTTTGTGTCTTTCTACCGCCAGTACCGTGGTACTGCTGCGTGCGCTTGAAGAACGGCAGTTGATAGACAGCCAGCGCGGGCAAATCGCCATCGGCTGGTTGATTGTGGAAGACCTGGTAATGGTTCTGACGCTGGTGTTGCTGCCCGCAGTGGCCGGAATGCTGGAACAGGGCGACGTGGGCTTTGCGACGCTGGCGGTTGATATGGGGATCACCATCGGCAAGGTGGTGGCATTTATCGCCATTATGATGTTAGTGGGTCGCCGTCTGGTGCCGTGGATTATGGCGCGAAGCGCAGCAACCGGTTCGCGTGAACTGTTTACCCTGTCGGTGCTGGCACTGGCATTAGGCATTGCTTTTGGTGCGGTAGAACTGTTTGACGTCTCCTTTGCACTCGGCGCATTCTTCGCCGGGATGGTGCTAAATGAATCCGAACTTAGCCACCGCGCGGCGCATGATACGCTGCCATTGCGCGATGCGTTTGCGGTGCTGTTTTTCGTCTCCGTTGGGATGCTATTTGATCCGTTAATTCTGATTCAGCAACCGCTGGCAGTGCTGGCAACGCTGGCGATTATTCTGTTTGGTAAATCAGTTGCGGCACTGTTCCTCGTTCGATTGTTTGGTCACTCCCAGCGCACGGCGTTAACCATCGCCGCCAGCCTCGCGCAGATTGGTGAGTTCGCGTTTATCCTGGCGGGGCTGGGAATGGCATTAAATTTACTGCCGCAGGCCGGGCAAAACCTGGTACTGGCAGGCGCGATCCTGTCGATTATGCTCAACCCGGTGCTGTTCGCGCTGCTGGAAAAATATCTGGCAAAGACCGAAACGCTGGAAGAACAGACGCTGGAAGAGGCTATCGAAGAAGAGAAGCAGATCCCGGTGGATATTTGCAACCATGCGCTACTGGTTGGCTACGGTCGTGTAGGCAGTCTGCTGGGGGAGAAATTACTCGCCTCTGATATTCCGTTAGTGGTGATTGAAACATCACGAACCCGTGTCGATGAACTGCGTGAGCGTGGCGTTCGCGCGGTATTGGGCAACGCGGCGAACGAAGAGATTATGCACCTTGCGCATCTGGAGTGCGCGAAATGGCTGATTCTGACCATTCCTAACGGTTACGAAGCTGGCGAGATTGTGGCCTCTGCTCGTGCCAAAAACCCGGATATTGAGATTATCGCCCGCGCCCATTATGACGATGAGGTGGCGTATATCACCGAACGTGGCGCGAATCAGGTGGTGATGGGTGAGCGTGAAATCGCCCGTACTATGCTGGAACTGCTGGAAACGCCACCGGCGGGCGAGGTGGTGACGGGGTAATACATTGACTCCATTGCCGGACGCGATGCTGCCGCATCTTATCCGGCCCACAGGTGCCATCTTCCGTAGGTCGGATAAGACGTTTACGCCGCATCCGACTGTCATTGGTTCGATGGCTTAACGATCCCAGTAAGACTCTTCCAGGCTGTCTTCTCGCTCCGGCAGACCGCGCGTTAAGCGTGGCGAATGCTGGTTAAGCACCTGATAACTGACGCGGTTGGCATATTTACACACCTGCGCTAACGACGAGTAAGTCAGCCAGGTGAATTTATGCTTGCTGGAATTTGGCACGTTAGTGCGGTGATAGCTGTTGGCGGTAATGTCATGCAACAACGCGGCCAGCGCACCGTCTCCGGCACCATTGGTGTTCATGATTTTTTCTGGTCCGCCCATGTACGGCGCAATGTGCGAATAGACACGCAGCGGATTCTGGCAATCTTTATGACGCATGGCGCGGCTAAACTCATACTGGTTAAATTCCGCGATAGCGCCCGGCAACAGCGGATGCTGGGTTTTGCGTTTCGCTTCGTCTTCCGTAAAGCCCGCCATATACAAGCCGATGGGCCCGGCGGTACACAGCACCAGATCTACCCAGTCCAGCGCCTTGTCAGATGCCAGCAGCGGATCGCTCTCTCCGGTCAACGCTTCGGCTTCTTCTTCGTTCATCGCAAGGA
The DNA here is from genome assembly GCF_013368855.2 of Escherichia sp. 93.0816. Taxonomy (NCBI): domain Bacteria; kingdom Pseudomonadati; phylum Pseudomonadota; class Gammaproteobacteria; order Enterobacterales; family Enterobacteriaceae; genus Escherichia; species Escherichia sp. 93.0816. Next base: position 137,332 of record NZ_JABWNC020000003.1, on the reverse strand, counting down.
TGGAGACGTGTTCTTTGAGGAATTGCTGCCACCATTGCGGATTCTCGGCGATGACAAATTTAGTACCCAGCGTCAGCACCACCGGTACGTTGTATTTTTTGGCATACTCAATGGCTTTCATGGTCGCTTCCGGCATCGGTTCACCCGGCTTGCAACGCACCAGATAGGACGTTAATACCAGCGCCGACGCTCCGGCGATAACATCTTCCGGAATGCTTTCTGCCCGTAACTGGTTCATATGACCTGGACTGATAGCAAAGGTACGTTCGCCAGACTCGCCAATCAGCGTAAAGCAACGACCAATCGGACCATCCACGCCCTGCAGATAGTTAAGATCGGTACGGCTGGATGTATTGCACAAGTAACGATAGGCGTAGCTGCCAATTTCAATATTGCTGCACATCACGCCCAGCAGCACCGAACGGTCGTCTGCCAGTACAGAATAGTTGTGCATGGTATTGCCAATAGTGCCACCTGCAAACTGATGAGTAATCAGGTTTTTCTGTTTCAGCTCCTGATAAAGTGCTTCAGCAACATCATCTTCAATGACCAGTGAATGCCCGGCGCTTAATCCATAACGTTCAATAAAATCGTCTTCCACTTTGGCTTCAATATCCACCAGCGTCTGGTCGATACCGACCACCCAGGCTGCGCTGGTTTCGTTTTCTGGTTGGATTTGCTGCAACAGCGGATCGCGTGCATTTACGGGGAAGTAATGTTTGGATTTACGTTTGCCGGGAAATTTCATGGTTGTTTTTACGGGTGGTTAACTGAGCGGCGAATGTTAACACAATCATGCCTGAACGCGCGAGACGCAGGCAGTTTCAATATCAGCCGACGGGATCGCATTTTCATGGGAGATGTTCCTTACAATGACGCAATTTGAAAGGAGTTTTTGCATGAAGCCGGAAAACAAACTACCCGTGCTGGAGCTAATCTCTGCCGAAATGAAGGCGGTTGTTAATACTCATCAGCCCGATTTACCGCCCTGGCCCGCAACGGGAACGATTGCCGAACAACGCCAGCATTACACGCTTGAGCGCCGATTCTGGAACGCTGGCGCTCCAGAAATGGAAACCAGAGCTTACGCGGTTCCGACAAAATATGGTCAGGTAGAAGCACGGCAATTTTGTCCGAACCCGGATAGCCCGGCGACGTTGTTTTATCTGCATGGCGGCGGTTTTATTCTCGGCAATCTTGATACCCACGATCGCATTATGCGCCTGCTGGCAAAGTACACCCAGTGTACGGTGATTGGTGTTGATTACACCCTTTCGCCTGAAGCGCGTTTTCCGCAAGCGATAGAAGAAGTCGTGGCTGCCTGTTGTTACTTCCACCAGCAGGCGGGCGATTATCAGATCAATATGTCACGCATTGGTTTTGCCGGTGATTCCGCTGGCGCCATGCTGGCGCTCGCCAGTGCTTTATGGTTGCGTGATAAGCAGATCGATTGCGGCAAAGTTGTGGGCGTCTTGCTGTGGTATGGGCTTTACGGATTACGCGATTCCGTGACTCGCCGTCTGTTGGGCGGTGACTGGGATGGCTTAACGCAACAGGATTTGCAGATGTATGAAGAGGCGTATTTAAGCAACGAAGCAGACCGCGAGTCGCCGTATTACTGCCTGTTTAATAACGATCTCACTCGCGATGTGCCCCCCTGCTATATCGCCGGTGCAGAATTCGATCCGCTGCTGGATGACAGTCACCTGCTTTACCAGACATTGGCGGCGCATCAGCAGCCCTGTGAGTTCAGACTCTACCCAGGAACGCTGCACGCCTTTTTGCATTATTCACGGATGATGAAAACCGCCGACGATGCTCTTCGCGACGGCGCACAATTCTTTACCGCCCAGCTTTAGCGATACGCGGCAACAAGATTAGCCATCATTTCGATATGTTCCGGCGTGGCATTAAGCGCCGGAATATATTCATATTTTTTTCCGCCCGCACCGAGGAAGACTTCACGGTTTTGCTCGGCAATCTCTTCCAGTGTTTCCAGACAATCCGCAGCAAAGCCCGGACACATCACCTGAATATGGCCGACACCTTTTTCTCCCAGCATTTTCAGCGTTTCGTCGGTATAAGGCATCAACCAGGGTTCCCGACCAAAGCGCGACTGAAAGGTCATCATCACTTTTTCCGGTGCCATTCCCAGCGCAGAAGCCAGCTCGCGGGTCGTTGTGCGACAACGTTGCGGATAATCATCGCCTTCATCCGCATAACGTTGCGGAATGCCATGATAAGAGAGCAACAGCAGATCCGGTTCGCCATGTTTAGCGAAAGAGGCGCGAACACTATTCGCCAGCGCATTAATGTAATCGTGGTTATCGGCGTAATCACGAATAAACGATATCCCCGGAATGCTACGTTTGCGCGCCAGAATGCGAGCCAGTTCATCCCACACCGCACCGACCGTTGAACAGGAGTATTGCGGGTAGAGCGGCAGTACCACGATATGATCAACATGTTCAGCCAGTAGTTCATCTACGGCGCTTTCCAGCGATGGCGTGCCGTAGCTCATTCCCAGCGCCACGGGCGTATCCGGTAAACGTTGTGCCAGCGCCTGCTGTTGCTGGCGGCTGTAAACCATCAGTGGCGAGCCACCTTCCATCCAGACAGAGGCATACAGCTTCGCCACACGCGGCGAGCGCAGCGGCAAAATCACGCCGCGCAGCAATGGCCACCACAACAGCCGTGAAGTATCGACTACGCGTCTGTCGCTTAAAAATTGTTTCAGGTAGCGTTTTACCGCTTCAGGAGTGGGGGCATCGGGCGTACCCAGGTTTGCCAGCAGGATACCGGTTTTAGTTTGACGCATTACCGCCTCTTATCGATTCAACTTGTTGATAATTGTAGCGGAAAAGTGAGGAAGAAGAACTAATTGCTGTGAGAGGTATTGCCTGAGGAGGATGAGCAGACCTGCCCGAAAGCAGATCTGCTGCAACTTGATTAGCCGAGGATTTTTTCCAGAGCCGCGCGAACTTCAGCAACCGGTTTGGTGCCGTCGACTTTCGCGTATTTGGTGTTGCCCGCTTCCGCTTCTTTAGAGTAGTAGCCGATCAGCGGCGCAGTCATCTGATGGTATTCAACCAGACGTTTACGCACGGTTTCTTCCTGATCGTCTTTACGGGTAGTCAGTTCTTCACCGGTAACGTCGTCTTTGCCTTCGACTTTCGGCGGATTGAATTTAACGTGATAAACACGACCAGACGGCGCGTGAACGCGGCGGCCTACGATACGATCAACAATCAGTTCGTCCGGTACGTCAAACTCCAGAACGTAGTCAACGTTGATGCCCGCTTCTTTCATCGCGTCTGCCTGCGGAATGGTACGCGGGAAACCGTCAAGCAGGAAACCGTTACGGCAGTCTTCCTGAGCAATGCGCTCTTTAACCAGCGCGATCACCAGTTCGTCGGTGACCAGTTTGCCAGCATCCATAATGTCTTTTGCTTGTTTACCCAGCTCGGAGCCAGACTTGACCGCAGCACGCAGCATATCGCCAGTGGAGATTTGCGGAATACCATATTTCTCCATGATGAACTGAGCCTGAGTCCCTTTCCCCGCGCCCGGAGCGCCAAGCAGAATGATACGCATTGCGAAAATCCCCTTAAAATGTGTCGAATTTTTTGAAAAAGCGATAAACGATACCACCATAAGGCGATTGCCTCAAGAAAGGCACCTGGGGCTGAAACGGTTAAGGGGAGAAAGTTTGGGGGAAAGTGCGGTTGATGCCCCTCACCCCGACCCTCTCCCCAAAGGGGCGAGGGTGAAAACCAGCGCAGTTCTTTAATATCTGCACGATCGATCCCCTCTCCCCTTTGAGGAGAGGGTTAGAGTAAGGGGGTAAAAGGCTTACGACACCAGCAGCTGGTTCATACGACGAATAAACAGGTTCGGATCTTCCAGCGTGCCGCGTTCTGCCAGCAGCGCCTGATCCAGCAGCAGTTCCACCCACTCGCTGAACTTCGCTTCATCTTCAGTATCTGCCGCACGTTTCACCAGTACGTGATCCGGGTTCAGTTCGAAGATGTATTTCACTTCTGGCACTTTCTGGCCCGCCGCAGCGAACAGTTTCGCCATCTGGGTGCTCATTTCGTCAGCGTCGGTTGAAACGATCGCTGGCGTATCGGTCAGACGGTGAGTCAGACGCACATCTTTCACGCGCTCGCCCAGCAGTGCTTTCACACGATCGATGAACGGAGTCAGTGCTTTCTCCGCTTCTTTCGCGCTTTCATCAACTTCGTCAGCCAGTTTTTCCAGCGACTCGTCAACTTTAGACACGGACTGGAACGGTTTACCATCGAACTCAGTCAGATAGTTCATCATCCACTCATCGATGCGGTCGGAAAGCAGCAGAACTTCGATGCCTTTCTTACGCAGCAGTTCCAGGTGCGGGCTGCTCTTCGCTGCCGCGTAGCTGTCTGCGGTGATGTAGTAGATTTTCTCCTGCCCTTCTTTCATGCGGGAAACGTAGTCTTCCAGAGACACGGTTTGCGCAGAAGAGTCGGTATGAGTAGAAGCAAAACGCAGCAGTTTGGCGATCGCTTCCTGGTTAGCGAAATCTTCCGCCGGACCTTCTTTCAGTACCAGGCCAAACTGTTGCCAGAAGGTCTGGTATTTTTCCGCGTCGTCTTTCGCCAGTTTTTCCAGCATTTGCAGTACACGCTTGGTCAGCGCATTGCGCAGGTTACGCGTTACTGTGCTGTCCTGGAGGATTTCACGGGAAACGTTCAGCGGCAGATCGCTGGAGTCAATCAGACCACGCACGAAGCGCAGATAGTTCGGCATGAACTGTTCTGCGTCGTCCATGATGAACACACGCTGAACATACAGTTTCAGGCCGTGTTTATGATCGCGGTTCCACATATCCCACGGAGCCTGGGACGGGATGTACAGCAGGCTGGTGTACTCCTGCTTACCTTCAACGCGGTTGTGGCTCCAGGTCAGCGGATCGTTAAAGTCGTGGGCGATGTGTTTGTAGAACTCTTTGTACTCTTCATCGGTGATTTCCGACTTGTTACGAGTCCACAGCGCCTGCGCTTTGTTGATTTTCTCCCAGGAGATAACGGTTTCGCCGTCTTTCTCTTCGCGTTTTTCGATCTCTACCGGCAGCGCGATATGGTCGGAGTATTTGCTGATGATGGAACGCACGCGCCAGTCATCGAGGAATTCATCCTCGCCTTCGCGCAGATGCAGGGTAATTTCAGTACCGCGATCTTCTTTGGTGATATCGGCAACGGTGTATTCACCTTCGCCCGCCGATTCCCAGAATACGCCGTTTTCTGGTTTTTCACCTGCCGCACGGGTGCGCACGGTCACTTTATCGGCCACGATAAACGCAGAGTAGAAACCAACACCAAACTGACCGATCAGCTGGCTGTCTTTCGCCTGGTCAGAACCCAGGGATTCGAGGAACGATTTGGTGCCGGATTTAGCGATAGTCCCCAGATGGTCGATCACTTCGTCGCGGGTCATCCCCACGCCGTTGTCGGAAATAGTCAGCGTGCGCTTGTCTTTGTCGAAAGAGACACGAACGCGCAGTTCGCCGTCACCTTCGTACAGATCCGGGTTAGAGAGCGCGCGGAAACGCAGCTTATCCGCCGCATCGGAGGCGTTAGAGATAAGCTCACGCAGGAAGATTTCTTTATTGGAATAGAGAGAATGGATCATCAGGTGCAGAAGCTGCTTCACTTCTGACTGAAAACCACGAGTTTCTTGTCCTTTCATGTAGGTCTACCTCAATAATGCCATTTTAAGGTTAAAAACAGGATGAGGGAGAGATGGGGACAAGGAGGAATAATTTCAAGCGAGAGCAGGTGATCCTGCTCTCGTTTGCTTAAAAACGAATCTTATGACGCCCGGCAAGTGAGTGCGACAGCGTGGTGCCGTCGACCATTTCCAGTTCGCCGCCAACCGGTACGCCGTGGGCAATACGGCTGGCTTCCACGTCATACTGCGCGCAAAGCTCGGCAATGTAGTTAGCGGTGGCTTCACCTTCGACCGTTGGGTTGGTGGCGAGGATCACTTCGGTGATTTTTTCCTCCGCCAGACGCTGTTCCAGACGATCAAGTCCGATATCATCCGGTCCGATGCCGTCCAGCGGTGACAGGTGTCCCATCAACACAAAATAACGGCCTGAAAACTGCCCCGTCTGCTCAATGGCGTAGATGTCCGCCGGACTCTCCACCACGCAGATTTGACCGTTTTCCTGACGACGCGGGTTTGAACAGATGTTACAGACTTCCTGTTCGGTGAAGGTGCGACAATCGGCGCAGTGGCCGATTTCCGACATCGCCCGGGTGAGCGCCTGCGCCAGACGCATCCCGCCGCTACGATCGCGCTGAAGCAGCGTGAACGCCATACGCTGCGCCGACTTCGGGCCAACGCCCGGCAGACAGCGCAGTGCTTCCATAAGCTGTGTTAACAGCGGGCTGGTTTGCATCAGAACGGCATCTTAAAGCCAGGCGGCAGCTGCATTCCGGAGGAAACAGAGGCCATTTTTTCTTTCTGAGTTTCTTCGATACGACGTGCTGCATCGTTGAATGCCGCAGCCACCAGGTCTTCCAGCATCTCTTTGTCGTCTTCCAGCAGGCTAGGGTCGATCTCTACGCGACGGCAGTTGTGTGCGCCGTTGATGGTCACTTTCACCAGACCTGCGCCGGATTCGCCGGTCACTTCCAGCTTCGCGATTTCTTCCTGCATCTGCTGCATTTTTTCTTGCATCTGCTGGGCCTGCTTCATCAGGTTGCCCAGACCGCCTTTACCAAACATAGGTTTCTCTCTCAATCACGTTAAGGATGACGATCGTAAGCTGTGCTTACGATCAAATGGGGCGGATACTTTCTTCATCCAGCTCCGCATCGAAGAATCGACGCAGGGTCTGAATATTATTATCCGCAATAATGGACTCGCGCGCCTGCGCAAGTTTTTCTTCGTATATCGCCTGACGCCACTCCAGCGGCGTACGCACCGCTGGATTATCATCTTCAACGATAGTCAGTTCAACCGTTGAGCCATTTAACGTACTCAACGCTTCAGCCAGTTTTTGTTGTGCACCGCTGTTATTCAAATGACGCTGAGAGGAGCGCAAATGCAGACACACCGTGTTGCCGTTCTCCTCTTTCCAGGCATTTAACGCCACTTGTTCGACCAGTTTTGGTAGCGAAAGTTGGCTCACCTGTGCTGCCCACGGATCGCGCTCAATGGCTTCTGCCGCCAGCTTCGCCGCCAGCTCTGGCGTTTTTTCATGTTCCAGCGCCTTTTTCAGCGCCTTTGGCGTGGCGACCACTTCTTTTTGTTGCATCACTGGGGTGGTAGCCTTCCAGCGATACGCTTCTTTTTTGGCTGGCGCTTTTTCCAGCGCCGATGGTGCCGGACGCGACTGAACGCGATCGGTAACCGAAGCCAGTCTTTCCAGCGCAGCGTTATTCACCGGCCGCGCGCGGGTAGCGGCTGCCGGTTCACTCTTTTTTGCTTTGGTTGCTCCCTGTGCGCGCTGTAGTTGTTGGCGCGCCGCCAGCACCTGGCTGGTGGTTTCTGAGAGCGGTACGGTCGGTGCCTGCTGCGGCGCTGATTGCGGCTGTGGCGGCACCTGCATTGGCGTCATTACTGCCGTAGGCGCGACTGGCGCAAAGGACTGGCGCGGCACTTCCGGTTCAGGTAGAGGCATACGCGGATGGAACGCCAGCGCGCGCAATAGCGTCATTTCAACGCCCATGCGTCTGTCTGGCGCATACGGTAATTCTTTGCGACCAATCAATAGCGTCTGGTAGTAAAGCTGAATATCTGTTGGCGGTATGGTGCGTGCCAGTTCACGCATCCGCAGCTCAATGGCGGCCATATCATTGCCAAGCGCAGCAGGCGAAAGTTGTACCATCGCAATGCGGTGCAGCAGGCCGAGCATTTCCACCAGCAAGGCTTCCCACTCGATACCACGGGCAGCGGCTTCGTTAATCAGCGCCATTACGCGCTCGCCGTTGGCTTCCACCATCGCTTCTACCAGCGACAGCGCCTGATCGTCGTCGAGCGTACCGAGCATCGAACTGACCGCCTGGGTCGAAACCTGACCATCACCGCTGGCAATCGCCTGGTCAGTCAGACTTAACGCGTCTCGCAGGCTGCCTTCAGCGGCGCGCGCCAGCAGTTGCAGCGCCCGAGGCTCGTGGGCGATATGTTCTTCGTTGAGAATGTGCTCAAGCTGATGACGAATTTGCTCGACATCCAGCGCCTTGAGATGAAATTGCAGACAGCGCGACAAAATCGTCACCGGCAATTTCTGCGGATCGGTGGTTGCCAGCAGAAACTTCACATGCTCTGGTGGCTCTTCAAGGGTTTTTAACAGTGCGTTGAAGCTGTGCCGCGACAGCATATGCACTTCGTCGATCAGATAGACTTTAAAGCGACCGCGCGCTGGCGCGTACTGAACGTTATCCAGCAGGTCGCGGGTATCTTCGACTTTGGTGCGCGAGGCGGCATCGATCTCAATCAGATCAACAAAGCGCCCCTGTTCGATTTCGCGGCAGTTATCGCATACGCCGCACGGCGTCGCGGTAATACCTGTTTCGCAGTTTAGCCCCTTCGCCAGCAGTCGGGCGATAGAGGTTTTTCCGACGCCACGGGTGCCGGAAAAAAGATAAGCATGATGAATACGCCCTAACGACAAGCCGTTCGCCAGTGCGGTCAGCACATGTTCCTGGCCGACGACGTCAGCAAAGGTTTGTGGGCGCCATTTTCGGGCTAAGACCTGATAACTCATTGGCAGGCTCTGAAACGCTGGAAGGTGGATTCACGAAGGGGTAATGCTAACACAGCCCCGTCAGAACGGCGAGGCTGAATGTACATCTTGTGCTGCCCATGGCGCGGGCTGTCGAAAATTAGTGGCCCGGGAACGGGACAAGGCTATAACAGGTAATGCCTTGATTTTCGAGACGCTGTTCACCGCCGAGGTCGAACAGATTAATGATGAATGCAGCGTCAGTGACTTCACCGCCCAGACGACGGATCAGTTTCACAGTCGCCTCAATGGTGCCCCCAGTTGCCAGCAAATCGTCGACTACCAATACTTTGTCACCAGGTTTAATGGCATCAACGTGGATTTCCAGCTTATCGGTGCCGTATTCCAGTTCGTAAGTTTCGCTGATGGTTTCGCGCGGCAGTTTGCCCGGTTTACGTACCGGTACAAAACCTACGCCCAGACCCAATGCTACCGGAGCACCAAACAAGAAGCCACGTGCTTCGGTGCCGACAACTTTGGTAATACCCGCATTTTTGTAACGCTCAACCAGCAGGTCGATGCTGAGAGCGTAAGCTTTCGGGTCTTCCAGTAAGCTGGTGACATCACGGAACAGAATGCCGGGTTTTGGGTAGTCCTGAATGCTTTTGATGCTATTTTTGAGATACTCAAGCTGCTGTGCAGTCGCGGTCATAAGTGTATGCCTGCTTGTTACGGTGGTACTCACGGCGCGTTTTAAACGTATCAAAAGTAACTTTTGTTTAACCTTTGACCGCCTGCGCCTGTGCTCGAAAACGCCAGAATGTACTGGCTGTGCGCGATAATTGCAACAGCGATTGTTGTGCTTCAGTGCTTTTCTTGCTTTTCATCAATCACCGGGATTCGCCACATAAAAATCAGCAAACAAGTGAGGATCACCAGCAACAAAATGCGTACCCACGTCATATGCACAAACCACAGTGAAATAGCAAAAGTCACGAGTATCAATAAAATCGCCCGTGGTTTTGCGCCACGCGGCATTGCATGGTATTTCTGCCAGAAGCGTAAATAGCTACCAAACCATGAGCGATACAGCAGCCAGGCGTGAAAACGCGGGGAAGAGCGGGCAAAGCACCAGGCAGCCAACAGGATAAACGGCGTAGTCGGCAATACCGGTAATACCACGCCCAGCGTACCCAACACTACCGCCAGCCAGCCAATGATGATTAAAATGATTCGTTGCATATTGAGTGTTGTCAGCTTACAGAGTGGCTACTTTAGCATAACAATTATCATTTTCATTGAGGTCTTATCGTGAAAACGACCCTGCTGCTGGAAAAACTGGAAGGCCAGCTCGCCACGCTGCGCCAGCGTTGTGTCCCGGTGGCGCAGTTCAGCACGTTAAGCGCCCGTTTCGACAGGCATCTTTTTCAGACTCGCGCGACAACGTTACAGGCTTGTCTCGATGAGGCGGGCGATAACATGGCTGCGCTTCGTCACGCAGTCGAACAGCAGCAGCTGCCGCAAGTAGCCTGGCTGGCAGAACACCTGGTCGCCCAACTGGAAGCGATTGCCCGTGAAGCGGTATCCTGGTCACTGCGCGAGTGGGACAGCGCGCCACCAAAAATTGCCCGCTGGCAACGAAAAAGGATTCAACATCAGGATTTTGAACGGCGATTACGTGAGATGGTAGCAGAACGTAAAGCCCGTCTGGCGCAGGCAACCGATTTAGTAGAGCAGCAAACGCTGCATCGTGAAGTAGAAGCCTATGAAGCGCGTCTGGTGCGGTGTCGCCATGCGCTGGAAAAAATCGAAAACAGGTTAGCGCGTTTAACCCGCTAACAATGGAGAGAGTATGTCACTGGAAAATGCCCCTGACGATGTCAAGCTGGCCGTCGATTTGATTGTGCTGCTGGAGGAAAATCAGATCCCTGCCAGTACCGTGCTGCGCGCGCTGGATATTGTGAAACGCGATTATGAAAAGAAATTACAGAACGATGATGAGGCTCAAAGCGAAAAATAAATGGGGCGGCTAAATGCCGCCCCTTTCGTTATTACCCTACCGCAGGCGTCGGATCGTCGCCTTTGTAGTCTCGTTTCACTTCCGTCACTTCATCGCCCTTCTCATTATGCAGATGCACTTCAAGTTGGTTAAAGGCAATGTTGATGTCGTTTTCACGGCACAGCTGATCAATGGTACGGTTCAGTTCATCGACAGTACGGCTACGGTCGCGCAGTTCACGAACGTACAGGCGCAGCTCGTGATCCAGGGTGCTGGCACCAAACGCAGTAAAGAAGACTTCCGGCATCGGTTCGTGCATCACCCTTGGATGCTCAGTCGCTGCCTGAAGCAGGACTCTGCGTACTTTTTCCAGATCAGAACCGTAAGCCACACCCAGGCGGATCACCAGACGAGTGGTGGTGTCGGTTAACGACCAGTTGATCAGACGCTCGGTTACGAACGCTTTGTTCGGGATGATCACTTCTTTGCGATCGAAGTCCGTAATAGTCGTTGCACGAATACGGATCTTACTGACCGTTCCGGAGAAAGTACCGATAGTTACCGTATCGCCAATGCGCACCGGACGTTCGAACAGGATGATCAAACCAGAAACGAAGTTACCGAAGATCTCTTGTAAACCAAAACCCAGACCTACAGATAATGCCGCAGCCAGCCACTGGAGTTTATCCCATGACACACCAAGCGACCCAAACACTGTCATCGCACCAACGGCAATGATGATGTAGTTAAGGATGGTGGTAATGGCGTACGACGCGCCCTGGCGCATGTTCAACCGCGAGAGCACCAGCACTTCCAGCAAACCAGGCAGGTTGCGGATCAGCGCCCAGGCAACCATCGATGCGATAATCGCAAACAACAGACTGCCCATAGTGACGCTTTTCACCACCGCAGCCCCGGCTTCAGTGCCGTTGTAATGCCACAGTGTGATGCTGTCGAGATAGCTGAACACGGTGATCAAATCGGACCAAATCGCCCAGAACATCAAACCAAACAGTGCAAACATCAGCAGCATGGTAATACGCAGCGTCTGCTGGTTAACCTGCTCCAGTGCAATAGTGGGTTCTTCCGGCGGTTCGGCGCCTTCAGCACCCTCTTTCACCAGATTCTGCCGACGCGCCAGCGCACGACGCCAGGCGATACGCCGTGCCGCCACGCTTAATCCGCGCAGTACGGTCTGGTACAGCAGGTTCCAGATGATCACCAGATAAACGGTTTCAATCCAACGCCCGGAGAGGCGCAGCGTGGTGTAGAAATAACCCGTAGCGGTCAGCACCATCAGCGCAATCGGGATAATCGACAACACGGTAATAGTGACCAGACGCATGGTGTGCGACTCTTTATCACGCCAGCTTTCGCGGCACATCGGCCACACCAGAAAGGCAATCAGCAGCAGGTTGAAGAAAATCATCGCCTGCCCCAGTACATCATCCATCAGATGCAGTGGGGAGAGTTCTGCCACCACAGACCAGAAATGGATCGGCAGCAACGCGAGGCTGATGCGGACAATTTGCCGACGCCAGTGGCTGGTCTGCTGTTCCGGCATACCAAAGTGACGAACAGCAACGCCATTTTTCTCCAGCACCTTCCAGCACAGACCAAATACCAGCCAAAAAATCGCCAGTTTTTTGCTGAACGACCACAGTAGTTCACTGATGTTGAGCTGCATGGTGAGCAAAATCAAACCGACGGCGAGAATAATCAGACACACCGGCAGCGCGCGGATCAGATCGATAAGGATCGCTTTTGGTGTGTTGAGCTGGCTGTCGTTACGCAGGGAACCTACGGCGGAAGCCAGCTTTTGTTGATACGCTTTCAGCCATCCCAGACGCCAGTGAATCAACCCGGCAATCAACAGCAGCGGTAAACCTGCGAGGAAAGCGATAAAGACGGCAGGCCAGGCTTTTTCCCAGTTCACCGTAATTTTCATCGACTTGAATTCATCCTGCAGCGTTTGTGGGAACGCTTTAATCCAGTCCCAGTCCATCGGGCGGTTACTGTTCACCCAGAAAATCTGCTGGGTCAGGATGGATTTCAGGTTTTTCGATACGCTCATTAACTGTTGCTGGTTGATTTGCAGGTTAATGGCCATCATGAGTTGGTTGCCCAACTGTTTGTTAAGCTGATCCAACAATTCGCGACGCATATCAACTACTTGCAACAATGCGTCACGAACTTCGTCGTTGACTTCATTCGCATGGCCCTCTTCCAGTTTGGCGACATAAGCATCGCTCTGGAAGAGTGCGTCACGCTGCTGGTTCACTTCGAACTGTTCGAGACGCAAATCCGCAATGCGGTTGGTCATATTTTCCAGTTCATCCGCCGAGGGCAGCGTTTGTTGTTGCTGATAAAGAATGCGTGACAGCAGCAGGCTGCCCTTCAGGACAGAAATCTGCTCTTTGATATTGCGTTCCGATTGCAGCGCCCGCTCCAGCCAGTTTTTGACTTTGATGTTTTGCTGCATCAGCAAATTGCCGTTTTCAGTGGCGCTAATCAGACGCTGACTTAACTGCTGGTTAATTTCCAGCTCTTGTTTCACCAGCGGATTAGCCTGAATACGCGCAGCTTCGTCCGGCGTTACCGCTTCCTGCGCCGTTTTTTCAGTTAATGTCAGACGCTTGCTGTTCACCGCCTCCTGCAATAGTTGCAGTTCATGTTCCAGACGAGTGCTGTTCGCCGTCACGTAATCGCGTTGCTTTTGCAGGGTATCCTGTAAGACAGTGTTCCCTTCAAGGCTTTTACGTTGCTGGTCAATCTCGGCATTCAACAAAGCCTGCTGCGCCTGCATCAGCACTTTCTGGCTGGGACGTAAGGCTGTCTCACCGACTTCCGTGCCATCCAGGCGGCTGCGAATTTGTTGCAGCTGCTGTGAGGCGGTATACATCGCATTTTGCACGCGCTCAGGCTGCGTCTGTAAAGAAACTAACTGGCTGTTATAAGACGCCAGATCGTTTTGTGCGTTTTGCAAATCGTCCAGCGCCTGGGCAACGCGAGTTTCCAGTTGGCGCAACGAAAGCGTGCTCAGAATTTTGCGCGTTTCGTCGTCGTTGTCCACATCGCTAAGTGCGGTTAACGCTGCGGTCGCCTGGCGCATTTTTTCTGGCGCTTCAGCCACTTTTTGTCGTAACTGAACCGTCTCTTCTTTTACTCGGTCGATTTTATCGAGAGTGGCTAATGTGTCTGTCAGATCCTGCTGAATCAGTTTGTCCTGAGCAGAAAGATCTTTTTGTTTATTAAGCGAGTCAAGTTGTGCCTGTAGATCCGCTTTCGTCGGTAGATCACCATTCGATGACGCCCGCGCAAAGGCCGTGTTCTGGCATAACAAGACCAAAACAAAAGCAATAAATGCTGAAAAAACAAAATGCCGTGATCGTTTGTAATACTGGAACATAGTCATGATGAATGAAGGTTTCTGAACCTGAAGAACGACCTGAAATAGTCAAGCGGCTAGAATAGCACGGCGTAGAGAGCCAGAATAGCAACAGCGAAAATGTCCAGGAAAAATCCTGGAGTCTGGTTCAGGATTTTTCGTTGGTGGCCGGTGTACGAAGCGTAGGGCAAAGAAGATACATTTCCAGCAATATGGCAACGTAATCGCGCGCTTCTTTTTTGAGATCAAAAGATTGTGGGGCAAAGAGCCAATTTTCCATTAAGCCGGAAATATAGCCGCGCATAATAATTGCTGCGCGACGCGTCATTAAATCTGCTGGCAACATTTTCGCTTCAATACAATGTCTTAACGTTTGTTCTATACGGTCATAACTTTCCAGACAGAGATTACGTTGTGCCTGTTGAACAACAGCCATTTCCCCGACAAATTCGCATTTGTGGAAAATAATCTCCATCAATAATCGACGCCGCTCTTCTGTCACCGTCGATTCAAGAACATGAATTAGTATTTCTCTTAATACTGAGAGTGGATCGTCAGGGAATTTTGCCTGATACTCAAGCTCTAGTTCACCAATATTGGATTCTGACAGCTCCCAGATCTCACTGAACAAATCCGACTTATCTTTAAAATGCCAGTAGATTGCACCACGCGTAACGCCAGCTGCTTTTGCAATCTCTCCCAGTGAGGTGGATGATACCCCCTGCTGTGAGAAAAGACGTAAAGCCACATCGAGGATGTGTTGGCGCGTTTCTTGCGCTTCTTGTTTGGTTTTTCGTGCCATATGTTCGTGAATTTACAGGCGTTAGATTTACATACATTTATGAATGTATGTACCATAGCACGACGATAATATAAACGCAGCAATGGGTTTATCGACTTTTGACCATTGACCAATTTGAAATCGGACACTCGAGGTTTACATATGAACAAAAACAGAGGGTTTACGCCTCTGGCGATCGTTCTGATGCTCTCAGGCAGCTTAGCGCTTACAGGATGTGACGACAAACAGGCCCAACAAGGTGGCCAGCAGATGCCCGCTGTTGGGGTAGTAACAGTCAAAACTGAACCTCTGCAGATCACAACCGAGCTTCCGGGTCGCACCAGTGCCTACCGGATCGCAGAAGTTCGTCCTCAAGTTAGCGGGATTATCCTGAAGCGTAATTTCAAAGAAGGTAGCGACATCGAAGCAGGTGTCTCTCTCTATCAGATTGATCCTGCGACCTATCAGGCGGCGTACGACAGTGCAAAAGGCGATCTGGCTAAAGCGCAGGCAGCAGCCAATATCGCGCAATTGACTGTTAATCGTTACCAGAAGCTGCTGGGTACTCAGTACATCAGTAAGCAAGAGTACGATCAGGCGCTGGCTGATGCGCAACAGGCAAATGCGGCTGTCACTGCGGCGAAAGCGGCTGTTGAAACCGCTCGCATCAATCTGGCTTACACCAAAGTCACCTCTCCGATTACCGGCCGTATTGGTAAATCGAACGTGACGGAAGGCGCATTGGTGCAAAACGGTCAGGCAACTGCGCTGGCGACCGTGCAGCAACTGGATCCGATCTACGTTGATGTTACTCAGTCCAGTAACGATTTCCTGCGTCTGAAACAAGAACTCGCCAACGGCACACTGAAGCAAGAGAACGGTAAAGCCAAAGTGTCGCTGATCACCAGTGACGGCATTAAGTTCCCGCAGGACGGTACGCTGGAGTTCTCTGACGTTACCGTTGATCAGACCACTGGTTCTATCACTTTACGCGCTATCTTCCCGAACCCGGATCACACCCTGCTGCCGGGTATGTTCGTGCGCGCACGTCTGGAAGAAGGGCTTAATCCAACCGCCATTTTAGTTCCGCAACAAGGTGTAACTCGTACACCACGCGGCGAAGCTACCGTACTGGTCGTTGGCGCGGATGACAAAGTGGAAACTCGTCCGATCGTCGCAAGCCAGGCCATTGGCGATAAGTGGCTGGTGACTGAAGGTCTGAAAGCAGGCGAACGAGTAGTAGTAAGTGGGCTGCAGAAAGTGCGTCCTGGTGTCCAGGTGAAAGCACAAGAGATAACCGCTGATAACAACCAGCAAGACGCAAGCGGTGCTCAGCCTGAACAGTCCAAGTCTTAACTTAAACAGGAGCCGTTAAGACATGCCTAATTTCTTTATTGATCGCCCGATTTTTGCGTGGGTGATCGCCATCATCATCATGTTGGCAGGGGGGCTGGCGATCCTCAAACTGCCGGTGGCGCAATATCCTACGATTGCACCGCCGGCAGTAACGATCTCCGCTTCCTATCCTGGCGCTGATGCAAAAACAGTGCAGGATACTGTTACACAGGTTATCGAACAGAATATGAACGGTATCGATAACCTGATGTACATGTCCTCCAACAGTGACTCCACGGGTACTGTGCAGATCACCCTGACCTTCGAGTCTGGTACTGATGCGGATATTGCTCAGGTTCAGGTGCAGAACAAACTGCAACTGGCGATGCCATTACTGCCGCAGGAAGTACAGCAGCAAGGGGTGAGCGTTGAGAAATCTTCCAGTAGCTTCCTGATGGTTGTCGGCGTTATCAACACCGATGGCTCCATGACGCAGGAGGATATCTCCGACTATGTAGCGGCGAATATGAAAGATGCCATCAGCCGTACATCAGGCGTCGGTGACGTTCAGCTGTTCGGTTCACAGTATGCAATGCGTATCTGGATGAACCCGAATGAGCTGAACAAATACCAGTTAACGCCGGTTGATGTCATTACCGCTATCAAAGCACAGAACGCCCAGGTCGCAGCCGGTCAGCTCGGTGGTACGCCGCCGGTGAAAGGCCAGCAGCTTAACGCCTCTATTATTGCTCAGACGCGTCTGACCTCCACTGAAGAGTTCGGCAAAATTCTGCTGAAAGTGAATCAGGACGGTTCCCGCGTACTGCTGCGTGATGTGGCGAAAATTGAGCTGGGTGGTGAGAACTACGACATCATCGCAGAGTTTAACGGACAACCCGCTTCTGGTCTGGGTATCAAACTGGCGACCGGTGCGAACGCGCTGGATACGGCTGCGGCTATCCGTGCTGAACTGGCGAAGATGGAACCGTTCTTCCCGTCAGGTCTGAAAATCGTTTACCCGTACGACACCACGCCATTCGTGAAAATCTCCATTCACGAAGTGGTTAAAACGCTGGTTGAAGCGATCATCCTCGTGTTCCTGGTAATGTATCTGTTCTTGCAGAACTTCCGCGCGACGTTGATTCCAACCATTGCCGTACCGGTGGTATTGCTGGGAACCTTTGCGGTCCTTGCTGCCTTTGGCTTCTCGATAAACACGCTAACGATGTTCGGGATGGTGCTCGCTATCGGCCTGTTGGTGGATGACGCCATCGTTGTCGTAGAAAACGTGGAACGTGTGATGGCGGAAGAAGGTTTGCCGCCGAAAGAAGCCACTCGTAAATCGATGGGGCAGATTCAGGGCGCGCTGGTTGGTATCGCGATGGTGCTCTCTGCGGTATTCGTACCGATGGCCTTCTTCGGCGGTTCGACTGGTGCAATCTATCGTCAGTTCTCCATTACCATTGTTTCGGCAATGGCACTGTCAGTACTGGTGGCGTTGATCCTGACTCCGGCGCTTTGTGCGACCATGCTGAAACCTATCGCTAAAGGCGATCACGGTGAAGGCAAAAAAGGCTTCTTTGGCTGGTTTAACCGCATGTTCGAGAAGAGCACGCACCACTACACCGACAGCGTTGGCGGTATTCTGCGCAGTACGGGGCGTTATCTGGTGCTGTATCTGATCATCGTGGTCGGCATGGCCTATCTGTTCGTGCGTCTGCCAAGCTCCTTCTTGCCGGATGAAGACCAGGGTGTATTTATGACCATGGTTCAACTGCCAGCAGGTGCTACGCAGGAACGCACGCAGAAAGTGCTCAATGAGGTGACGGATTACTATCTGACCAAAGAAAAGAACAACGTTGAATCGGTGTTCGCCGTTAACGGCTTCGGCTTTGCGGGACGTGGTCAGAACACAGGTATTGCGTTCGTTTCGTTGAAGGACTGGGCTGACCGTCCGGGTGATGAGAACAAAGTTGAAGCAATTACCACGCGTGCAACGCGCGCCTTCTCGCAGATTAAAGATGCGATGGTGTTCGCCTTTAACCTGCCTGCGATTGTGGAACTGGGTACGGCAACCGGTTTTGACTTTGAGTTGATTGACCAGGCCGGCCTCGGTCACGAAAAACTGACCCAGGCACGTAACCAGTTGCTGGGCGAAGCAGCGAAACATCCTGATCTGCTGACCAGCGTGCGTCCAAACGGTCTGGAAGACACGCCGCAGTTTAAGATTGACATCGACCAGGAAAAAGCTCAGGCGCTGGGTGTTTCTATCAACGACATTAACACCACTCTGGGTGCTGCATGGGGCGGCAGCTACGTGAACGACTTTATCGACCGTGGTCGCGTGAAGAAAGTTTATGTGATGTCAGAAGCGAAATACCGCATGTTGCCGGAAGATATCGGTAACTGGTATGTCCGTGCTGCTAATGGTCAGATGGTGCCATTCTCGGCGTTCTCCTCTTCCCGTTGGGAATACGGTTCGCCACGTCTGGAACGTTACAACGGTCTGCCATCCATGGAGATCTTAGGTCAGGCGGCACCGGGTAAGAGTACCGGTGAAGCGATGGCGTTGATGGAACAACTGGCGAGCAAACTGCCTACGGGGGTTGGCTACGACTGGACGGGGATGTCCTATCAGGAACGCCTCTCCGGCAACCAGGCGCCTTCGCTGTACGCAATTTCGTTGATTGTGGTGTTCCTGTGTCTGGCGGCGCTGTATGAGAGCTGGTCGATTCCGTTCTCCGTTATGCTGGTTGTTCCGCTGGGGGTTATCGGTGCGTTGCTGGCAGCCACCTTCCGTGGCTTAACCAATGACGTATACTTCCAGGTGGGCCTGCTTACAACCATTGGGTTGTCGGCGAAGAACGCGATACTTATCGTCGAATTCGCCAAAGACTTGATGGATAAAGAAGGTAAAGGTCTGATTGAAGCAACTCTGGACGCAGTGCGTATGCGTTTACGCCCAATCCTGATGACCTCACTGGCGTTTATCCTCGGTGTTATGCCGTTGGTTATCAGCACTGGTGCTGGTTCCGGCGCACAAAACGCAGTAGGGACCGGCGTAATGGGCGGGATGGTAACGGCAACAGTACTGGCAATCTTCTTCGTTCCGGTGTTCTTTGTGGTGGTTCGCCGCCGCTTTAGTCGCAAGAATGAAGATATCGAACATAACCATACTGTCGATCATCATTGATAGATCTCGTAATCACTAAGGCCGCGCAAGCGGCCTTTTTAATACGTATAATCTTAAAATAACAATGTTTACAGCTAAGCTCGCAAACGGAAGTTAGTTTTAACGCTACATAAAATTCATAAAAAATGCTTATTGTTAGTTAATTTATATTAAGTGGTAGCAATAGGTATAATAACCCATAGACATCTAGAGGCTATTCTTAATTATTTGCGGCAATCCTTTATTTATTCATATCAATTACATCATAATCAGAGTAATCCTGGGTATTAGTGTGACAAATTCCCGTCGCATTTTATCACCCCCGACGCAAGGATCCTGATTACGTTATGAATAGCATCAAACAAACTGCTTTAGCCTTTACGTGGTTGATGCAGGGTGAAAAAGAAGCCTTTTCCCTCTCCTCCCACTAATTGTAATTTTTCGTAATAATGCGATGAAAACCTTCGTAGAGTGGATTATAGTTAATCTAACAACTGTGAGGGCAAGTCCAGGTCAGTAGGTTTTCCCACCCCGAAAGGTGTCCGTTAGTTCAACCACTAAGAAGGGGACGCGTTATGGATGAATACTCACCAAAAAGACATGATATTGCACAGCTTAAATTTCTCTGCGAAACCCTGTATCATGACTGTCTTGCAAACCTTGAAGAAAGCAATCATGGTTGGGTTAACGACCCTACCTCGGCTATCAATCTGCAGCTTAATGAACTCATTGAGCATATTGCGACCTTCGCACTTAATTACAAAATTAAGTATAATGAAGACAATAAGCTCATTGAGCAGATAGATGAATATCTGGACGACACCTTTATGTTGTTCAGTAGTTATGGTATTAATATGCAGGATCTCCAGAAATGGCGGAAGTCAGGTAACCGACTGTTCCGTTGTTTTGTGAACGCCACTAAAGAGAATCCTGCGAGTTTATCTTGTTCTAATTATTACAACCATGGGTAGAAGTATGTCCGATAAGCCTTTAACGAAAACCGATTATTTGATGCGTTTGCGTCGTTGTCAGACAATTGACACGCTGGAACGTGTTATCGAGAAAAATAAATACGAATTATCAGATAATGAACTGGCGGTATTTTACTCAGCCGCAGATCACCGTCTTGCAGAATTGACCATGAATAAGCTTTACGACAAGATCCCTTCCTCGGTGTGGAAATTTATTCGATAATTAAACAGTATAAATCCTGCACTATAACCATCTGTTTATTAGACATATTTTATTTTTACTATGACGACATGCCGCGTGTGACCTCCGTCACACAGAGGTAACGGGAACGTTCTCATCACTGACATTTCGTATTACTGTGTTGCCCCAATTCCAGCAACCGGGTCGTCAGTAATGAGCACAGAAAAAGAAAAGATGATTGCTGGTGAGTTGTATCGCTCGGCAGATGAGACTTTATCTCGCGATCGCCTGCGCGCTCGTCAGCTTATTCACCAATACAATCATTCCTTGCCGGAAGATCAATCATTACGCCAACAAATCCTCACCGATTTACTCGGTCAGGTTGCGGATGCGTATATTGAGCCCTCCTTTCGCTGCGACTATGGCTATAACATTTTTCTCGGTAAAGGGTTTTACGCGAACTTCGATTGCGTGATGCTTGATGTCTGCCCTATTCGTATCGGCGATAATTGTATGCTGGCGCCTGGCGTCCATATTTATACCGCAACCCATCCTGTCGATCCCGTAGCACGTAATAGCGGTGCTGAACTAGGGAAACCGGTGACTATCGGTAACAACGTCTGGATTGGTGGTCGTGCCATCATTAACCCGGGCGTTACTATTGGCGATAACGTCGTAGTGGCATCAGGAGCCGTCGTCACCAAAGATGTTCCTGATAATGTTGTCGTAGGCGGTAACCCGGCCAGAGTCATTAAAAAACTGTAACTACAATTTGCAACTGTTATGCAAAATTGTAGTTAATCTGTTACTTTTCTCATATCATTCCCACGTTAAAATAGGGTGTTCCCTGGAGAGTTGCAGATACCACGAAGGCAAAAGATGACCGAAATACAACGCCTGCTGACCGAAACAATTGAATCTCTGAATACGCGCGAAAAACGCGACAACAAGCCCCGCTTTAGTATCAGTTTTATCCGCAAACATCCGGGGCTGTTTATTGGCATGTATGTTGCCTTTTTTGCCACGCTGGCAGTGATGTTGCAGTCCGAAACGCTGTCAGGTTCAGTCTGGCTCCTGGTAGTGTTATTCATCCTGCTCAACGGTTTCTTCTTTTTTGATGTCTACCCACGCTACCGCTACGAAGATATCGACGTACTGGATTTCCGCGTTTGCTATAACGGCGAATGGTATAACACGCGCTTTGTCCCTGCTGCGCTGGTTGAAACCATACTGAACTCGCCGCGTGTCGCGAATATCCACAAAGAACAGTTGCAAAAAATGATCGCCCGTAAAGGTGAGCTGTCTTTTTACGATATTTTCACCCTGGCTCGCGCCGAATCAACATCTTAAGTCAGGATTTCACACCAGGCGTAAGCTCTGCGCCTGGTCAATTGACAACGATCGTTGCCACCCATCATTTCATGAAATACTGACCTTACCCACTTATCTCCTGCCAGCCTTTTTTCACAATCAGATATACTTTCCCTACACTGTGTTAATAAGGACATGCTGGTGAGAACACGACATCTGGTAGGCCTGATTTCGGGAGTACTGATTCTTTCAGTACTGCTGCCTGTCGGCTTAAGCATCTGGCTGGCCCATCAGCAGGTAGAAACGTCGTTTGTTGAAGAGCTGAATACCTATTCCTCCCGCGTCGCTATTCGGGCCAATAAAGTGGCGACGCAAGGGAAAGATGCACTACAAGAGCTGGAAAGATGGCAAGGCGGAGCCTGTAGTGAAGAGCATCTCATGGAAATGCGCCGGGTTTCATACAGCTATCGCTATATTCAGGAAGTGGTTTATATCGATAACAACGTTCCCCAATGCTCTTCTCTGGAACATGAAAGCCCACCGGATACCTTCCCGGAGCCGGGGAAGATTTCAAAAGATGGTTATCGGGTCTGGTTAACCTCACACAATGACTTAGGTATTACCCGTTACATGGTTGCTATGGGAACCGCACATTATGTAGTGATGATCGACCCCGCTTCTTTTATCGACGTGATTCCTTATAGCTCATGGCAAATTGATGCCGCTATTATTGGCAATGCCCATAATATAGTCATAACCAGCAGCGACGAAATTGCCCGGGGTATTATTACCCAACTGCAAAAAACCCCCGGTGAGCATATCGAAAATAATGGGATCATTTACGATATTCTGCCCTTCCCGGAGATGAATATTTCCATCATCACCTGGGCTTCAACGAAAATGTTGCAAAAAGGCTGGCATCGGCAGGTCTTTATCTGGTTGCCTGTAGGGTTGTTAATTGGCCTGCTGGCAGCAATGTTTGTGTTGCGCATTTTGCGCCGTATCCAGTCTCCGCATCATCGCCTGCAGGATGCCATCGAAAATCGTGATATTTGCGTGCACTATCAGCCGATTGTCTCCTTAGCCAATGGCAAAATTGTCGGAGCTGAAGCACTGGCGCGCTGGCCGCAGACAGACGGTAGTTGGTTGTCGCCAGATAGTTTTATTCCGCTGGCACAGCAAACGGGTCTTTCTGAGCCACTGACGCTGCTGATTATAAGAAACGTGTTTGAAGATATGGGCGACTGGCTGCGACAGCACCCGGAACAACATATTTCCATCAATCTTGAATCCACCGTGCTCGCCTCGGAAAAAATTCCGCAACTGCTGCGAGATATGATCAATCACTACCAGGTTAACCCCAAACAGATCGCTCTTGAACTCACTGAACGTGAGTTTGCCGATCCGAAAACCAGCGCCCCGATTATTTCTCGCTACCGGGAGGTGGGCCATGAAATTTATCTCGATGATTTTGGTACGGGATATTCAAGTTTAAGTTATTTACAGGATCTGGATGTCGATATTCTGAAGATCGATAAATCCTTCGTTGATGCGCTGGAATATAAAAACGTCACACCGCATATCATCGAAATGGCAAAAACGTTGAAACTGAAAATGGTGGCGGAAGGGATCGAAACGGGTAAACAGGAAGAGTGGCTACGTCAGCATGGCGTGCATTACGGTCAGGGTTGGCTGTACAGCAAAGCGTTGCCAAAAGAAGATTTCATACGCTGGGCAGAATACCATCTGTAAATTTTGGGGGCTGGCGGCACGCCGCACAGCCCGTCACGCTACTCGTCGATGATTGACTCAAACCCGCCGTAAATCATCCGTTTGCCATCAAACGGCATTGATTCGCCGAACTCTTTCATTCGTGGGTCAGACATCATTTTTTGATTGGCAGCGTCGCGGACCTCTTTTGAAGGATATTCAATCCAGCTAAACACCACTTCCTCATTCTCTTCCGCTTTCACTGCCATGCGAAAATCGGTCACTTTGCCGTCAGGCACATCGCTGGCCCAACATTCAACAATGCGAAGCGCGCCAAACTCTTTAAACAGTGGCGCGGCCTTTGCGGCCATTTCTCGATAGGCATCTTTATTTTCGGCAGGAACAGCAACCACAAAACCATCAACATACTTCATCAGAAATACCTCCGAAGCGTACTGCGCAGCCAGACAATTCTTGCGGCGTCAGTCGTGGTTAAAGTTTAGCCATATTAGGATTTTTTGACGAAACGGCGGGAGCAGAAATGGGTGGGGGCCCTGCCAGCTACATCCCGGCACACGCGTCATCTGCCTTGGCTGCTTCCTTCCGGACCTGACCTGGTAAACAGAGTAGCGTTGCGGGAGAACCAACAGAGCCCCCATTGAGAGCGTTGAGAACCAACGCGCAGGCGCATTATCACTGCTGCCCCTGCTAATTGCAACCCATTGCGTGCCGGATGCTGGTTTCTTGCGCAATGCGGCTTCACTCTGGCGTTTTTCCAGATTATGCTGAAAAATCACCTCAGGAAGAAAAGATGGAAAAAGAAGATTCATTTCCCCAACGCGTCTGGCAAATCGTCGCCGCTATTCCCGAAGGCTACGTCACCACTTACGGCGATGTCGCGAAACTGGCGGGATCACCCCGCGCCGCACGCCAGGTCGGTGGAGTATTAAAGCGTCTACCCGAAGGCAGCACTCTCCCCTGGCATCGGGTGGTTAATCGTCACGGCACAATCTCGTTAACCGGTCCGGATTTGCAGCGTCAACGGCAGGCATTACTGGCAGAAGGAGTGATGGTATCGGGAAGCGGGCAAATCGACTTACAGCGTTATCGCTGGGACTATTAACCCTCTCCAGGCGGAGAGGGTTAATGGCGCTTAGTATTGCGTAGGGGCTGGAACTGCCGAAGACGGATTCACCTGAGTTGGTGAAGTCGAAGGTACGGTAGTCGTCGCACCACCGCTGGCCTGAACCGGCACGGCGGTTTGCTGAACCGGCACTAATGTCAGGTCAGCTTTGGTTCCGCCCTGATTGATCACCGGTTGAACGGTATCGGTGATAAACACCAGTTTGTCGTTCACGGTAACCGCCGCACTCAACAGGATACGTGCGTTCGGTTGAACGTCTGCCGGGTTAAATGGCAGAACAAAACTGAACGGTGACTGTTTACCTTCGGTACGTACTGCTTTCTGCGCCAGAACTTTAGAAGGCGCATCAGCTAACGACGCGTCAGAAAGTGTCACGGTCAGCACGGCATCAGGCGGCAGTGCGACTTTCTGACGGATCCAGACCGTACCGGAAACATTCGGTTGTTGTATAGCAGGTTGCTGTGTCGCTGCAATAGACGTATTTGCAGCCGGTGCTGGCGTCTGGATATCCGCGCTTTTATCCGCGCAAGCCGCCAACGCAATCGCAACCGCTAAACCACTGGCCATGTGCACGAGTTTCATTCACTTCTCCTTATTATCAATGCACCAGCGGGCTAACTTTCCTCGCCGGAAGAGTGGTTAACAAAATAGTAACGTCAATAAGTGTGGCACATGTCACGTATTAACGCCTGCATTTAGCCCGTAATTCAGACCATTGCACCCATCGGACCAGTACCAAAATTGCGTTATACTCAACTCACTTTGGCTTGCTGCGGCAGCTTTGTTACTGGAGAGTTATATGAGTCAGGCGCTAAAAAATTTACTGACATTGTTAAATCTGGAAAAAATTGAGGAAGGACTCTTTCGCGGCCAGAGTGAAGATTTAGGTTTACGCCAGGTCTTTGGTGGCCAGGTTGTGGGTCAGGCCTTGTATGCTGCAAAAGAAACTGTCCCTGAAGAGCGTCTGGTACATTCGTTTCACAGCTACTTTCTTCGCCCAGGCGATAGTAAAAAGCCGATTATTTATGATGTTGAAACGCTGCGTGACGGTAACAGCTTCAGCGCCCGTCGGGTTGCTGCTATTCAAAACGGTAAACCGATTTTTTATATGACGGCCTCTTTCCAGGCACCAGAGACCGGATTCGAGCACCAAAAAGCAATGCCGCCCGCACCAGCACCTGATGGCCTGCCTTCAGAAACGCAAATCGCCCAATCGCTGGCGCACCTGCTGCCGCCAGTGTTGAAAGATAAATTCATCTGCGATCGTCCGCTGGAAGTCCGTCCGGTGGAGTTTCATAACCCACTGAAAGGTCACGTCGCAGAACCGCATCGTCAGGTATGGATCCGCGCAAATGGTAGCGTGCCAGATGATCTGCGCGTTCATCAGTACTTACTCGGTTACGCTTCTGATCTTAACTTCCTGCCCGTTGCCCTACAGCCGCACGGCATCGGTTTTCTCGAACCGGGGATTCAGATTGCCACCATAGACCATTCCATGTGGTTCCATCGTCCGTTTAATTTGAACGAATGGCTGTTGTATAGCGTGGAGAGCACGTCGGCGTCCAGCGCCCGTGGATTTGTGCGCGGTGAGTTTTATACCCAGGATGGCGTGCTGGTTGCCTCGACCGTTCAGGAAGGGGTAATGCGTAATCACAATTAAAAAAACAGCCGGAGGTGAAAACCGTCCGGCTATTTTTTGCAGTGCTTGTTACGCGTTATAAGCATTTTCACCGTGGCTGTTGACGTCCAGTCCTTCGCGCTCTTGTTCTTCCGGCACACGCAGTCCAACCGTCAGATCCGCCAGTTTGTAGCCAATAAATGCCACCACACCGGACCAGACGATCGTAATGGCGATGCTTTCCAGCTGTACCAGCAACTGATGGCCCATCGTCACACCTTCGGCGAAGCCCACACCACCCAGCGAACTGGCGGCAAAAATTCCGGTCATGATACAGCCGACAATGCCACAAACACCGTGTACCCCAAAGACATCGCAAGGATCATCGACCCGCAGCAGGCGTTTGAGCATGGTAACGCCCCACAAGCCCGCCAGACCGGCTACCACGCCGATAATTAACGCGCCGCCAACACCAATGTAGCCACAGGCAGGCGTCACGCCGACCAGACCGGCAATCGCGCCAGAACACGCCCCCAGCAGTGAAGGCTTACCGCGCAGCGCCCATTCACCGAAGATCCAGCCAAGAATTGCCGCCGCCGTTGCGACCACTGTATTCACAAATGCCAGTGCCGCGATTTCATTCGCCGTGCCCGCTGACCCGGCGTTAAAGCCAAACCAACCGATATAGAGAATGGCAGTACCGGTAAAGACCATCGGCAGGTTGTGCGGTTTAAACGCCTCTTTGCCGAAGCCCACGCGTTTGCCTATCAGATACGCGCCCACCAGACCGGCAATTGCGGCGTTAATGTGCACCACCGTACCACCCGCGAAATCCAGTGCACCGTGAGAAGCCAGCAAACCGCCGCCCCAGACCATATGCGCAATCGGAATGTAGGAAAGCGTCAGCCACACCACCACGAAAATTAACACCGCAGAGAAACGAATCCGTTCCGCCAGCGCCCCAACGATCAAGCCGACGGTAATGCAGGCAAACGATCCCTGAAACGCCACGTGGATATACTGATAAATACTGCCCATCACCGCCGTCAGTTCGATGTTTTTCAGCATCAACCAGTTAATATTGCCAAAGAAGTTGTTGCCCTCACCAAACGCCAGCGAGTAGCCGTAAACCACCCAGAGAATACAGACCAGTGCAAACGTCACCGTCACCTGCGTTAGCATCGACAGCACGTTTTTGCCGCGAATCAACCCACCATAAAACAGGGCAATCCCCGGAATAGTCATAAACAGCACCAGCGCAGTACAAATCATCATAAACGCATTGTCGGCTTTATCGGCCACCGCAGGTGCAGCCATTACCAGTCCCGGCAGCATCGCCAGTGAAGCAAGCCCAGTTTTTATCGTCGCTATCTTCATTTTTCGTTCCTGTTGCTGTGTGCCAGATATTACAGCGCCGCTTCGTCGGCTTCGCCGGTACGAATACGAATGACGCGTTGCAATTCAGCGACGAAGATTTTACCGTCGCCAATTTTTCCGGTGTAAGCCGCCTTGCTGACGATATCGATCACTTCATCGAGTTGATCATCAGCAATCGCCACATCAATTTTTACTTTTGGCAGGAAGTTGACGCTGTATTCCGCGCCACGGTACAACTCGGCATGTCCTTTCTGACGCCCGAAACCTTTCACTTCGGTGACGGTCAGGCCCTGAATACCAATGGAAGATAACGCTTCACGAACGTCTTCCAGCTTGAATGGTTTGATTATCACGGTCACCAGCTTCATAGATCCCCTCCGGTCAGAATTCGGTAATGGTTCTGCTACACGAAGAAGGTATTGCAAGCGGTGTGCCAGAAATGAAAAACGAAGGGATAGTTGGCAGGAAGGTGGATAGAAAGGGAATACTGACAAACTGGCTTAATTGCCAACCTAAGCGCGCTTTTCCCCCTCGCCCTTTCAGGGAGAGGGCCGGGGTGAGGGTAATTAATCGCACAGTCGCTGGCCTGCCCCCCCTCCCCCCTGAGGGGCGAGGGGACAGCACGAATCCTTTTGAAGCTTTGTCATCTATAGAACCGCACTATAACAGTGCACAGTGCGTTACATTTTTGCACCACCGATGAAATTTTGCGCTAATCAGGCGCTCAATGATTCCTCTTCACGCACGCTGGCAGCCAGCTCCTCGCCTGCAAGTTGCAGTTGATACATCTGCCAGTAGCGCCCCTGGTCCGCCAGCAGTTGCTGGTGTGTCCCCTGTTCCACCGCCTGACCACGATGGAGCACCAGAATGGTGTCGGCATCGACAATGGTCGATAAGCGGTGAGCAATCACCACCAGCGTGGTATGTTCACGCACCGCTGCCAGTGCGTGCTGGATTGCCTGTTCAGTACCGGAATCAATGCTGGCGGTTGCCTCATCAAGGATCAGGATTTGCGGCGTCTCCACCAACACGCGTGCCAGTGCTAGCAGTTGCTTTTGCCCGACTGAGAGATTATTCCCCTGCTCGCCCAGCGGCGTATAAATACCGTCGCTCATACTGCGTGCCAGCTCCGCCAATTGCACGGTTTCCAGCGCCTGCCAGACGCGTTCTTCGGCGATATCACGTCCCAGCGTCACGTTGGCGAGGAAGGTATCCGCCAGCACCACCGGATCTTGCTGCACCATTGCCACGCCCTGGCGCAGCGCGCTGTGACTTAACGAACTTAATGGACGACCATCAAGGCGAATCTCACCTTCCGTTAGCGGGTAATAGCCCATCAATAAACTGGCGAGGGTGCTTTTGCCACTGCCGGTATGCCCGACCAGTGCCACAAAGTTACGCGAAGGCACAGAGATATTAATGTTCTTCAGTACCAGATTGTCATCGCGATAAGCAAATGACACGTTATCGACTTCGATGGTGCCACTCTGTAACGGGCGATCATCATTGCCATATTGCTGACGCGGCCCATCCATCAGTTCGAACACGCGTTCACCCGCCACCACAGCCTGTTGCAGCATCGCCTGTTGCGTGGTCAGTTCGATTAAGGGTTCGTTAAGCCGCCCAAGATAGCTGATAAACGCATACAGCACGCCCACTTCAATGGTGCCGCTGGCGGAGAAGCCAAACAGCATCAACAAGCCACAAAGAATGAGTGACGAGAACAGACTAAGCAATGGTCGCAGCAGAAAACCGTCGAGGCGCAGGGTTTGCATTCGTGCCATATAGTGCGAACGGCTGGCCTCCCCCATACGTTCGCCAAATCGCGCCTGCTGACGGAATTGCTGGATAACGCTCATGCCGTTGATAATTTCGTTAAAGCCGTCGTTGATATCCGCCAGATAGGCGCGAACACGGCGGACAATCGGCGTGCTGTAACGCTGGTATATCACCATCACCACCAGCACAACCGGGAAAATCATTATCGCCACCAGTGCCATTCGCCAGTCGAGACTGAACATTGCCACCAGCATCGCACCCACCAGTGCGGCGCTGCGCAGGACAGTTGCCACTACGGTAACGTAGAGGTCGCGGATCACTTCAGTGTCATTAGTGACGCGGGAAATCACCTGTCCAACCGGCTGGATATCAAACTCGCTTAATGGCTGACGCAATGCGGCATCCATCACATCCGTTCGCAACTGTTGTACCACGCCAACCGCCGCCCGATTAAACAGCAGCGACTGTGCGTAGTGCAGTCCAGCGGCAAACAGTTGCAGCCCAACATACGCCGCCGCCAGACCGGCAACCACTTTCAACGGCAGATTATTTTTCGCCACCATATTATCGATGAAATAGCTGATGAGTAGCGGTCCACTGACTTCTGCCGCCGCCGCAATCCACATCATCAGAACCGCAATCCCCAGCGGTTTACGCCACGGCGAACCATACGCTAACAGGCGCTTGAGAGTCGGCCACAGTTGGCTAAAACTACGCATCGACGGCCTCCTCGCGAATTTCCGGAGCGTCGTCGAGCGCCGCCTCCAGTTGTTGATAGCGATACATATCGCGATACCAGCCGCTTTGTTGCGCCAGCGCATCATGATTGCCACGCTGGGCGATATGTCCGTGCTGCATCACAATTATTTCACTGGCTTCTGTCAGTGCAGAAAGGCGATGGGCGCTGATAATCACCGTTCTCCCCTGCCCCCACTGGCGCAGGTTATGCAGGATCTGGTGCTCTGTGCGTCCGTCCACCGCCGAAAGCGCATCATCCAGAATAAGGATTTCCGCGTTGACTAATAACGCACGAGCAATGGAGATACGCTGCTTTTGCCCACCGGAAAGCATCACGCCGCGCTCGCCCACTTCAGTGTCGTAACCTTGCGGCAGACGCAAAATATCGTCATGTACGCTGGCTAATCGCGCTACGTGTTCAATCTCTTGCTGGGTGGCATTCGGGCAACCCAGCGCGATGTTATTCGCAACGGTGTCGGAAAAAAGGAACGGCGTCTGGCTGACCACCGCCAGGCGGCTACGCCAGCTATCGAGTTGAAGCTGCGTCAGGGGAATATCATGAAAGCGAATATCCCCCTCGCTGACGTCGAAATGACGCTGAATGAGTGACAGCAGGGTACTTTTGCCAGAACCGGTCGGCCCGCAAATACCCAGCATCTGACCGGGTTTGAGTGCGAAACTGACATTCTCCAGCGCAGGATGATCAGTTTGTGGATAAGTAAACTGGTGAATATTTACATCCAGTTCGCCACGCCCTTGCGGCACTGGTTCGCTACCATCGTTCACCACCGGTGCTTCAGCCAGCATCGTCCGAATACGACTATATGCCGCGCTGCCGCGTTCCACAATGTTAAACATCCACGCCAGCGCCAGCATCGGCCAAATCATTAACCCAAGATACATCATAAAACTGGTGAGCTGTCCCAGCGTTAAGCTGCCCTGCACCACCATCCAGCTTCCCCCACCAATCGCCAGCAAATTCGCCATGCCAATCGCGATATAGATTGTCGGATCAAAACGGGCATCAATACGCGCCACACGCATGTTTTTCTTGCCAGTGTCTTCAGCATCTGCGGCAAATAGCGCCGACTGGCGATCTTCCAGACCAAAGGCTTTGATCATGCGGATACTGGTAAGGCTTTCCTGGGTGCGGTCATTAAGACTGGAAAACGCCGCCTGTGCCAGCTTAAAGCGTTCATGCAAGGCATCGCCGTTGCGCTTAATCATGATCGCCATCACTGGCATCGGTAACAGGGCAAATAAGGTCAACTGCCAGCTAATTTGCGTAGACATCATAATCAACACAGCGCAGCCCATTACCAGTGAATCCACCAGCGTCAGCACCCCTTCTCCGGCGGCAAACACGACGCGATCGACGTCATTGGTCGCACGAGCCATAAGGTCGCCCGTGCGATGACGCAGGTAAAATTCTGGATGCTGGCGACTTAGCTGGCGGTAATAATCTTCACGCAGTTCAACAGCCAGTTGATAAGACGCGCCAAACAGCAGTACGCGCCAGACGTAACGCAGGAGATAAACCACGACTGCAATCAGCACCATGGTGGCGATCCACATCAGGATCTGCCCGGTAGTAAAGTGTTGTTCCGTCACTCCATCGACAACAATACCGACCACTTTCGGCGGAACCAGTTGCAGCATCGCGATAATGACAAGCAAGGCCACAGCCCCGAGATAGCGACGCCATTCCCGACGGAAATACCAGCTTAGTTGAGCAAATAATCGCACGCGTTGTGTCCTGACCTGATTCTGGATATTTATTCGATGGGTAAAGAAGTGGTGTATTTAATCTGTTCCATCGCGAAGCTGGAAGTAACGTCCGACAGCCCTGGAACGCTGTTGACCAGACGCTTATAAAACTCGTCATAGCGTTTCATATCGGCAACCTGAACACGCATCAGATAATCATATTCACCGGCCATGCGCCAGAACCCCAGCACTTCTGGCATTTCCGTTACCACCGTGACAAAGCGGCAATACCATTCGCTGCTGTGATGTTGCGTTTTAATCAGCACAAAAGCAGTCAACCCAAGGCCAATTTTTTCCGGATCCAGCAGGGCGACTTTGCCGATAAGGATACCGTCATCCTCCAGCCGTTTCAGACGCTTCCAGCAAGGCGTGGTTGTCAGATTAACGGCTTCTGCCAGTGCCTGCAAAGAGAGGGTGCAATCCTGCTGTAGCAAGGCCAGCAGCTTACGGTCAATTTTATCTAACATAGCCAATCCACAGAGAATTATTTTCTCTTTTAATTCTATTTTAAAGGCGAAATACCGACAATTTATTCTGTGCGCTTTAAACGACACTGCACAAAATGACAAATTCAAAGTAAAAAAAACCGGGCTATTGCCCGGCGCTGGAAGAGATCTCGTTATTCGGGGGAATAAGGTAGATGTGGATTGTCCAGCCAGTGCGTCAAATAGTGAGAGACCGCCTGATTTCGGCAATGTCCAATCACTGGTAAATGAGGGAGTTCCGCGCGCAGTTGTGGCATCGCATTGCCCATAATAAAACCGCTACCGACGCTGCCTAACATTTCGCGATCGTTCATCGCATCACCAAAGGCCATGCAGTCGCGCAGTGAAAAACCTAAATGCTGGGTCAGCACTGCCAACGCCGCGCCTTTATTACACCCCACCGGCAGCACTTCCAGGCAATTAATTGCCGAAAAACACAAATGTGCGCGCTCGCCTAATGCTTCGTTAAGTTGGGTATGCAAGCGCATAAGATCGTCGTGATCGCCACAGAAACAGATCTTGGTGACGCGATCGAGTGGCATTTTTTTGACATCGATAATCTGATAACGGAAACCGCTATACACAAATGCCTGCAACAATGCTGGGATCTCTTGCCCGGTAAACCAGCCATTGTCATTGAAGATATGCATACTGGCCTGGGTATCCCATTTCTGGTAGAGCACTAATTCCGCCACGTCCGCAGGCAAATCATCACGATGTAAAAGTTCGCCTTCCAGAGAGTGCACGCGCGTACCGTTGCCGGTAATTAAATACGCATCCAGCGATAGCACCCCGATAATATGCTGCATCTCCAGCGCATGGCGACCCGTAGCAAAAGTGAGGGTAATATCGCGTTCACGCAGACGCGCCAGAGTCGAGAGGGTTTTCTCACCTAAATGGTGATCGGGCATCAATAAAGTACCGTCCATATCAAATGCTGCCAGACGAGCCATTTCTTTCTCCACTCTGTGACACGGTTAATGGTGATTGAGTATCACCTGATATATACGGAAGTAATAGTGAATAGTTAAATAATATTGTTCCGGGTTTATATGCGACTGCTTAACCGTCTTAACCAGTATCAACGTCTGTGGCAACCTTCTGCCGGAGAGCCGCAATCCGTCACCGTCAGCGAACTGGCCGAACGCTGTTTTTGCAGCGAACGCCATGTGCGCACCCTGTTACGTCAGGCTCAGGAGTCGGGATGGCTGGAGTGGCAGGCGCAGTCAGGACGCGGAAAGCGCGGGCAACTGCGTTTTCTGGTGACACCGGGATCCCTGCGCAATGCGATGATGGAACAGGCTCTGGAAACCGGAAAGCAGCAAGATGTGCTGGAGCTGGCGCAACTGGCTCCAGGAGAGCTGCGCACCCTGCTACAACCGTTTATGGGCGGGCAATGGCAAAACGATACGCCGACGTTGCGTATTCCCTATTATCGCCCTCTCGAACCGCTACAACCGGGCTTTTTACCCGGCCGTGCCGAGCAGCATCTCGCCGGACAGATATTTTCCGGCCTGACCCGATTCGACAATAATACCCAGCGCCCGATTGGCGATTTAGCGCATCACTGGGAAACCTCTGCTGACGGGTTACGCTGGGACTTTTATCTTCGTTCAACCCTACACTGGCATAACGGCGATGCAGTAAAAGCCTCACACTTACACCAGCGATTATTGATGCTGTTACAACTGCCAGCACTGGATCAATTATTTATTAGCGTGAAGCGTATTGAGGTCACCCATCCGCAGTGTCTGACCTTCTTTTTACATCGCCCTGATTATTGGCTGGCACACAGGCTGGCGAGCTATTGTAGCCATCTGGCGCATCCGCAATTCCCACTGATCGGCACGGGTCCTTTTCGCTTAACACAATTCACAGCGGAACTGGTGCGCCTGGAAAGCCATGATTATTACCATTTACGTCACCCACTGCTAAAAGCGGTTGAGTACTGGATAACCCCACCACTTTTTGAAAAAGATTTGGGAACCAGTTGTCAGCATCCAGTACAAATCACCATCGGTAAACCTGAAGAGTTGCCACGGGTCAGCCAGGTCAGTAGCGGCATCAGTTTAGGTTTTTGCTATTTAACGTTGCGCAAAAGTCCCCGACTGTCCCTCGGGCAGGCGCGAAAAGTGATCTCCCTTATCCATCAATCCGGTTTACTACAAACGTTAGAAGTCGGAGAAAACCTGATCACTGCCAGTAATGCATTGCTGCCTGACTGGGCTATTCCACAATGGGATGTACCGGATGAGGTCAAACTACCAGAAACATTAACGCTGGTTTATCACCTGCCAGTGGAACTTCATGCAATGGCAGAACAATTACGAACGACGCTGGCAGCAGAAGGTTGCGAATTAACGACTGTGTTTCATAACGCGAAAAACTGGGACGACACTACCTCACTGGCACAGGCAGATTTGATGATGGGCGACAGATTAATTGGCGAAGCACCGGAATATACCCTGGAGCAATGGCTGCGTTGCGATCCACTCTGGTCATATGTTTTCGACGCTCCAGCATATGCACATCTGCAATCGACACTGGATACCGTGCAGTTGATGGCTGATGAGGAAAAGCGGAATAACGCGCTGAAAACCGTGTTTAGCCAGTTAATGGAAGAAGCAACGCTGACGCCGCTGTTCAATTATCACTATCGCATTAGCGCGCCGCCTGGAGTAAATGGTGTGCGACTGACGCCGCGCGGCTGGTTTGAATTTACCGAAGCCTGGCTTCCCGCGCCGTCGCAATGAAGCACTGGTCGGGGTTAACCGCAGGCGTTACCATAACGCTTTTATGGATTTAGCAGGATAATTTATGAAACGTGCCGTCGTTGTGTTTAGTGGAGGTCAGGATTCCACCACCTGTCTGGTACAGGCATTGCAGCAATATGATGAAGTCCATTGCGTGACGTTCGATTACGGTCAGCGCCATCGCGCAGAGATTGACGTGGCACGCGAACTGGCATTGAAACTGGGTGCACGCGCGCATAAGGTGCTGGATGTGACGCTACTCAACGAGCTGGCGGTCAGCAGCCTGACGCGTGACAGCATTCCGGTGCCAGATTATGAACCTGAAGCCGATGGTATCCCGAATACGTTTGTCCCAGGGCGTAATATTCTGTTCCTGACGCTGGCGGCGATATATGCGTATCAGGTTAAAGCAGAAGCAGTGATCACCGGCGTCTGCGAAACGGATTTCTCCGGTTACCCGGATTGTCGCGATGAGTTTGTGAAAGCACTGAACCATGCCGTCAGTCTGGGCATGGCGAAAGATATTCGTTTTGAAACGCCGCTAATGTGGATTGATAAAGCGGAAACCTGGGCGCTGGCGGATTATTACGGCAAGCTGGATTTAGTACGTAACGAAACGCTGACCTGCTATAACGGCATTAAAGGCGACGGTTGCGGTCATTGTGCTGCATGTAATCTGCGCGCTAACGGATTGAATCATTATCTGGCCGACAAACCGACGGTGATGGCAGCGATGAAGCAGAAAACCGGGTTGCAGTAATTATTCGTGGTGTCGCCGGATGCGGCTTGAGCATCCGGCACAACAAAATTTTTACTGAACCATCTGCTCCAGTTTTTCGCGCAGTTCCCCTTCCAGAGCTAATGCTTTCTGCGTTTTGAGATCGATACAAACAAACGTGATAAGTGCATCCGCCACCACCTGCCCTTCCGGCTCAAGAGTAATGACCTGACTTAAAATGCCGCTTTTACCGTTTAATTGCTGCAACTGACTGGTAATGGTTAACAGGTCGCTTAGTACCGCCGGGCGACGATAGTTAATATTGATATTGACCACGACGAAGGCGATGTTATGGGCGGTCATCCATTGAAAGCTGTCGCTATTTTCCAGCCCATCCCAGCGAGCTTCTTCGAGAAACTCAAGGTAGCGGGCGTTGTTAACGTGCTGGTAGACGTCGAGATGATATCCACGAACTTTGATTTGTGTTTGCATAGCGCAATAACCTTACGTTGTTGTTATAAGAACTGTTATAAGTACAGAGGCCATAACTGGTATGACCTCTTCAGTCTGGCAAAAAATTGCCACTATGCAAATTAATTACAGGGTTAATACCGCCAGATTACGTTCCACCAGCGAATTGCCCATTCCCGGCACCTGTTTTAAATCCTCCACCGTTTTAAACGGGCCGTACTCTTCGCGATAACTGACAATTGCCTGCGCTTTCTTCAGGCCAACGCCATTCATCGCGCGGGCTAACTCTTCCGCGCTGGCATTATTAATGCTGACCCTGGTGCCTTCTTCGTCACTGGCTTTTGCCGGTACTGCCGCTTTGCTTTGTGTTGCAGGGGCTTCCGCTTTGGTTTCTACCGCTGCCGGTTTCACCGCAGGAGCTGCTGCCAGCGCACTATGAGACATTCCGGCACAGGCCAGGGACAGGGTAATGAACAATGCTTTAATTCCGTGTTTCATACTGTTTTCTCCTTGTTTGTTAACAGTGGAATCACCTTAACGGCAGTGAAAACAGTAAACAAATGGCAATGTTCAGAAATGGAAAAGGCCGCGAAAGCGACCTTTTCTTGTTACAGCTGCAAAGCATTTTTTTGCGAGGCGGCTTCCGGATTATTGCTGTTCCAGCGCATCGCCAATTTTGATTTTCGCCTCTTTACGCAGGTTACTCATCAGAGCTTCAAAGACGATTTGTGCGTTGTTCTGGGTGATACCCTGCACCATCGCTTTTTTCTGATCTTCCGGCATAGAACCTTGTTTCACTTCGTCCAGCGCCAGCAGAACGACATTGCCTTGCATATCGGTCGCCATACCGTAGCTCGGTTTGTCTTTCGCTGGCAGTGGCAGTGCAAACGCGGCCTGGCTAATCGGGTCACGGCCGGAACGGCTTAAGGTTTTCGGCTCGCCAAATTTCAGACCAGCTGCCTGCATAGCTTCCGTACCTTTGCCCGCTTTCAAATCAACCAGCAGTTTTTCAGCATCCACTTTCGCCTGTTGCTCAGCTTTGTTGTGCTGAACCAGTGCCTTAACTTGTTCCTGAACATCTGCCAGCGGTTTCACTGCTTCCGGTTTGTGTTCGCTAATACGCAGTACGAATGCGCGATCGCCGTCTACGGTGATGATGTCAGAGTTGATGCCCGGCGCGCCGTTTTCACCTACCAGACCGCCGTTAAAGATAGCGTCTGCCACCGGCTTGAAGTTCAACTCTTCCGGCAGGTTATCTTTGCTGAACCAGCCAGTCTGAGTGGCTTTAACGCCCGCAGCCTGCTCTGCACCGGCCAGAGACTCGGTGTCGTTGCTTGCCGCATCGCTCACTTTCTGCTGCAGCGCGTAATACGCATCCAGGGCTTTTTCGTGTTTCACTTTCGCCGCGATATCATCACGCACTTCGTCTAACGACTTCACTTTCGCCGGCTGAATATCATCCAGACGCACAATCAGGAAACCGACCGAAGATTTGATGACACCAGACAGTTGGCCTTTTTCTTTCAGACCGGCATTTTTCAGTTCATCCGGGATAGTGGCATCTTCTAACCATCCCATATCGCCGCCGTTACGGGCAGAGATAATATCGGCAGATTTTTCTTTTGCTAACGCAGCAAAATCACCACCTTTATTCAGCTCCTCAAGTACTGCTTTCGCTTCATCTTCAGTTTTAGTCTGGATGATGCTGTAGCGGGTACGCTGTGGCTGGGTGAATTGATCCTGATGCTGATCGTAGTAGCTCTGGATATCCGCATCGCTAACCGGTTGCTGCATCGTTGCGGCATCCAGCTTGATGTAGCTCACGCGGAATTGTTCCGGAGTCATGAAATTGTTTTTGTTTTGCTCGTAGTAGCTGGCGATTTCTGGTTCGGTCACAGCTTGTTTAGCCGCCAGCGCGTTAACGTCGATAGTCGCTTCACGCACTACACGTTGTTGAGCGACCAGTGCCGCCAGCTCGTCGGTTTCACCTTTCAGCATAAAATCGGTGCCCGCAACGCCGTTAATCAGCTGCTGGGTAGTGAGCTGATTACGCAGTGCCTGCGCGTACTGATCGGCACTCATCCCCATCTGGTTGAGGATACCGTTATAGCGGCTGTTATCGAACTTGCCGTCAACTTGAAACGCTGGGGTTGCGAAAATCGCCTGTTTAACCTGCTCATCGCTGATACTCAGTTTTAGTTCACGAGCGTACTGATCCAGCAGCGCCTCGTCGATCAGACGATTCAGCACCTGTTGACGCAGGGTTTTCATATAGCCTTCGTTCGCCGCCAGCTCAGAGTATTGATCGCCCAACTGTTGCTGCATACGATTACGCTCGCTGTTGAAGGCGTTCTCGAACTGCCCACGGCTGATTTCCTGGTCATTCACTTTTGCGGCGTAGTTATTGCCTGCGCCAATCAGGTAACCACTCACGCCGGTCAATATGAACGACACGATAATGATACCGAAAATAATCTTGAGCACGAGACTGTTTGCAGCCGTGCGTAAGCTGTCCATCATGGTGTAACAACACTCCGCTGTAGATGACTGTGTACCTCACGCAACATATCGCTGCGCGCAAAGGCCTATTGTGACAAGAAACGGGGGCAATTGTCAGCCCACAATGCGCAGAAAGTCACGGAATACAAATAAAAAAGGCACATCAGTAGATGCGCCCTTGAACTTCGTCACATCCCCAATGGGGACAACACTTAGTTTACCGCGTCTTTCAGTGCTTTACCTGCACGGAAGCTCGGTACTTTAGCTGCAGCGATAGTGATCTCTTTACCGGTCTGCGGGTTGCGACCAGTACGGGCGGCACGCTCTTTAACGGCAAAAGTACCAAAACCTACCAGTGCTACATCATCCCCTTCTTTCAGGGATTCAGTTACGGAAGCAATAATAGCATCTAACGCACGGCCAGCCGCAGCTTTAGAGATATCAGCCCCTGCAGCAATCTTGTCAATCAATTGA
This sequence comes from Escherichia sp. 93.0816, assembly GCF_013368855.2. Taxonomy (NCBI): domain Bacteria; kingdom Pseudomonadati; phylum Pseudomonadota; class Gammaproteobacteria; order Enterobacterales; family Enterobacteriaceae; genus Escherichia; species Escherichia sp. 93.0816. Next base: position 97,948 of record NZ_JABWNC020000003.1, on the reverse strand, counting down.
GATTTATTCACTCTTCTCTTCCTCTTTATAATTTATCCCGCACTTGAATCCTTCAACGTGCGAACGCGCAGCAGTTATATCAGGCCAGCCATCCCCTTACAACACCCCTTAATAAGGGCAAGCCTAATCCGCCCTCTAACTTAACGAGACAAAAAAAGGCTGGCAAGTCCGAATTGGCCCGCCAGCCCTTTTTTTATTAGTGCAATTTGCGCAAGGTCACTATTTTGCAGTCACAACCTGCATACCAGACGGTTCATTTTGCAGCGCCAGAGTCAGAACTTCCTCAATGCGCTTCACAGGATGAATGTCCAGATCGGCAATCACGTTGTCCGGAATCTCTTCCAGATCGCGTTTATTTTCGAACGGAATTAACACTGTTTTAATCCCGCCGCGATGCGCCGCCAGCAGTTTTTCTTTCAAACCACCGATTGGCAACACCTGACCACGCAGAGTAATCTCGCCAGTCATCGCCACATCGGCGCGAACCGGGTTACCGGTCAGGCAAGAAACCAGCGCAGTGCACATGGCAATACCGGCACTCGGACCATCTTTAGGTGTCGCACCTTCCGGTACGTGAACGTGAATGTCGCGTTTTTCGTAAAAATCAGGGTTGATCCCCAGTTTTTCCGCACGCGCACGAACCACCGTTAACGCCGCCTGAATGGACTCCTGCATTACTTCACCAAGCGATCCGGTATAGGTCAGTTTACCTTTGCCCGGGACGCACGCGGTTTCAATGGTCAGCAAGTCGCCGCCGACTTCCGTCCACGCCAGACCCGTTACCTGACCGACACGGTTTTCGTTATCTGCGCGACCATAGTCGAAACGCTGAACACCGAGGTAGTCATGCAGGTTATCGCCGTTAATTTCGATATGTTTTAGAGACTTATCGAGCAGTAACTGCTTAACCGCTTTACGGCACAGTTTGGAGATTTCACGCTCCAGACCACGCACGCCCGCCTCTCGGGTGTAGTAACGAATAATGCCGATAATGGCGCTATCGTCGACGGTCAACTCACCTTTTTTCAGCGCATTACGTTCAATCTGCTTCGGCAGCAGGTGACGTTTGGCGATGTTCAGTTTTTCATCTTCGGTATAACCGGAGAGGCGAATCACTTCCATACGATCCAGCAGCGGTGCCGGAATGTTCATGGAGTTCGACGTCGCGACAAACATCACGTCGCTGAGGTCGTAATCCACTTCCAGGTAGTGGTCGCTGAACGCCACGTTCTGCTCTGGATCCAGCACTTCAAGCAGTGCGGAGGCCGGATCGCCACGCATGTCAGAAGACATTTTGTCGATCTCATCGAGCAGGAACAGCGGGTTTTTAACGCCCACTTTCGCCATTTTCTGGATCAATTTACCCGGCATAGAACCGATGTAAGTACGGCGGTGACCACGGATTTCCGCTTCATCACGCACGCCGCCCAGCGCCATACGGACATATTTACGTCCGGTAGCTTTGGCGATGGACTGCCCCAGAGAAGTTTTACCTACCCCCGGCGGCCCAACCAGGCAAAGGATCGGCCCCTTGATTTTGTTTACACGGCTTTGAACCGCAAGATACTCAAGGATGCGATCTTTCACGCGCTCCAGACCATAATGGTCGGTATCAAGGATTTCTTGCGCCTGACGAAGGTCTTTTTTGACCTTGCTACGCGCATTCCACGGCACCTGCACCATCCAGTCGATATAGCCTCGCACCACGGTCGCTTCTGCCGACATCGGAGACATCATTTTCAGCTTCTGCAGTTCTGCTTCCGCTTTCTCTTTTGCCTCTTTAGGCATTTTCGCCGCGTCGATTTTGCGCTTCAGGGCTTCGTTTTCGTCCGGCGCATCGTCCATTTCGCCGAGTTCTTTCTGAATAGCTTTCATCTGCTCGTTCAGATAGTACTCACGCTGGGATTTCTCCATCTGCTTTTTAACGCGGTTGCGAATGCGTTTCTCAACCTGCAGCAGATCGATTTCCGATTCCATCATCGCCATCAGATATTCCAGACGTTCGTTAACGTCGGACATCTCAAGAACGGACTGTTTGTCAGCCAGTTTCAGCGGCATATGCGCGGCAATGGTATCCGCCAGGCGCGCCGGATCGTCAATGCTGTTCAGCGACGTCAGCACTTCTGGTGGGATTTTTTTGTTCAGCTTGATGTAGCCTTCGAACTGGCTGATTGCGGTACGCACCAGCACTTCCTGTTCCCGCTCATCAATGGTCGGCGACTCCAGATACTCCGCCTTCGCAGAAAAATGTTCGCCATTGTCAGAGAGCGCAGAAATACGCGCGCGCTGTAACCCCTCGACCAGCACTTTGACGGTGCCGTCAGGCAGTTTCAGCATCTGCAATATAGAGGCCACGGTCCCGACGGTGAAAAGATCGTTTACACCCGGCTCATCCGTTGAAGCTTCTTTCTGCGCGACCAGCATAATTTTTTTATCATGGTCCATCGCCGCTTCCAGACAACGGATAGATTTTTCCCGCCCGACAAATAAGGGGATGACCATGTGCGGATAAACCACCACATCGCGCAGCGGCAATACGGGGATTTCAATGCGTTCAGAACGCTCAGGATTCATAGAGCTCTCTCTTAGTTTAATTTCCGCCAGGTAATCAGATGACACGACTGTGCTTCACGCCATCTATTAACATGTACGTCAGTATATGGGGATGTTTCCCCCACATTCAACGTCGAGAATAGAGGAAAAATTAAAGGGGAGATAAAATCCCCCCTTTTTGGTTAACTAATTGTATGGGAATGGTTAATTATTCACCAGATGCCTGCTGAGCTTCCGGCTTGCCATAAATCAGCAACGGTTTGCTTTGGCCATCAATTACCGACTCGTCGATAACCACTTTTTCGACATCTTCCATGGACGGCAGATCGTACATGGTATCGAGCAGCGCAGCTTCTACGATGGAACGCAGACCACGGGCACCGGTTTTACGTGCCATCGCTTTCTTAGCAATAGCATCCAGCGCCTCGTCACGGAATTCCAGATCAACGCCTTCCAGATTAAACAGCGCCTGATACTGCTTGGTCAGGGCGTTTTTCGGCTCTTTGAGGATCTGAATCAGGGCTTCTTCGCTCAGTTCATTCAGCGTTGCGACAACTGGCAAACGACCGATGAACTCAGGGATCAGACCAAACTTGATCAGATCTTCCGGTTCAACCTGCGCCAGCAGCTCGCCTTCGCTTGCTTTGTCGGATTTCGCTTTTACCGTCGCGCCAAAACCAATGCCGGAGCCGGTTTCTACACGATGGGAAATGACTTTATCCAGACCAGCGAACGCACCGCCACAGATAAACAGGATCTTAGAGGTATCAACCTGCAAGAATTCCTGCTGCGGATGCTTACGTCCGCCCTGCGGTGGAACGGCGGCAACCGTACCTTCGATCAGCTTCAACAGTGCCTGCTGTACGCCTTCACCGGAAACGTCTCGGGTAATAGAAGGATTGTCCGACTTACGAGAAATTTTGTCGATTTCATCGATGTAGACAATCCCGCGCTGCGCTTTCTGTACGTCATAGTCGCACTTCTGCAACAGCTTCTGAATGATATTTTCAACGTCTTCGCCCACATAACCGGCTTCGGTCAGCGTGGTCGCGTCGGCCATGGTGAACGGAACGTCCAGCAGGCGCGCCAGCGTTTCTGCCAGCAGCGTTTTACCAGAACCGGTCGGACCGATCAGCAGAATGTTACTTTTGCCCAACTCGACACCATTGCTGGTATCGCCGTTGCGCAGACGTTTGTAGTGGTTGTATACCGCGACCGCCAGCACTTTTTTCGCCTGTTCCTGACCGATAACGTAATCGTCCAGGTGGTTGCGAATTTCATGCGGCGTCGGTAGCGCACTGCGTTCACGATGCGGTGCAACTTCTTTAATCTCTTCGCGAATGATGTCATTACATAAATCAACACATTCGTCGCAGATATACACGGATGGACCGGCAATCAGCTTGCGCACTTCATGCTGGCTTTTGCCGCAAAAAGAGCAATACAGCAATTTGCCTGAGCCATCTTTGCGTTTATCTGTCATGGGTCAAAACCTCTTCTTTGTTCTTTGTGCCGCACACGACGACGCAAATGCCATTCTCAGGCGCAAGCCGCTTACAGCGTTGTGCCGCCCTGAATAAGTATAGCGGCACAGTTGCGCCTCTGGCATCAATTACGATGGGTCAGAATCGAATCGACCAGACCGTATTCCACCGCTTCAGGGGCGGAAAGGAAGCGATCGCGCTCGGTATCACGTTCAATCTGTTCTAATGATTGACCCGTATGAAGCGCCATAAGTTCATTCATGCGCCCTTTAACTTTCAGAATTTCACGGGCATGAATTTCGATATCGGTCGCCTGGCCCTGATAGCCGCCCAACGGCTGGTGAATCATCACGCGCGAATTCGGCAGGCAGAAACGTTTACCTTTTGCCCCTGCGGTCAGCAAGAAAGCACCCATCGAGGCCGCCTGGCCCATACAGATGGTGCTGACATCAGGCTTGATAAACTGCATGGTGTCATAGATAGACATCCCGGCAGTGATCACCCCGCCTGGGGAGTTAATGTACAGATAGATATCTTTTTCTGGATTTTCTGCTTCCAGGAACAGCATCTGCGCCACAATCAGGTTAGCCATGTGGTCTTCAACCTGGCCAGTCAGAAAAATGACGCGTTCCTTAAGTAGACGAGAATAGATATCAAAAGAGCGCTCACCGCGTGAGGTCTGTTCAATGACCATCGGCACCAGCGCCATATGGGGTGCAAAGTTATCTCGTTCGCCGCTGTATGACATTTCCGTCTCCTGGATAAAATTGAAAAAACCTGCTGTACCGATTGTAACCTTATGGACGGATTATCAGCTAGTCCCTGTGTTATGGGTACGGCATCATCCTATTTCAAGCATAACAATCTTTTGTTGTTACGCTAACACCGAAAGAGGGTTTTCGCACGGTTCCATGCAAAATTCATGACAAAAAAAAGCCCACCACCTGGCGGTGACGGGCCTTTGTGCGAATTTAGCGCGTTATGCTGCTTAAATTACGCCTGCTGGTTCATCAGCTCGTTGAAAGTGGTTTCTTTTTCAGTCACTTTCGCTTTCGCCAGTACAGCTTCAACAGCCTGTTCTTCCAGAGCAACATTGCGCATGTTGTCCATCAGTTCTTTGTTTTTGCTGTAGAATTCGATAACTTCTTTCGGATCTTCGTATGCAGAAGCCATCTCTTCGATCAGGCCTTTCACACGCTCTTCGTCAGCTTTCAGCTCGTTGGTGCGGATAACTTCACCCAGCAGCAGGCCAACAACTACGCGGCGTTTAGCCTGTTCTTCGAACAGTTCACGCGGCAGTTCCAGAGCTTGTTTCTCGTTGCCACCGAAACGCTGTGCAGCCTGACGACGCAGAACGTCGATTTCGCTATCGATCAGCGCAGCCGGAACGTCGATGTCGTTAGCTTTTACCAGACCTTCGATCGCCTGAGACTTAACGCGGTTACGGATGGCACTCTTCAGCTCGCGTTCCATGTTTTTACGCACTTCAGCGCGCAGACCTTCTACGGAACCATCTTCAACACCGAAACGTTTGATGAATTCAGCAGTCAGTTCCGGCAGTTCACGCTCTTCAACTTTCTTCAGGTTGATAGCGAATTTCGCTGCTTTACCTTTCAGGTTTTCTGCGTGGTACTCTTCCGGGAAGGTTACGTCGATGGTGAACTCTTCGCCCGCTTTGTGGCCTTTAATACCGTCTTCAAAGCCCGGGATCATACGACCCTGGCCCATCGCCAGTACGAAATCAGACGCTTTACCGCCTTCGAACTCTTCGCCGTCTACAGAACCAGTGAAGTCGATGGTCACACGATCTTCTGCTTCAACAGCGCCGTCTTTTTCTTTCCAGGTCGCCTGCTGTTTACGCAGAGTATCTAACATGCCGTCAACGTCAGCGTCGGTCACTTCAACGATCGGTTTTTCAACTTCAATCGCTTCCAGACCCTGCAGTTCAACTTCCGGATAAACTTCAAACTCTACAGAGTAGGTGAAGTCTTCACCCAGCTTGTATTCGCCCGGAACGTAAGTCGGTGCGCCAGCCGGATTGATTTTTTCTTTAATGATGGCGTCAATGAAGTTACGGCTCATCAGGTCGCCCAGAACGTCCTGGCGTACAGACGCGCCATAACGCTGAGCAACGATATTCATTGGCACTTTGCCTTTGCGGAAGCCGTCAATACGTACTTTTTTCGCAACGTTGACCAGCTCGCTTTTAACAGCGGTCTCGATGCTGTCAGCAGCGATAGTAATCGTTACACGGCGGCCAAGGCCTTGAGTGGTTTCAACTGAAACTTGCATCTTGTTACCTCAAAAAATCACAGTGCTCGGTCAACTCTTACCCCGCAAGCACAGGTTGTTGGCTTCGCGGAACCGGGATGTTCTTATAATCAATCACATTCCCTGTTACCAGAATCATCCCGAAAGCATTCAAATAGGACGCGGCATTATAGCGGCATCACTTTTATGAGTCGAGAACGGTTATTGCGCGCTGCCGCGTATTTTTTCACAATTCCCAGGTAATTTTCGTCTGAATGCTGGGCAAAAAGCGCAAAATCCAGACAAAACAAAACGGCCCGCAGGCCGTTTTTCATAAAATCTTTAACAACATACTGGAAAAACGCTAACTGTTGCAAATGCGTTTAGGCAATGCTTCCTGCTCCACGACAGGGAGGAGAAGCAAAGATGGTATCCTGCAATCCTTCCCACTCTTTAATGGTATAAGTATGCAGAGCCAGCGCATGAACGGTAGTAGAGAGTTCCTCCGCTAAAGTACTGTAAATCATTCGATGACGATTCAGAAAACGTTCACCCATAAAACGATCGCTGACCAGCACAACTTTAAAATGGCTTTCAGAGCCGGCTGGGACATTGTGACGATAGCTTTCATCCACAACTTCGAGGAATACGGGTTGGAACGCCGTCCTTAATTTTTCTTCTATCCGCTCACGTATCATCATGAAATATCTCCTCCGACAACGCTGAGATGTCACCCATCCCTTTAAATACTAGCCGCTTTAACCGTTTCCATTACAGCTTAACAACAAATAATTAGCTTTCATCCTGTTTTTTCTGTCAAGCGTATGAAGTTTACTGATTTAAAGATTGATTCACCGGCTTCACATCAGTGTTTCTTTTACCCAAGGCGATTATTTCGTCAACATAATGAATTTACATGTCTTACCCACTTCCCCTCGTCGTTGGCGATGTTATGATGGCGGGAATCTTTACCAAACACGCTAAAAAGTCTCTGAGAGCCAGAACATGTTCAAAAAAATCCTCTTCCCGTTAGTTGCTCTGTTTATGCTTGCAGGGTGTGCAAAACCGCCAACAACCATTGAAGTTTCCCCGACGATGACGCTGCCACAGCAGGATCCAAGCCTGATGGGCATCACCGTTAGCATTAATGGTGCCGATCAGCGTACCGATCAGGCGCTGGCAAAAGTCACCCGCGATAATCAAATCGTTACCCTGACCGCTTCCCGCGATCTGCGTTTCCTGCTGCAAGAAGTGCTGGAAAAACAGATGACCGCTCGCGGTTATATGGTTGGCCCGAATGGCCCGGTTAATCTGCAAATCATCGTTAGCCAACTGTATGCCGACGTGTCCCAGGGCAACGTGCGCTACAACATTGCTACCAAAGCAGATATCGCCATCATTGCCACCGCGCAGAATGGCAACAAAATGACTAAAAACTATCGTGCCAGCTACAACGTTGAAGGTGCGTTCCAGGCCTCCAACAAAAACATCGCTGATGCGGTTAACAGTGTGCTGACCGACACCATTGCTGATATGTCTCAGGACACCAGCATCCACGAATTTATCAAGCAGAACGCACGTTAATTTCTGCCCTCTGGCCCGGTGTAAATCGGGCCTGTAGACGCCCATGTCCAGTCAATATTTACGTATTTTCCAACAGCCACGTTCAGCTATTTTGCTGATCCTGGGTTTTGCTTCCGGGCTGCCGCTCGCCCTGACATCCGGCACGTTACAGGCGTGGATGACAGTCGAGAATATCGATCTTAAAACCATTGGTTTCTTCTCTCTGGTGGGCCAGGCTTACGTATTTAAATTTCTCTGGTCGCCGCTGATGGACCGCTATATCCCGCCGTTCCTCGGACGTCGACGCGGCTGGCTGCTCGCTACGCAAGCGTTGCTGCTACTGGCGATTGCGGCGATGGGTTTTCTCGAACCAGGTACGCAACTTCGCTGGATGGCGGCACTGGCGGTGGTTATCGCTTTTTGCTCCGCTTCTCAGGATATTGTCTTTGATGCGTGGAAAACAGATGTACTTCCTGCGGAAGAACGCGGCGCAGGTGCAGCAATCAGCGTGTTGGGTTACCGTTTAGGGATGCTGGTTTCTGGTGGTTTAGCCTTATGGCTGGCAGATAAATGGCTGGGCTGGCAAGGCATGTACTGGTTGATGGCGGCTCTGCTGATCCCCTGCATTATCGCAACGTTGTTTGCGCCAGAACCAACCGACACCATTCCTGTACCCAAAACGCTGGAACAAGCCGTTGTAGCACCGTTGCGTGATTTCTTTGGCCGCAATAACGCATGGCTGATTCTGCTTTTAATCGTGCTGTATAAGCTGGGCGATGCTTTCGCCATGAGTCTGACTACGACCTTTTTGATTCGCGGCGTCGGGTTTGATGCCGGTGAAGTAGGCGTGGTTAACAAAACGCTCGGTCTGCTGGCGACCATCGTCGGCGCGTTGTACGGTGGTATTCTGATGCAGCGTCTTTCGCTGTTCCGTGCACTACTGATTTTCGGCCTTTTACAAGGTGCGTCCAACGCCGGTTACTGGCTGCTTTCGGTGACTGATAAGCATCTCTACAGCATGGGCGCAGCCGTCTTTTTCGAAAACCTGTGTGGCGGGATGGGCACATCGGCATTTGTGGCGCTGTTAATGACGCTGTGTAATAAGTCATTCTCCGCTACTCAGTTTGCCCTGCTCTCGGCACTTTCCGCTGTCGGACGGGTTTATGTCGGCCCCGTGGCGGGCTGGTTTGTTGAATCACACGGCTGGCCGACGTTTTATCTGTTCTCTGTTGCAGCCGCTGTACCAGGGCTTATTTTGCTGCTGGTTTGCCGCCAGACGCTTGAATATACACGGGTCAACGACAACTTTATCCCACGTACCGAATATCCGTCAGGTTATGCTTTTGCCATGTGGACACTGGCGGCGGGCGTCGGTCTGTTAGCCGTGTGGTTACTGCTGTTGACAATGGACGCGCTGGATTTGACCCACTTCTCTTTCCTGCCTGCTCTGCTGGAAGTCGGCGTTTTAGTCGCCCTGGGCGGCGTCGTGCTTGGTGGTTTTCTGGATTATCTGGCGCTACGAAAAACGCATCTGACGTAATCTGTGAATATAATTTAGCTGTAGTAATCACACGACGTAATTATTACGGCTAAATAAGCATCAGCATCGCTTAATAATATTTGTTCTTTTGTGCGGCTTAGATTTCGGAAATTATTGACGTAATTTATATGTTTTATTTTTTTACACGATTCAGCTAATGACTCTTTATTTTTCCACGCCTGCATTGTCACTTTCATGATAATTAATTGTTAAATAATTGTTTTATTTTCGATTGGTTATACCAATTACCATCCCCACCACCTTCTGCACTCCCCTTTCGTTATAACGCCCTTTTGCAACAGCTTCTTAAAATCAACTTGATATGTTTTGCAACACATGTGACCTGACAGCCAAATCCAAGTAACAGGAATTTAATCATGTTTACAGTAATGTAACCTTCCCGTAAAATGCCCACACACTTTAAACGCCACCAGATCCCGTGGAATTGAGGTCGTTAAATGAGACTCAGGAAATACAATAAAAGTTTGGGATGGTTGTCATTATTTGCAGGCACTGTATTGCTCAGTGGTTGTAATTCTGCGCTGTTAGATCCCAAAGGACAGATTGGTCTGGAGCAACGTTCACTGATACTGACGGCATTTGGCCTGATGTTGATTGTCGTTATTCCCGCAATCTTGATGGCTGTTGGTTTCGCCTGGAAGTACCGTGCGAGCAATAAAGATGCTAAGTACAGCCCGAACTGGTCACACTCCAATAAAGTGGAAGCTGTGGTCTGGACGGTGCCTATCTTAATTATCATCTTCCTTGCGGTACTGACCTGGAAAACCACTCACGCTCTTGAGCCTAGCAAGCCGCTGGCACACGACGAGAAGCCCATTACCATCGAAGTGGTTTCCATGGACTGGAAATGGTTCTTCATCTACCCGGAACAGGGCATTGCAACCGTGAATGAAATCGCTTTCCCGGCGAACACTCCGGTGTACTTCAAAGTGACCTCCAACTCCGTGATGAACTCCTTCTTTATTCCGCGTCTGGGTAGCCAGATTTATGCCATGGCCGGTATGCAGACTCGCCTGCATCTGATCGCCAACGAACCCGGTACTTATGACGGTATCTCCGCCAGCTACAGCGGCCCGGGCTTCTCAGGCATGAAGTTCAAAGCTATCGCAACGCCGGATCGTGCCGCATTCGACCAATGGGTCGCAAAAGCCAAACAGTCGCCGAACACCATGTCTGACATGGCTGCGTTCGAAAAACTGGCCGCGCCTAGCGAATACAACCAGGTGGAATATTTCTCCAACGTGAAACCAGATTTGTTTGCCGATGTGATTAACAAGTTTATGGCTCACGGTAAGAGCATGGACATGACCCAGCCAGAAGGTGAGCACAGCGCACACGAAGGTATGGAAGGCATGGACATGAGCCACGCGGAATCCGCCCATTAAAGGGGTTGAGGAAGAATAAAGATGTTCGGAAAATTATCACTTGATGCAGTCCCGTTCCATGAACCTATCGTCATGGTTACGATCGCTGCCATTATTTTGGGAGGTCTGGCGCTCGTTGGCCTGATCACTTACTTCGGTAAGTGGACCTACCTGTGGAAAGAGTGGCTGACCTCCGTCGACCATAAACGCCTTGGTATCATGTATATCATCGTGGCAATTGTGATGCTGCTGCGTGGTTTTGCTGACGCCATTATGATGCGTAGCCAGCAGGCCCTTGCCTCGGCGGGCGAAGCTGGCTTCCTGCCGCCTCACCACTACGATCAGATCTTCACCGCACACGGCGTGATTATGATCTTCTTCGTGGCGATGCCTTTCGTTATCGGTCTGATGAACCTGGTGGTTCCGCTGCAGATCGGCGCGCGTGACGTTGCGTTCCCGTTCCTCAACAACTTAAGCTTCTGGTTTACCGTTGTTGGTGTGATTCTGGTTAACGTTTCTCTCGGCGTGGGCGAATTTGCGCAGACCGGCTGGCTGGCCTATCCACCGCTATCGGGAATAGAGTACAGTCCGGGGGTCGGTGTCGATTACTGGATATGGAGTCTCCAGCTATCCGGTATTGGTACGACGCTAACCGGTATCAACTTCTTCGTCACCATTCTGAAGATGCGCGCACCGGGCATGACCATGTTCAAGATGCCAGTATTTACCTGGGCATCACTGTGCGCAAACATTCTGATTATTGCTTCCTTCCCAATTCTGACGGTTACCGTCGCGTTGTTGACCCTGGATCGCTATCTGGGCACCCATTTCTTTACCAACGATATGGGTGGCAACATGATGATGTACATCAACCTGATTTGGGCCTGGGGACACCCGGAAGTTTACATCCTGATCCTGCCTGTTTTCGGTGTGTTCTCCGAAATTGCGGCAACCTTCTCGCGTAAACGTCTGTTTGGTTATACCTCGCTGGTATGGGCAACCGTCTGTATCACCGTGCTGTCGTTCATCGTCTGGCTGCACCACTTCTTTACGATGGGTGCGGGCGCGAACGTAAACGCCTTCTTTGGTATCACCACAATGATTATCGCCATCCCGACCGGGGTGAAGATCTTCAACTGGCTGTTCACCATGTACCAGGGTCGCATCGTGTTCCATTCCGCGATGCTGTGGACCATCGGTTTTATCGTCACCTTCTCGGTGGGCGGTATGACTGGCGTGCTGCTGGCAGTACCGGGCGCGGACTTCGTTCTGCATAACAGCCTGTTCCTGATTGCGCACTTCCATAACGTTATCATCGGCGGCGTGGTCTTCGGCTGCTTCGCAGGGATGACCTACTGGTGGCCTAAAGCGTTCGGTTTCAAACTGAACGAAACCTGGGGTAAACGCGCGTTCTGGTTCTGGATCATCGGCTTCTTCGTTGCCTTTATGCCGCTGTATGCGCTGGGCTTTATGGGTATGACCCGTCGTTTGAGCCAGCAGATTGACCCGCAGTTCCACACTATGCTGATGATTGCAGCCAGCGGTGCGGTACTGATTGCGCTGGGTATTCTCTGCCTCGTGATTCAGATGTACGTTTCTATTCGCGACCGCGACCAGAACCGTGACCTGACTGGCGACCCGTGGGGTGGCCGTACGCTGGAGTGGGCAACCTCTTCCCCGCCTCCGTTCTATAACTTTGCCGTTGTGCCGCACGTTCACGAGCGTGATGCATTCTGGGAAATGAAAGAGAAAGGCGAAGCGTACAAAAAGCCTGACCACTATGAAGAAATTCATATGCCGAAAAACAGCGGCGCCGGTATCGTCATTGCGGCTTTCTCCACCATCTTCGGTTTCGCCATGATCTGGCATATCTGGTGGCTGGCGATTGTTGGCTTCGCAGGCATGATCATCACCTGGATCGTGAAAAGCTTCGACGAGGACGTGGATTACTACGTGCCGGTGGCAGAAATCGAAAAACTGGAAAACCAGCATTTCGATGACATTACTAAGGCAGGGCTGAAAAATGGCAACTGATACTTTGACGCACGCGACTGCCCACGCGCACGAACACGGGCACCACGATGCAGGCGGAACCAAAATCTTCGGGTTCTGGATCTACCTGATGAGCGACTGCATTCTGTTCTCCATCTTGTTTGCTACCTATGCCGTTCTGGTGAACGGCACCGCAGGCGGCCCGACAGGTAAGGACATTTTCGAACTGCCGTTCGTTCTGGTTGAAACCTTCTTGCTGTTGTTCAGCTCCATCACCTACGGCATGGCGGCTATCGCCATGTACAAAAACAACAAAAGCCAGGTTATCTCCTGGCTGGCGTTGACCTGGTTGTTTGGTGCCGGATTTATCGGGATGGAACTCTATGAATTCCATCATCTGATTGTTAACGACATGGGTCCGGATCGCAGCGGCTTCCTGTCAGCGTTCTTTGCGCTGGTCGGGACACACGGTCTGCACGTCACTTCCGGTCTTATCTGGATGGCGGTGCTGATGGTGCAAATCGCCCGTCGCGGCCTGACCAGCACTAACCGTACCCGCATCATGTGTCTGAGCCTGTTCTGGCACTTCCTGGATGTGGTGTGGATCTGTGTGTTCACTGTTGTTTATCTGATGGGGGCGATGTAATGAGTCATTCTAACGTGAGCGGCGGCGCATCCCATGGCAGCGTAAAAACCTATATGACAGGGTTTATCCTGTCGATCATTCTGACGGTGATTCCGTTCTGGATGGTGATGTCAGGTTCTGCCTCTCCGGCCGTAATTCTGGGAACAATCCTGGCAATGGCAGTGGTACAGGTTCTGGTGCATCTGGTGTGCTTCCTGCACATGAATACTAAATCAGATGAAGGCTGGAACATGACGGCGTTTGTCTTCACCGTGCTAATCATCGCGATTCTGGTTGTAGGCTCCATCTGGATCATGTGGAACCTCAACTACAACATGATGATGCACTAAGAGCGGCGGTTATGATGTTTAAGCAATACCTGCAAGTAACGAAACCAGGCATCATCTTTGGCAACCTGATCTCGGTGATTGGGGGATTCCTGCTGGCCTCAAAGGGCAGCATTGATTATCCCCTGTTTATCTACACGCTGGTTGGGGTGTCACTGGTTGTGGCGTCGGGTTGTGTGTTTAACAACTACATCGACAGGGATATCGACAGAAAGATGGAAAGGACGAAGAATCGGGTGCTGGTTAAAGGCCTGATCTCTCCTGCTGTCTCGCTGGTGTACGCCACCTTGCTAGGCTTTGCTGGCTTTATGCTGCTGTGGTTTGGCGCGAATCCGCTGGCCTGCTGGCTGGGGGTGATGGGCTTTGTGGTTTATGTCGGCGTTTATAGCCTGTACATGAAACGCCACTCTGTCTACGGCACGTTGATTGGTTCTCTCTCCGGCGCAGCGCCGCCGGTGATTGGCTACTGTGCAGTGACAGGCGACTTCGATAGCGGCGCAGCAATCCTGCTGGCTATCTTCAGCCTGTGGCAAATGCCCCACTCTTATGCCATCGCCATTTTCCGCTTTAAGGATTATCAGGCGGCAAACATTCCGGTACTGCCGGTGGTGAAAGGCATTTCGGTAGCGAAGAACCACATCACGCTGTATATCATCGCCTTTGCTGTTGCCACGCTGATGCTCTCTCTTGGCGGTTACGCTGGATACAAATATCTGGTGGTCGCTGCAGCAGTCAGCGTCTGGTGGTTAGGTATGGCCCTGCGTGGTTATAAAGTTGCTGATGACCGAATCTGGGCGCGCAAGCTGTTCGGCTTCTCTATCATCGCTATCACTGCCCTCTCGGTTATGATGTCCGTTGATTTTATGGTGCCGAACTCGCATACGCTGCTGGCTGCAGTTTGGTAACGCGACATTCCTGTTAAAAAAGGTGCTACGGCACCTTTTTTCTTAGCATTAGAAACATATCCCTCACGAAATATTTACTAAAAAATCCGCATGTTTACCCCATTCGTTTGCCGCTTTACACTAGTCGCGAATTTAAAACAGAGGTGGTAATGAACGATTATAAAATGACGCCAGGCGAGCGGCGCGCGACCTGGGGTTTAGGAACCGTATTTTCATTGCGTATGCTGGGCATGTTTATGGTTCTGCCGGTTCTGACCACGTACGGCATGGCTCTGCAAGGCGCCAGTGAAGCGTTGATCGGTATTGCGATTGGCATTTATGGTCTGACTCAGGCCGTTTTTCAGATTCCATTTGGCCTGCTTTCCGACCGCATAGGCCGCAAACCGCTTATCGTTGGCGGGTTAGCTGTGTTTGTCGCGGGTAGCGTGATTGCCGCGCTTTCCGACTCCATCTGGGGGATCATTCTGGGTCGGGCGTTACAAGGCTCCGGTGCGATTGCCGCCGCCGTTATGGCGCTGCTTTCCGATCTCACTCGTGAACAAAACCGCACCAAAGCGATGGCATTTATCGGCGTCAGTTTTGGCATTACCTTCGCCATTGCAATGGTGCTTGGCCCGATCATCACTCACAAACTTGGGCTACACGCGCTCTTCTGGATGATCGCTATTCTGGCAACGACCGGCATTGCGTTGACCATTTGGGTTGTGCCCAACAGCAGCACGCACGTACTTAATCGTGAGTCCGGGATGGTGAAAGGCAGTTTCAGTAAAGTGCTGGCGGAACCACGCCTGCTGAAACTCAACTTTGGCATTATGTGTCTGCACATGCTGCTGATGTCGACGTTTGTTGCTCTGCCAGGGCAACTGGCTAACGCGGGTTTTCCAGCGGCTGAACACTGGAAGGTCTATCTGGCAACGATGTTAATCGCCTTTGGCTCGGTTGTGCCTTTCATTATCTACGCCGAAGTTAAGCGCAAAATGAAACAGGTCTTTGTCTTCTGCGTCGGGCTGATCGTGGTTGCGGAAATTGTACTGTGGAACGCACAAACTCAGTTCTGGCAGTTAGTGGTCGGCGTGCAGCTTTTCTTTGTGGCGTTTAACCTGATGGAAGCCCTCCTGCCTTCACTTATCAGTAAAGAGTCGCCAGCAGGTTACAAAGGCACCGCAATGGGCGTTTACTCCACCAGCCAGTTTCTTGGCGTGGCGATTGGCGGTTCGCTGGGTGGCTGGATTGACGGCATGTTTGACGGTCAGGGGGTATTTCTCGCTGGTGCAATGCTGGCTGCGGTGTGGCTGGCAGTCGCCAGTACGATGAAAGAACCGCCATATGTCAGCAGCTTACGCATTGAAATCCCGGCGGACATTGCCGCAAACGAGGCGTTAAAAGTGCGTTTGCTGGAAACTGAAGGCGTCAAAGAAGTGTTGATTGCAGAAGAAGAACATTCGGCTTACGTGAAGATCGACAGCAAAGTGACGAATCGCTTTGAGGTTGAACAGGCAATTCGCCAGGCATAAAAACGAGGCTAAATTGCCTGATGCGCTACGTTTATCAGGCCTACAAAGTTGCTGTAATCTTTTGAAATCACAAACTTTTGCAGGCCGGATAAAGCATTCATGCCGCATCCGGCATGAACAGAGCGCACGTTATCGCGATTAATCGCGGAAGTTTTTGAACTGGAACGGCTGACCGAGATCGCCACCGCGAACCATAGCCATCACAGCCTGCAAATCGTCACGGGATTTGCCAGTTACGCGGATCTCATCGCCCTGAATTTGCGCCTGCACTTTCAGTTTGCTGTCTTTGATCATCTTGACGATTTTCTTCTGAGTCGCGCTCTCAATGCCCTGCTTCAGTTTCGCTTCCACAAACCAGGTTTTACCGCTATGAACGATATTTTCCGGCACATCCAGCGAACTGCCTTCAATGCCGCGTTTCAGCAGTTTGGCACGCAGAATATCCAGCAACTGATTGACCTGGAAATCGGACTCGCTCAGCACTTTGATAGTTTTGTTGGCGTCGTTCAGCTCAAACGACGCTTCAACGTTACGGAAGTCAAAACGAGACTCTACTTCGCGACTCGCGTTATCGACCGCGTTACGCGCTTCCTGAAGATCAACTTCAGAGACAATATCGAAAGATGGCATCTTTTTCTCTCCCTTCATTTTTGATGCGAAGCATAATACCTGCAAAGTTAAATAACAGACAGTCCTGCGCCAGAACGTATCCCTTAATTGTGCATAGTCACAACACCATGCACAATTAAGGGATAGCCTTATTGAACACCCGGTGTGGTTGCGGGTGAGGAGGAACAATGAAAATTACCGTATTAGGATGCGGTGCCTTAGGGCAATTATGGCTTACAGCATTTTGCAAACAGGGTCACGAGGTTCAGGGCTGGCTGCGCGTACCGCAACCTTATTGTAGCGTGAATCTGGTGGAGACAGACGGTTCGATATTTAACGAATCGCTGACCGCCAATGATCCTGATTTTCTGGCCACCAGCGATCTACTACTGGTGACGCTGAAAGCCTGGCAGGTGTCTGATGCCGTCAAAAGCCTGGCGTCGACGCTACCTGTAACCACGCCAATTCTGCTGATCCACAACGGCATGGGCACCATTGAAGAGTTACAGAACATCGGGCAACCGTTACTGATGGGCACGACCACCCATGCAGCGCGCCGCGACGGCAACGTCATCATTCACGTGGCAAACGGTATCACACATATCGGCCCGGCACGGCAACAGGACGGTGATTACAGTTATCTGGCGGATATTTTGCAAACCGTGTTGCCTGACGTTGCCTGGCATAACAATATTCGCGCCGAGCTGTGGCGCAAGCTGGCGGTAAACTGTGTGATTAATCCGCTCACTGCCATCTGGAATTGCCCGAACGGTGAATTACGTCATCACCCGCAAGAGATTATGCAGATATGCGAAGAAGTCGCGGCGGTGATCGAACGCGAAGGGCATCATACTTCAGCGGAAGATTTACGTGATTACGTGATGCAGGTGATTGATGCCACAGCAGAAAACATTTCGTCGATGTTGCAGGACATCCGCGCAATGCGCCATACAGAAATCGACTATATCAATGGTTTTCTCTTACGCCGCGCCCGCGCGCATGGGATTGCAGTACCGGAAAACACCCGCCTGTTTGAAATGGTAAAAAGAAAGGAGAGTGAATATGAGCGCATCAGCACTGGTTTGCCTCGCCCCTGGTAGTGAAGAAACCGAAGCGGTCACCACTATCGATCTGCTGGTTCGCGGTGGTATTAATGTCACCACTGCCAGCGTAGCCAGCGATGGCAACCTGGCGATTACCTGCTCGCGCGGCGTGAAGCTGCTGGCGGATGCGCCGCTGGTCGAAGTGGCGGATGGCGAATATGACGTGATCGTACTGCCTGGCGGCATTAAAGGCGCGGAGTGTTTTCGCGATAGCACCCTGCTGGTTGAAACCGTTAAACAGTTCCACCGTTCCGGGCGTATCGTCGCGGCTATTTGCGCCACGCCAGCCACCGTGCTGATCCCGCACGATATCTTCCCGATTGGCAACATGACCGGTTTCCCAACGCTGAAAGACAAAATTCCCGCTGAACAATGGCAGGACAAGCGCGTCGTCTGGGATGCACGGGTAAAACTGCTGACCAGTCAGGGACCGGGCACGGCTATTGATTTTGGTCTGAAAATTATTGACCTGCTGGTTGGACGCGAGAAAGCCCATGAGGTGGCATCACAACTGGTGATGGCGGCAGGGATTTATAATTATTACGAGTAATGTCGGATGCGGTAAACGTCGCATCTGACCAGATGCGACGTTAAAACTACAAATTACGGGCGATACACCTTCACATTGTTAAAGCCCTGCTCGCGCAGATAGAGCGCCTGCAGACGGCTCATCACCCCGCGCTCACACCACAACAGCCAGGTTTTATTCTGGTCGAGATCGCCAAATTTGGTGCTCAGTTTATAGAACGGCAGAGAAACCACATCAATCCCTTCGACTTTCAGTGGTTTATCTTCCTGTTCATCGATAGAACGGATATCGAGGATCACGTCGTTCGGGCCGAAGCCATTAACGGTTTCCACTTCCACCACTTCCTGCTCGGTCTGCTGGGCGATTTCGCGGATATCAACGTTATTCGCTTCCTCAACCACTTTGTCGAGAATGCTGAAGTCGAACTTCTCTTCTTCCGCTTCAATCTTCGATTTAACCGCTTTCACCGTCGGGCTCTTGGAGATCACACCGCAATATTCCGGCATCGTGCGGGCAAAGTCTTCGGTGCCAATCTGGCGAGCAAGATTAATGATGTGCTCTTTGTCGTAAGAGATCAGCGGACGCAGGATCAACGTATCGGAGACGTTATCAATCAGGCGCAGGTTGGTCAGCGTCTGGCTGGACACCTGGCCCAGCGCCTCGCCGGTGACCAGCGCCTGCACGCCGTAACGTTCAGCCACTTTAGACGCGGCACGCACCATCATACGTTTGAGGATAACCCCCATCTGACCGTCGTCGATTTTCTCAAGAATTTCCCCGACTACCGGCTCGAAGTTAATGGCGACAAAACGCACGCGGTGAGAGCTACCGAAGCGGTTCCACAGATAATGTGCCACCTGACGAACGCCGATTTCATGCGCCGCGCCGCCGAGGTTAAAGAAGCAGTAATGCACGCGGCAGCCGCGACGCATCAACATATAGCTGGAAACGCCGGAGTCAAAACCGCCGGAGATCAGCGACAGCACATCTTCCTGGGTGCCGATCGGGAAACCACCAATACCTTCGTAGCGCCCTTTGATCAGCAGCAGACGATCGTCTTCAACTTCCAGATGGACAGTCACATCCGGGTTAGTCAGCTTCACGCGCGCGGATTCAATATGCTGATTTAAACCGCCGCCGACGTAACGTTCCACATCAATCGAGCTAAAATCATGTTTGCCACGGCGCTTCACGCGTACGCAGAAGGTTTTTCCTTCCAGCTGATCGCGATACTGAACCAACGCTTTCTCAAAAATATCGTGCATGTCAGTAAACGGCACGTCTTCGACTTCGAGAATATGGTGAATACCCGGAATACGGGTCAGGGCGTCGCGAATGGCCAGACGCTGGTTTTCATCTTTTGCGCGAACTTCGATGTTATCCCAGTGACGGACGACAGCGAGCGTCTCATCATAGTGCTTTAAAACGTTACGAATATTCCCGGTAAGGATTTTTATAAAGCGCAAGCGCACAGATTGGCTCTTGATGGTGATTTCCGGGAACAATTTAATGATAAACTTCATGGCGGCAATGGTTCGTTGGCAAGTCTTAAGCGACTTGTATAGGGAAAAATACAGCAGCCCACACCTGCGGCTGCATCCAGGCGCGGAAGTATACCACTAACATCGCTTTGCTGCGCACATCACCTTACCATTGCGCGTTATTTGCTATTTGCCCTGAGTCCGTTACCATGGCGGGGCGTAAAATATTGAGAGTCAGACATTCATTATGCCGAAGAAAAATGAGGCGCCCGCCAGCTTTGAAAAGGCGCTAAGCGAGCTGGAACAGATTGTGACCCGTCTGGAAAGTGGCGACCTGCCGCTGGAAGAGGCACTGAACGAGTTCGAACGTGGCGTGCAGCTGGCACGTCAAGGGCAGGCCAAATTACAACAAGCCGAACAGCGCGTACAAATCCTGCTGTCTGACAACGAAGACGCCTCTCCAACACCTTTTACACCGGACAATGAGTAATGGACTTTCCGCAGCAACTCGAAGCCTGTGTTAAGCAGGCCAACCAGGCGCTGAGCCGTTTTATCGCCCCACTGCCCTTTCAGAACACTCCCGTGGTAGAAACCATGCAGTATGGCGCATTATTAGGTGGTAAGCGCCTGCGACCGTTCCTGGTTTATGCTACTGGTCAAATGCTCGGCGTTAGCATGAGCACGTTAGACGCACCCGCTGCTGCCGTAGAGTGTATCCACGCTTACTCATTAATTCATGATGATTTACCGGCAATGGATGATGACGATCTGCGTCGTGGGTTGCCGACCTGCCATGTGAAATTTGGTGAAGCGAACGCGATTCTCGCTGGCGATGCTTTACAAACGCTGGCGTTCTCGATTTTAAGCGATGCCGATATGCCGGAAGTGTCAGATCGCGACAGAATTGCGATGATTTCTGAACTGGCAAACGCCAGCGGAATTGCCGGAATGTGCGGCGGTCAGGCATTAGATTTAGACGCAGAAGGCAAACACGTACCTCTGGACGCACTCGAGCGTATTCATCGCCATAAAACCGGCGCATTGATTCGCGCCGCCGTTCGCCTTGGCGCATTAAGCGCCGGAGATAAAGGACGAAATGCACTGCCAGTACTCGACAAGTATGCAGAGAGCATCGGCCTTGCCTTCCAGGTTCAGGATGACATCCTGGATGTGGTGGGAGATACTGCAACGTTGGGAAAACGCCAGGGTGCCGACCAGCAACTTGGTAAAAGTACCTACCCTGCACTTCTGGGTCTTGAGCAAGCCCGGAAGAAAGCCCGGGATCTGATCGACGATGCCCGCCAGTCGCTGAAACAACTGGCTGAACAGTCACTCGATACCTCGGCACTGGAAGCGCTAGCGGACTACATCATCCAGCGTAATAAATAAACAATAAGTATTAATAGGCCCCTGATGAGTTTTGATATTGCCAAATACCCGACCCTGGCACTGGTCGACTCCACCCAGGAGTTACGACTGTTGCCAAAAGAGAGTTTACCGAAACTCTGCGACGAACTGCGCCGCTATTTACTCGACAGCGTGAGCCGTTCCAGCGGGCACTTCGCCTCCGGGCTGGGCACGGTCGAACTGACCGTGGCGCTGCACTATGTCTACAACACCCCGTTTGACCAATTGATTTGGGATGTGGGACATCAGGCTTATCCGCATAAAATTTTGACCGGACGCCGCGACAAAATCGGCACCATCCGTCAGAAAGGTGGTCTGCACCCGTTCCCGTGGCGCGGCGAAAGCGAATATGACGTATTAAGCGTCGGGCATTCATCAACCTCCATCAGTGCCGGAATTGGTATTGCGGTTGCTGCCGAGAAAGAAGGCAAAAATCGCCGCACCGTCTGTGTAATTGGCGATGGCGCGATTACCGCTGGCATGGCGTTTGAAGCGATGAACCATGCGGGCGATATCCGTCCTGATATGCTGGTAGTCCTCAACGACAATGAAATGTCGATTTCCGAAAATGTCGGCGCGCTCAACAACCATCTGGCGCAGCTGCTTTCTGGTAAGCTTTACTCTTCTCTGCGCGAAGGCGGGAAAAAAGTTTTCTCTGGCGTGCCGCCAATTAAAGAGCTGCTCAAACGTACCGAAGAACATATTAAAGGCATGGTGGTGCCTGGCACGTTGTTTGAAGAGCTGGGCTTTAACTACATCGGCCCGGTTGACGGTCACGATGTGCTGGGGCTTATCACTACGCTAAAGAACATGCGCGACCTGAAAGGCCCGCAGTTTCTGCATATCATGACCAAAAAAGGTCGTGGTTATGAACCGGCAGAAAAAGACCCAATCACCTTCCACGCCGTGCCTAAATTTGATCCCTCCAGCGGTTGTCTGCCGAAAAGTAGCGGCGGTTTACCAAGCTATTCAAAAATCTTTGGCGACTGGTTGTGCGAAACGGCAGCGAAAGACAACAAGCTGATGGCGATTACTCCGGCGATGCGTGAAGGTTCCGGCATGGTCGAGTTTTCACGTAAATTCCCGGATCGCTATTTTGATGTGGCAATTGCCGAGCAACACGCAGTGACCTTTGCTGCGGGTCTGGCGATTGGTGGGTACAAACCAATCGTGGCGATCTACTCCACCTTCCTGCAACGCGCCTATGATCAGGTACTGCATGACGTGGCAATTCAAAAACTCCCGGTTCTGTTCGCCATCGACCGCGCGGGTATTGTTGGTGCTGATGGTCAGACCCACCAGGGCGCTTTTGATCTCTCTTATCTGCGCTGCATTCCGGAAATGGTCATTATGACCCCAAGCGATGAAAACGAATGTCGCCAGATGCTCTATACCGGCTATCACTATAACGAGGGGCCGTCAGCGGTGCGCTACCCGCGCGGCAATGCGGTCGGCGTGGAGCTGACGCCGCTGGAAAAACTGCCGATTGGCAAAGGTATTGTGAAGCGTCGCGGTGAGAAACTGGCGATCCTCAACTTTGGTACATTGATGCCGGAAGCGGTGAAAGTCGCCGAATCGCTGAACGCTACGCTGGTTGATATGCGTTTTGTTAAGCCGCTTGATGAAGCGTTAATTCTGGAAATGGCCGCCAGCCATGAGGCGCTGGTTACCGTTGAAGAGAACGCCATTATGGGCGGCGCGGGCAGTGGCGTTAACGAAGTGCTGATGGCTCATCGTAAACCCGTGCCTGTACTGAACATTGGCCTGCCGGATTTCTTTATTCCGCAAGGAACTCAGGAAGAAATGCGCGCCGAGCTCGGCCTCGATGCCGCCGGTATGGAAGCCAAAATCAAGGCCTGGCTGGCATAATCCCTACTCCACTCCTGCTATGCTTAAGAAATTATTCATGGCAGGAGTGGCAGCATGCAATACAACCCCTTAGGAAAAACCGACCTTCGCGTTTCCCGACTTTGCCTCGGCTGTATGACCTTTGGCGAGCCAGATCGCGGTAATCACGCATGGACACTGCCGGAAGAGAGCAGCCGTCCAATCATCAAACGTGCGCTGGAAGGCGGCATAAATTTCTTTGATACCGCCAACAGTTATTCTGACGGCAGCAGCGAAGAGATCGTCGGTCGCGCATTGCAGGATTTCGCCCGCCGTGAAGATGTGGTCGTTGCCACCAAAGTATTCCATCGCGTTGGTGATTTACCAGAAGGATTATCCCGCGCACAAATTTTGCGCTCTATTGACGACAGCCTGCGTCGTCTCGGTATGGATTATGTCGATATCCTGCAAATTCATCGCTGGGATTACAACACGCCGATCGAAGAGACGCTTGAAGCCCTGAATGACGTCGTAAAAGCCGGGAAAGCGCGTTATATCGGCGCGTCATCGATGCACGCCTCCCAGTTTGCTCAGGCGCTGGAGCTGCAAAAACAGCACGGCTGGGCACAGTTTGTCAGTATGCAGGATCACTACAATCTGATTTATCGCGAAGAAGAGCGCGAGATGCTGCCGCTGTGTTATCAGGAGGGCGTGGCGGTGATCCCGTGGAGTCCGCTGGCGCGGGGACGTCTGACTCGTCCGTGGGGAGAAACTACCGCACGATTAGTTTCCGATGAAGTAGGAAAAAATCTCTACAACGAAAGCGACGAAAATGACGCGCAGATTGCAGAACGATTAACGGGCGTGAGTGAAGAATTGGGTGCTACGCGGGCACAAGTGGCGCTGGCGTGGTTATTGAGCAAACCGGGCATTGCCGCACCGATTATTGGTACGTCGCGGGAAGAACAGCTAGATGAGTTACTGAATGCGGTGGATATCACCTTGAAGCCGGAACAAATTGCCGAACTGGAAACACCGTATAAACCGCATCCGATGGTGGGATTTAAATAGAAATCCAGGCCTGATAAGACGCGACAAGCGTCGTATCAGGCATCGGTGCGCGCGGCGTGAACGCCTTATTCGGCCTACGACAGAATACCCAGCGGCCAGTGATGGCCGATAAAATAGAGTATTCCAGCGGAAATCACCCCGGCGACAATATCATCGATCATGATCCCCATGCCGCCATGCACATTGCGATCAAACCAACGGATCGGCCACGGTTTCCACATATCCAGAATACGGAAAATCACAAACCCGGCGGCAACCCACTGCCAGTCATTGGTCGGCAGCGCCATCAGGGTGATCCACATGCCGATAAATTCATCCCAGACGATACTGCCGTGATCGTGCACGCCCATATCCTTCGCAGTCTGATGGCAAAGATAGACGCCGATACAGATCCCCAGCATCACCACCAGTGAATAGAGCTGCCAGGGCAAAAAGGTCATCAGATACCAGAATGGGATCGCCGCCAGCGAGCCCATCGTACCAGGGACAATCGGACTTAACCCACTCCCGAACCCCGTAGCCAATAAGTGCCACGGGTTACTCATTTTCAGGCGACTTTTCGCGACATCTTTATGGCGTGGCAAAATGGTCATATCCTTTCCAGTCTAACGTGACAGGTTCGCCGTCGCGAACAAAACAAAGCCCTTCGATATCGGCGGTCATTTGCCCGATACAGGTAAACGGTACGCCCAGGTGTCCGAGAGCCACATCCAGCGCGCCACGGTTCAGTTCCGGCACAGTGAAACACAACTCGTAATCTTCACCGCCAGAGAGCGCCCAGCGCAACGCCTGTTCCGGTTCGACGTGACGTGAAAGTGCGTCAGAGAATGGCAACAATGTCAGGTCAATGCGTGCGCCGCAGTCGCTGGCTTTCACGATATGCCCGAGATCGGAGATCAGGCCGTCAGAGAGATCGATGGCTGAACTCGCCAGATCGCGCAATGCCTGCCCCTGTAAAATTCGCGGCGATGGGCGGAGGTGACGTTTGATTAAATACTCCGCATCTTTAGCATCGGCAACCTGCAAACGGTTTTGCAAAATCGCCAGCCCGGCGGCGCTATCGCCCGGCGTACCAGTCACATAAATCCAGTCACCCGGTTTCGCACCAGAGCGCGTTAAAGCTCGTCCCATCGGGACAAAGCCGTGGATACCCAACGTCATCGATAGCGGTCCACGCGTGGTATCGCCACCAATGAGTTGCATATCGTAATAATTAAGCAGCTCGAAAAGACTGTCGCTGAAAGATTCAAGCCACGCTTCGTCTACGTTCGGTAAAGTCAATGCCAGCGTCAGCCAGGCCGGATCGGCGCCCATCGCCGCCAGATCGCTTAAGTTTACCGCCAGTGCTTTATATGCCAGATCCGCAGGATCGATATCAGGGAGGAAGTGATTGCCCGCCACCAGCGTATCGGTGCTGATCGCCAGGGTCTGTTTCTCGGGGATATTGAGAAGTGCACAATCGTCACCGATGCCAAGTTCGACATCAAGACGAGAGCTTCTTACACGGTCAAAATAACGGGCAATCAGGGAGAACTCGCCACATGCCATACGTTATGCCTCAGCAGGTAAAAAAGAAAAGGCCGGAGAGTGCGGAAATGCTTTCCGTTACTCTGCCGGCCTGGATATCACTTTTTGTTAGGGCGAATCACAGGTGCTGCTTTATCGAGTACGCCGTTGACGAACTTATGGCTGTCTTCTGCGCCGAACGATTTTGCCAGTTCGATCGCTTCGTTAATGGCCACTTTATACGGCACATCGCTACGTTTAGACAGCTCGTACAGCGCAATGCGCAGTACCGCTTTTTCTACCTGACCCAGCTCTTCCAGCAGGCGGGACAGATATGGCTTCATCAGTCCGTCGAGGTATGCGGTGTTAGTCGCCACCCCGGCCAGCAGCTCACGGAAGTACAGGACGTCAACGTCTTTTACATCCTGTTCAGCCAGGAACTGGTATTCAACATCAGCGATGTCGTTCTGGGACAACTGCCAGGAGTAGAGCGCCTGGACGGCACACTCACGAGCGCGGCGACGAGCAGCAGGTTTCACGGATTTCCCCTTACTAATTTCAGGCCTTGATGGCTTTCAATACATTAATCATTTCAAGCGCGGTCAGTGCAGCTTCTGCACCTTTGTTACCAGCTTTGGTGCCAGCACGTTCGATCGCTTGTTCAATGCTTTCGGTGGTCAGAACCCCAAAAGCAACCGGAATTTCGCTGTCCTGGGCAACATGTGCCAGGCCGTTGCTTGCACCACCAGCGACGTATTCAAAGTGGGCAGTTCCACCACGAATAACCGTACCCAGCGCAATCACCGCGTCGTATTTACCGGTTTTAGCCAGTGCGCCTGCCGCCAGCGGCAGCTCATAAGCACCTGGCACCCAAACAACGGTAATATTTTCATCTTTTACCTGACCAATACGTTTCAGTGCGTCAATCGCACCTTCCAGCAGGCTGTCATTGATAAAGTTGTTGAAACGCGCAATGGTGATGGCGACGCGAGCGTCCGGGGTAGCAACGTTAGCTTCAATAATGTTCATTTTTTTCCTTCGGGTTCGAGTATGGCCCCGCAGGGGGGCGGATTTTAGCATAATATTTCGTGCGCTGCTTCCCTTTCGAGCCGGGAGATCATGCACCCACTAAATGCAGGCAAACATCCGGGCCTACATGACGTATCTCTTTGAATTTAAATTGGGGGGCGTCGGCTAACTTCTCAAGCCCCGGCAGCGTACATAATCCACGGGCGTCGCTACCTAAAAGTTTAGGTGCGATATAGACAATCAGCTCATCGACTAAACCGGCCTGTAGCAGTGCGCCAGCGAGCGTTGGTCCCGCCTCTACCCACACACTATTAATTTGTTGCTTGCCCAGTTGCATCATCAGCACAACCAAATCCAGATGCCCGTTATGTTCCGGGATCAGCAAGGTGCGCACTGTTTCCGGCCACTCGCGGGCGTCATCCTGCGTTCGTGCAAACCAGGTCTCGCCCGGCTGTTGCACAATGCGGTGTTCTGGCGTCACGCGATTCTGACTGTCAATGACGACGCGCACCGGCTGGCGCAGATTTTGTTGCGGATAGAGCGCCTGAGTTTGTTCATCCAGTTCAGACCAACGCACCGTTAAGGCCGGATCGTCCGCCAGCACCGTGGCGCTACTGGTTAAAATGGCATGACTTTGCGCACGCAGACGTTGTACATCGCGCCGCGCCTGGGGGGAAGTGATCCACTGACTCTCACCGCTCGCCATCGCTGTACGACCATCAAGCGATGCGCCAAGTTTTAACTGGATATAAGGAAAGCCGGTGCGCATTCGTTTAAGAAAGCCTTTATTCAATTGCTCGGCTTCACTCATCATCAGACCGTGGCTGACATCAATGCCAGCCTGTTGCAGGCGGTAAAGCCCACGCCCGGCGACCTGCGGGTTCGGATCCTGCATCGCAGCGACCACGCGCGCTACGCCAGCGGCGATGAGTGCGTCACAGCACGGCGGCGTTCGACCATGATGACTGCAAGGTTCGAGTGTGACATAGGCGGTCGCACCTTTGGCTTTTTCACCCGCCATACGCAACGCGTGTACTTCGGCATGTGGTTCACCCGCACGGTGATGGTAACCTTCTCCGACAATTTCGCCATCTTTCACAATGACGCACCCGACATTTGGGTTTGGGTGAGTAGTAAAACGTCCTCGTTGCGCCAGCTTTAGCGCCCGCGCCATGTAATACTCGTCCTGCACGGTTTAATCCTCCAGGCGCGCGATCTCTTCGCCAAATTCTTTGATATCTTCGAAACTGCGATAGACAGAGGCAAAACGGATATAGGCGACTTTATCGAGTTTTTTCAATTGTTCCATCACCAGATTGCCAATCATCTTGCTCGGCACTTCACGCTCACCGGTGGCGCGGAGCTGTGACTTTATATGGTTGATCGCCATTTCGACGTCGTCGGAACTTACCGGACGTTTTTCCAGCGCCCGCAGCATTCCGCTGCGCAATTTCTCTTCATTAAACGGTTCACGCACGTCGTTGCTTTTTACAACGCGCGGCATAACCAGTTCCGCCACTTCAAAGGTGGTGAAACGTTCATTACACACCAGACACTGCCGACGGCGGCGTACGGATGAACCCTCGCCCACGAGACGAGAGTCAATAACCTTAGTGTCCACGGCGAAACAGAATGGGCAATGCATACGGCGTCCTGACCAGGTGGTTAACAGAAACCTATTTTACCCTGAACTGACGATACAACAAAGGCGCAACGCTTTTGAGACAAAGGATCGATGTTTTCGCTGTTTTTACGCTCTACTATTAAGCTAATTGCGACAAGAAAGGGACGACCTATGAACACTAAAGTTATTCGACTACTCCTGCTGGGAAGCCTGTTCAGCTTAAGCGCCTGTGTACAGCAAAGCGAAGTGCGCCAGATGAAACACAGCGTCAGCACGCTGAATAAAGAGATGACGCAGCTCAATAAAGAAACCGTCAAAATCACTCAGCAAAACAGGCTGAATGAAAAATCCAGCAGTGGGGTTTACCTTCTGCCGGGCTCGAAAACAGCCGCACGTCTGGAAAGTCAGATCGGCACCTTACGAATGTCGCTTATGAATATTGTGCCAAATGCAGATGGCACTACGCTGACCTTACGGATTCAGGGCGAATCCAATGACCCTTTACCCGCATTCAGCGGAACCGTTGAATATGGGCAAATTCAGGGAACAATAGATAACTTTCAGGAAATCAATGTGCAGAATCAATTGATTAACGCACCGGCAAGTCTCCTCGCCCCCAGCGATGTTGACATCCCGCTACAGTTAAATGGCATCACGCCTGAACAATTAGGCTTTGTACGCATTCACGACATTCAGCCTGTTATGCAATAAACGTTTGGCGGGGCGTTTTGTGCGTCTCGCAACATCTTCTCCCATTATTTTGTTACTCCACTTACATCACCCGGATTGATAGTAAAAGTTTGCAACAAGGGTGAAAGTCAGTACAATCCCCGCCCGAATATGTGTAAACGTGAACGCAATCGATTACGTAAATGATAGAACTGTGAAACGCAACATATTTTTGTGAGCAATGATTTTTATAATAGGCTCCTCTGTATACGTAATATTTAGAAACGCAATTTGCGCCTTTTTCACTCCCGCAAGGGATTTTCAAACAGTGGCATACATATGAAAAAAACATTACTGGCAGCCGGTGCGGTACTGGCGCTCTCTTCGTCTTTTACTGTCAACGCAGCTGAAAACGACAAACCGCAGTATCTCTCCGACTGGTGGCACCAGAGCGTTAACGTTGTCGGAAGTTATCACACCCGTTTCGGACCGCAGATCCGCAACGATACCTACCTCGAGTACGAAGCATTCGCTAAAAAAGACTGGTTCGACTTCTATGGTTATGCGGATGCGCCGGTATTCTTCGGCGGTAACTCCGATGCAAAAGGTATCTGGAACCACGGTTCTCCGCTGTTTATGGAAATCGAACCGCGTTTCTCCATCGACAAGCTGACCAATACTGACCTTAGCTTCGGTCCGTTCAAAGAGTGGTACTTCGCGAACAACTACATTTACGACATGGGTCGTAATAAAGATGGTCGCCAGAGCACCTGGTACATGGGTCTGGGTACGGACATCGACACTGGCCTGCCGATGAGCCTGTCCATGAACGTGTATGCGAAATACCAGTGGCAGAACTACGGCGCAGCGAACGAAAACGAGTGGGACGGTTACCGTTTCAAAATTAAATACTTTGTGCCGATTACCGATCTGTGGGGCGGTCAGCTGAGCTACATCGGCTTCACCAACTTCGACTGGGGTTCCGATCTGGGTGATGACAGCGGTAACGCAATCAACGGTATTAAGACGCGTACCAATAACTCTATCGCTTCCAGCCATATTCTGGCTCTGAACTACGATCACTGGCACTACTCTGTCGTTGCTCGTTACTGGCACGACGGTGGTCAGTGGAACGACGATGCAGAGCTGAACTTCGGCAACGGCAACTTCAACGTTCGCTCTACCGGCTGGGGTGGTTACCTGGTGGTAGGTTACAACTTCTAATAGTTGAAATGCCGGATGCAACATCCGGCATTTTTTATCACTTCTTCTTGTTCATCATCGCTTTTAAATCAGCGAACGGATTATATTTCGCTTCACCAACATCTTTCTGCGCATCTTCACCTGCGATAACCGTCGTACCATACTGATCCGCTTCGGTATATTTCGAATGCTCATGATCGTGGCAATAGAGACAAAGCAATTCCCAGTTACTGCCATCTTCCGGGTTATTGGTATGGTCGTGATCAATGTGGTGAACGGTAAGTTCACGCAGGTTGGAATAGACAAACTCGCGGGAGCAACGTCCGCACACCCACGGGTAGAGTTTCAGCGCCTTTTCGCGATAACCGTTTTCTAACCGCGCATAGTTTTTTGGGATGATAGCCATGAAAAGTTACCTGGATAAAATGTAGGGTTACGCGCAGTTTCCCAAGATGCGGGGATTTTCGCAATCCTGAGTCAAGAAATTCTCACATTACCAGTGACGGCGAGGTTCCATCAGTTGATGAAGAATGCGCGCAATAAGAATGTCATCTACTCTTATAACGTAATAAACAGTGTGAAACCTAAATGCGATCTTCTTTACCTCTGGAATCGCATCATAGTCTTGCCCAATCTCGGGCATTTGAGAGAGTGTATCCAAAAAAATGCCGAGAGAGTCGGTATAGCGATCCGCCTGCTCCTCACCAAACTTTCCCAGCGTGTAGTCATAGATCCCTCTGAAATCTTCAACAGCTTTTCCGCTAAGCTTATACACGATGTTTTTGCTTCCTTTCTGCTGCGATATCACGAAGCGTCATCGAACTTTCACCGCTCTCAAGACCTTCAATAACAGCATTTCTGACAGCCTCATCCCTGGATTCTTGTTGTTCCAATAGACGAAGCGCCGAACGCATCACTTCACTGGCCGAACCATAACGACCAGACTGAACCATTCGGGTGATGAAACTATCCAGTTGTTCGCCAACGCTTACTGAGGTAATTTTGCGCATAAGCGATCTCCATGTATTAACTATTAATACAAAGTATATGTCAGAACTCTTTCTACAACCAAAGCTGTATTCAGTTCAATATGCAATAACCAAAAAAAACCGCAGCGCAAAAACGCCACGGTTTTTAACTGAACTACTTTAAAACACACTTACGGCAGAATTGACGGTTGATCCGCCCCTTCTTTTTCCACTTTCTGCTGCAGCATGTGCTCACGCTTCATGCCCAGTTTCAGAGCCAGCGCCGATGCAACATAGATGGAAGATGCCGTACCGATGGAAACACCGATAAGCATAGTCAGCGAGAAACCTTCCAGTACCGGACCACCAAAGAGATACAGCATCAGGATAACCATCAAGGTAGTACCGGATGTGATCAAGGTACGGTGCAGCGTCTGGGTCAAGGACACGTTAAAGATTTCGTAAGGCGTACCACGACGGATCTTGCGGAAGTTTTCACGAATACGGTCCGATACCACGATACTGTCGTTAAGCGAGTAACCGATAACCGACATCAACGATGCCACAATGGTCAGGTCAATCTCGATATGGAATAACGACAAAATACCCAGCGTAATGATAACGTCGTGCGCCAGCGCGATAACAACCCCTGCCGCCAGTCGCCACTCAAAGCGGAAACCTACGTACACAAGGATAGACAGCAGCGCCGCCATCAGCGCCATTGCGCCGGTTTGCGCAAGGTCTGCCCCCACGCTCGGACCGACGAACTCAATACGCTTCACCGCCGCGTTCTGATTGGTGGATTCGTTAATCACCTTCAGAACCTGGCTGCCCAGTACCTGACCGCCCGTTTCGCCTTCAGCTGGCGGCATACGGACCATGATGTCATGGCTGCTACCGAAGTTTTGCAGCATCGGCTCTTCAAAACCGGCTTTTTGCAATGCATCACGCATTACGTCAATTTCAGCCGGCTTTTCGAGCGTAATTTCAATAACCGTACCACCGGTGAAATCCAGCCCCCAGTTAAAGCCGCGCACGCCCATAATGACGATAGCGGCGATTAACAGCAGACCAGAGATGCCAAAAGCCCAGTAGTCCCAGCGCATAAAGTCATAGACTTTACGGCCGTGGTTTAGTTGTTCAACAGTATATTCCTGTGCCACATCGCACTCCTCAGATTGACAGCTTCTTGACGCGCTTGCCGCCATATAGCAGGTTTACGATGGCACGTGTACCAACAATCGCGGTAAACATCGACGTTGCCACACCGATACCGGTAGTAATCGCGAACCCTTTAATTGCCCCGGTTCCCACTGCGTACAGGATGATGACTTTAATCAACGTGGTGATGTTCGCATCAAAGATGGAACTGAATGCACCGCGATAACCTTCATCAATTGCCTGCTGAACAGTACGCCCGTTGCTCAACTCTTCTTTAATACGTTCGTTGATCAGTACGTTCGCATCGACCGCCACCGCAAGGGTTAAGACGATACCCGCGATGCCCGGCATACTCAGCGTTGCACCTGGCAACAGTGACATAATACCGACGATCAAGATCAGGTTGGCAACCAGAGCACTGGTCGCAATCAGACCAAACTTCTTATAGAAGAGGATCATGAACAGAATAGAAACCAGCAGACCGGCGAGACACGCCTCCAGCCCCTGTTCAATGTTCTGCATACCCAGAGTCGGGCCAATGGTACGTTCTTCAACAATCTGAATTGGCGCGATCAATGCACCAGCACGCAGCAGAAGTGACAGCTGACGAGCTTCGTTCGGGTTGTTGATGCCAGTGATACGGAAGCTGTTACCCAGACGAGACTGGATATTAGCGATGTTAATCACCTCTTCCTGCTTAACCAGTACAGCACGACCGTTTGCGTCTTTCTTACCGCTGTCTTTGTACTCCACAAACAGGGTCGCCATCGGTTTACCGATGTTGTCCTTAGTGAAGTTAGACATGATGTTGCCACCTGCGCTGTCGAGCGAGATGTTAACCTGCGGTTGGTTGTATTCGTCCTGGCTGGAAGTGGAGTCGGTGATATGGTCACCGGTCAGGATCACGCGTTTGTACAGCACAACCGGCTGACCTTCGCGGGTCTGTTTCACTTCAGAGTCACCCGGTACGCGGCCAGACGCGGCAGCGGCCTGGTCAACGTTGGTGTTTACCAGACGGAATTCCAGCGTTGCCGTCGCGCCCAGAATCTCTTTCGCGCGAGCGGTATCCTGGATACCCGGCAGTTCAACAACGATACGGTCAGCGCCCTGGCGCTGTACCACTGGCTCAGCAACACCAAGCTGGTTTACACGGTTACGCAGAATGTTGATGTTCTGCTGCACCGCATATTCACGCGCTTCGCTCAGACGTGCATCGCTCATTACCGCGCGCAACTGGTTGCTGCCCTGACTGCTAATCACCAGATCAGGATGACGCTTGCTCAGATACGCAATGGCTTCATCACGCGCATTAGAGTCACGGAAGGTAATGCTCAGGCCGTAGTTGTTTTCTTTACGAACGGTGGTATACGGGATGCCTTTTTCGCGCAGGTCGCTGCGCAGGCTATCGATATTTTGTTCCTGGAGCTTGCCAAGCGCGGTGTCCATATCCACTTCCATCAGGAAGTGAACGCCGCCACGCAGGTCAAGACCGAGCTTCATCGGCTCAGCGTGAATAGCTGCCAGCCAGCGCGGCGTTGCCGGGGCAAGGTTAAGCGCCACGACGTATTTGTCACCCATAACGCCCATTAATGCTTCACGAGCGCGCAGTTGGGTATCAGTGGAGTCGAAGCGCGCAAGAATAGCGCCCTCTTCCAGTGCCACAGACTTAGCAGTTATTTTTTCTTCTTGTAACGTTTTCTGGACCTGGATCAGCGTTTGCTCACTGGCGGCGACTCCGCGCGCACCAGTGATCTGAACAGCCGGATCCTCACCAAACAGGTTGGGAAGCGCATACAGCAGACCGATGACAATCACCACGATCAGCATGACGTACTTCCACAAAGGATAACGGTTTAACACGGCAATTCCCTTAGGGAAAAATTTTAATTACAGCGCCTTCATGGTGCCTTTCGGCAGAACGGCAGCTACGAAGTCACGTTTAATAACTACTTCAGTGGTGTCATTCAGCGCGATAGCAATGTAGCCGTTTTCCGCTACTTTGGTTACGCGACCAACCAGGCCACCGTTCGTCAGCACTTCATCACCTTTAGCAATGGAGTCCATCAGCTTTTTGTGTTCTTTGGTGCGCTTCTGCTGTGGGCGCAGGATCATGAAATAGAAAATCAGACCGAATACCACCAGCATCAAAATCAAAGACATCGGGCTACCTTGTGCCGGTGCACCCGTTGCCGCTACCGCATCAGAAATAAAAAAGCTCATTAAATTTCCCTCATTATTAATATTAATCAACGTTCAAAGGTGGTACTTCTCGCCCCTGACGCTGGTAAAAATCAGCTACGAAGCTCTCTAATTTACCCTCTTCAATAGCCTTGCGTAAACCCGCCATCAAACGCTGGTAGTAACGAAGGTTATGAATGGTGTTGAGTCGCGCGCCTAATATTTCGTTGCAACGGTCGAGATGATGCAAGTAGGCACGTGAATAATTGCGACAGGTGTAGCAATCACACTCAGGATCGAGCGGCCCTGTGTCGCTCTTATACTTCGCATTGCGGATTTTCACCACGCCATCGGTCACGAACAGATGACCGTTACGCGCATTACGTGTTGGCATTACGCAGTCAAACATATCGATACCGCGACGCACGCCTTCAACCAGATCTTCTGGTTTACCCACGCCCATCAGGTAACGCGGTTTGTCTGCCGGTATTTGCGGGCACACATGCTCCAGAATGCGGTGCATATCTGCTTTCGGCTCACCCACAGCCAGACCGCCGACAGCGTAGCCATCAAAACCGATATCTACCAGACCTTTAACAGAGATATCACGTAAATCTTCGTAAACGCTACCCTGAATGATACCAAACAGCGCATTTTTGTTACCGAGGCTATCAAAACGCTCACGGCTACGCTTCGCCCAACGCAGAGACATCTCCATCGAACGTTTAGCGTAATCCCAGTCAGCAGGATATGGCGTACACTCGTCAAAAATCATGACGATATCTGAACCAAGATCGTACTGAATCTCCATCGATTTTTCGGGATCGAGGAAAATCGGATCGCCGTTGATCGGGTTACGGAAGTGTACGCCCTGTTCGGTGATTTTACGGATATCGCCAAGGCTGAAGACCTGGAAACCACCGGAATCGGTGAGGATTGGGCCTTTCCATTGCATGAAATCGTGCAGATCGCCATGCAGCTTCATGATTTCCTGACCCGGGCGTAACCACAGGTGGAAAGTGTTACCAAGGATAATCTGTGCGCCGGTCGCTTCAACTTCTTCCGGCGTCATCCCTTTTACGGTGCCGTAGGTGCCAACAGGCATAAAACAAGGCGTTTCCACTACGCCACGATCGAAAACCAGGCGACCACGGCGTGCGCGACCGTCGGTGGTATCCAGTTCAAATTTCATTTTTTCTCCACTACGTCAGAAAAACAGTCCAACGTTTAAACCAGCGCCGCAGAATTACTCCCCGACGCGCTCATTAATTGCCTGCGGATTGTACGTGATAAACATCGCATCACCGTAACTAAAAAAGC
The DNA here is from genome assembly GCF_013368855.2 of Escherichia sp. 93.0816. Classification (NCBI taxonomy): domain Bacteria; kingdom Pseudomonadati; phylum Pseudomonadota; class Gammaproteobacteria; order Enterobacterales; family Enterobacteriaceae; genus Escherichia; species Escherichia sp. 93.0816. The sequence goes on along the minus strand of NZ_JABWNC020000003.1, from coordinate 62,105 downwards.
GATATTTCTCTTCTACCGCCGCTTTATAGGCGTTCATCGTGTGTTGGTAACCGGCAAATGCCGAAACCAGCATAATCAGCGTCGACTCTGGCAGGTGGAAGTTAGTCACCAGCGCATCGACCACTTTGTACTGGAAGCCCGGATAGATAAAGATTTGGGTATCGTCAAAGAACGGTTCGATGAGATCTTTTTTCGCCGCCTGTGCTGCGCTCTCCAGAGAGCGTACAGAGGTGGTGCCAACCGCAATCACCCGATTTCCGCGCGCTTTCGCTGCCAGCACCGCATCAACCACCTCCTGCGGCACTTCAGCGTATTCCGAGTGCATGATGTGATCTTCAATAGTGTCAACGCGTACCGGCTGGAAGGTGCCCGCGCCAACGTGCAAGGTCACAAATGCCATCTCCACGCCTTTGGCGCGCAATTTTTCAAGCAAAGGTTCGTCAAAATGCAGTCCGGCTGTCGGCGCTGCTACCGCGCCCGGTTTTTCGCTATAAACCGTTTGATAAAGTTCGCGGTCGGCATCTTCGTCTGGACGGTCGATGTACGGAGGCAACGGCATATGACCGATGCTGTTGAGAATACCCAGTACCGAGCGGTCATCATTAAATTCGACTTCAAACAATGCGCCGTGGCGGGCAGTCATTGTTGCTTTAATGCTTTCGTCATCGCCCAGCAGCAGTTCAGTGCCTGGCTTTGGTGCTTTCGAAGCGCGAATATGCGCAAGAATGCGTTTGTCATCGAGCATCCGCTCAACCAGCACTTCAATCTTGCCGCCGCTGGCTTTACGCCCAAACAGGCGTGCCGGGATCACGCGGGTATTGTTAAAAACCAGAAGATCGCCGGGGTTGAGCTTATCGAGTAAATCAGTGAAAGTACCGTGCGTCAGCGCGCCCGTTGGCCCGTCCAGCGACAGTAAACGACAGCTACTGCGTTCAGGCATGGGATAGTGGGCAATCAGGGATTCGGGCAATTCAAAGGAGAAATCGGTAACGCGCATGACACTGACTCAGACTAAAATAAGAGGCGGGTAGTCTAGTGCCGGGGCGCTCTCCCTGCAACCTTTACCCCCATTTGGATAGAATATAATCGATGAATTTTTTAGCTCACCTGCATTTAGCCCATCTCGCTGAAAGCTCGCTTTCTGGCAACTTACTGGCAGATTTCGTTCGCGGAAACCCCGATGAAATTTATCCACCCGACGTCGTGGCTGGTATTCATATGCATCGGCGAATCGACGTATTAACCGACAATCTGCCGGAAGTCCGCGAAGCGCGGGAGTGGTTTCGTAGTGAAACCCGCCGGGTTGCGCCTATCACGCTGGATGTCATGTGGGATCATTTTCTTTCCCGCCACTGGTCGCAGCTCTCACCCAATTTTCCGCTAGAGGAATTTGTCTGTTATGCCCGCGAACAAGTGATGACGATTTTACCGGACTCCCCACCACGCTTTATCAATCTGAACAACTACTTATGGTCAGAGCAGTGGCTGGTGCGTTATCGCGATATGGATTTCATCCAGAGCGTGTTAAACGGTATGGCAAGCCGTCGTCCACGCCTGGATGCCCTGCGTGACTCCTGGTACGATTTAGACGCCCATTACGATGCCCTTGAAACCCGCTTCTGGCAGTTTTATCCCCGGATGATGGCGCAGGCGTCGAACAAGACGTTATAAGGCGTTAATTCATCCACACCGTCGCCGATATCGCAGGCAATGTCAAAATGCCATCCGCCAGTTGCCCGTGACCTTCTTTACGTTGCCATTGCGCGACATTAAGCAACGGCGATGCGGGCAGCACTACTTCACAGGCGTCGCCACGGTTGATCGCCACCAGCACACGCTGCTGATTTAGCACGCGCACAAACACCACCACGTTATCTTCCGCGTACAGCACCTGACAGCCACCACGACGCAGTGCCTGGCTCTTCTTACGCAGCGCAATCATTCGCTGATACAGCGAAAATAGCTCCGCATCTTGTTTTTCCGGCTGCCACGGGAATGGCTTGCGGCAAAATGGATCGTTATTGCCATCCAGCCCCACTTCATCACCGTAATAAATACAGGGCACGCCAGGCCAGGTGAGCAGCCAGACCACCGCCAGCGGCAGGCGCGCAACATCCCGACCGAGCAAGGTTTTAAATCGCGCAGTATCGTGGCTATCGAGCTGATTAAACATACGCAATTGCTGTTGATGAGAAAGGCCGGCACGATAATTATCCATCCAGGCCATACAGGTTCGTGCGTCAATCTGCTGCGGATCGTAAGAGATGTCGGTATTGGCGAGAAATCCCCACAACGGGAAAGTAAAGCCGCGATAGTTCATGGCCGCATCTTCCACATCAGCCTGCAGCCATTGCCGCGCATCGCCAAAATGCTCGCCAACAATATAGGCTTCCGGTAATGTTTCTTTCGCCGCTTCGGTGATCCCTGCGACGTGCTGCAAATTATTACGCGCCCCACCCGCTTCCCCCAGCATATGCACTACATCCAGCCGCCAACCGTCCATATTCCACGGTGCTTTCAGCCAGTGGCGGACAATGCTGTCTTCGCCGCGATAAATTTCATTCACCAGACTTTCCGACTGATAATCCAGCTTTGGCAGGCTGGCATAGCCCAGCCAGTCGAGCGCCGTGCCATCATCACTAAACGAGTACCAGTCACGCCAGGGCGATTCGGGGTTGTGACAAGCGCCACCCGCTCCTCGATTATGCCTGTCAAACCAGGCATGGGAATCGCCACTGTGGTTAAACACGCCGTCCAGTACCAGCCGCATTCCCTGTTGCTGTGTATTGTGGCGTAAGCGCAGCAATGCTCCGTCGCCGCCAAACTGCGGGTCAACGTGGCGATAATCTTCGGTATCGTATTTATGCACGCTGGGAGCTTTGAACACCGGATTAAGATACAGCGCCGTCACGCCGAGTTTTTTCAGATACGGCAGTTTTTCGCTGATACCGTCCAGATCGCCGCCATAGAACGTTGATCCGCCCGCCTGCGCCGTGACCGGTTCATCCCAGTCACGCAAGATGATCTCTTGTCCGGCTGCGTGATGGTAATAGACATGATCCTGTTCTGCTTCACGAGGAAGACTACGCGCGAAACGATCAGGGAAGATCTGATAAAAAATCTGATCCGCAGCCCATTGTGGGCCGATATCCGGTACATCGACGGCAAACTGCTCCAGTCGTGCCGGCGGCATTCGGCTGAAGCCCTGCGGTGTAAACCAACGCTGGCGATCGTGCCACAGCAGTTTGAAACCGTAACGCCGCCGGGGTTGTCCGCTGGAGAGATCAATCGCCGCACGCCATGCGGTGACGCCTGGCTGCGGCTGACTACGCAGTTTGTGCATTGGTACTGACGTTTCTTCGTTATCGTTTTCTGTGCGCAGCATAATGCGCTGCGGTGGGTCTTCGCCCGTCAGCCACAGTGTAATGAGCAGTTGATCTTTGCTTTGTTTAACAAATGGGGGCACCGGCAGGTGCCATGCATTTAACATCATAACTCCCCTGTGATGAAAATCTGATCACCTTGCCATAGCCTAATGCAGGATCACTCATCATCTGAAGGATATTTGGGGGAGTAGGACGGGGGCGGATAACTTTCGGAATAGCCGGATCAGGATTTCCTCCTGAACCGGCTTACAGAACGCAAGGATTACTGGTTTTCAGCCAGCTGACGATCGTGGCGACGCTTAAACATCCAGCCAATCAACAGCACAACAATCCACGCGAAACCAACGTACAGCGAGATACGCGTATCAGGGTGATAACCAATCAACCCGATAATAAAGAGCAGGAAAATCAGCCCGCCGATGGTCGTTGCTACCCCACCCGGCACTTTAAATTTCAGCGCCTTAACTTCTTCTGGCGGCAAACGGCGACGGAAGGCAATTTGCGACAGCAGGATCATAATCCACACCCACACCGTGGCGAAGGTTGCCAGCGAAGCGATCACCAGGAAGACGTTTTCCGGCATGATGTAGTTCAGATACACCGCAAACAGCAGCGCGGTAGTCATCACCAGCACCGTAACCCACGGAATACCGCGACGCGACGTTTTGCTGAAAATTTTCGGCGCGCTGCCCTGCTCTGCCATACCGTGGAGCATACGGCCTACGCCAAATACATCACTGTTAATTGCCGACAGCGAAGCGGTCAGCACAACAAAGTTAAGAATGCTGGCAGCAAAGGTAATGCCCATATGCTGGAACGTCAGCACGAACGGGCTACCGGCAGTGCCAACCTGATTCCACGGGTAGATAGACATAATGACGAACAGCGTACCAACATAGAACACCAGAATACGCATCGGCACGGAGTTAATCGCACGCGGAATAGATTTCTCAGGATCTTTCGCTTCACCGGCGGTAATCCCGATAATTTCGATCCCACCGTAGGCAAACATCACCATTTGTAACGACATCACCATGCCAAGCCAGCCGTTACTGAAGAAGCCGCCATTGCTCCACAGGTTATGGATACCCGTCGGTTGTCCGCCGTTGCCAATCCCCCAGATGATGATGCCGAAACCGGCGACAATCATGATGATAATGGTGGCAACTTTAAAGAATGAGAACCAGAACTCCAGTTCGCCGAACACTTTCACGCTCATCAGGTTGATGGCGCAAATAATCAGCACCACGCTCAACACCCAAATCCAGTGCGGCACCGTCGGGAACCAGACGCCCATATAGATACCGAAAGCGGTCACATCGGCAATGGCGACAATAAGGATTTCAAAGCAGTAGGTCCAGCCGGTGATATAACCTGCCAGCGGACCGAGGTTTTCCTGCGCATAACGCGAGAAAGAGCTGGCAGCCGGGTTATGTACCGACATTTCCCCCAGCGCACGCATAATGATATATGCCGCGACCCCGCCAATAATATAGGCCAACAACACGCTCGGACCGGCCATTTTGATGGCATCTGCCGAACCGTAAAACAGCCCGGTGCCGATTGCTGACCCCAGTGCCATAAAGCGTATGTGTCGGGTACTTAGCCCACGCTTTAGCTTGTTCTTACTTTCCATCAATTCCTAACCCATCAACACAATAAAAAAACCACGGGGCATCGCAGCCCCGTGGTTAAAACAAATTTTCAGTGATTTAGTGGGCGCTGGAGGTCACCTGACGACCTGCCGCGCGATCCCAGATAATGGCCAGAACCACCATCACCACTGTTGGCATTAACCACGCCAGACCTTGTTCGGCCAGCGGTAAACGCTGCGCCCAGGACGGTAAGATATCGCTGAATGCAGATGCTTTGATCCCGTCGAGAATACCAAAAAGCAGGCTGATAAACATCGGCGGAGCAATCACGCGGGACGAATTATGCCACCATGAGCGTGTAAAACTTAATACAACCAGTGCGATACACGGCGGATAAATGGCAGTCAGCACCGGTACAGAGATCTGAATCAATTGGCTCAAACCGAGGTTAGACACCACCATCGAGAAGCCGCCGAGGATAAATACCAGCGTACGGTAAGAGAGTGGTACGTACTGGGCAAAGAACTCTGCGCAGGCGCAGGTCAGGCCAACCGCCGTGACCAGGCAAGCGATGAAGATTAACGCCGCCAGCAGGAAGCTACCGCCGCCGCCAAAGGTGTGTTGAACATAAGCGTGCAGAATAGCCGCACCGTTTGCTGACTGATCAACCAGAGACGCACTATCTGAACCCAGACGGAACAGCGCCAGGTAAAGCAGAGTCAGACCGACACCCGCCATCAGGCCAGCCCAGACGGTATAACGGGTCAGCAGACGCGCTTCGGTAACGCCACGAGAACGCGCCGCGTTAACAATAACGATACCAAACACCATTGCGCCCAGCGTATCCATTGTCAGATAGCCGTTGACGAAGCCGTTAGAAAACGCAGCGTTTTGATAAGCCTCAGTCGCCGTGCTGATAGAACCCGCAGGCCAGACAATCGCGGCAACAGACAGGATGACCAGCGCGATAATTTTCAGCGGCGCAAGGAAGTTGCCCACGGTATCCAGCAGTTTGCCCGGATAGAGCGAAACCAGAATAACGATAGCGAAATAGACCAGGCTGTAGATAAACAGCGGCAGTGCGGAATCCCCCGTCAGCGGCGCAATCCCCACTTCAAAGGAGACGGTGGCTGTACGCGGCGTGGCGAACAGCGGCCCCACAGCCAGGTAGCAAACCGTTGCCAGCAGTACGCCTGCAACTTTACCGATTGGCGTGCTGAGGCTGTCAACACCGCCGCCAACTTTCGCCAGCGCCACCACGGTTAATACCGGCAGACCAACGGCAGTAATAAGGAAGCCGAATGCCGCAGTCCAGACGTGTTCGCCTGCCTGCAAGCCGACCATAGGAGGGAAAATAATGTTACCTGCGCCGACGAACAACGCAAATGTCATAAAGCCCAGAGCGATGATATCGCGCGATCTTAATTGATGGGTCATAAATCATACTGCCTGTGGATGTGGTGTTGTAACGTTAAATTTTTGTGCCAATCCCTGGGGATGATACAGCGGTATATTTAAACAATTTTAGCGGGAAATACTCCCAACCAGGCGCGGCGAAGAATAGTTTTTCGATTTACCGCGTGAATGCAGTCAGTATGACAGCACCTGAAGCGCAATTTAAACGCTTATAACGTTTTAAAGCAAGAAGGGATCTAAAAACCAGAGGGATATAACGATAAGAAATCACCAACCAGTATAAAACACTATTTCCGTGAAAAAGATATGGCTTATCATGCGAACAAAAAATCACCAGCCGTTGTAAAAATTTAGCGTCCATCTTTTGACTGCAAAGAAAAAAAGCCAGCATCGGCTGGCTTATGGCAACAAAAAATGACAAAGGCAGATTAATTGCTGTTTTTGGCAATTAAACGTTCCGGCAGAACAAAACTGAAACGCGTACCTTTACCTACCGTACTCTCAATATGCAGGCGGCTTTCGTGATGATTCACCGCATGTTTAACAATTGCTAACCCCAGCCCACTACCGCCGGTTTGTCGGGAACGCGCTTTGTCTACACGATAAAAACGCTCGGTCAGGCGCGGTATATGTTCCGGTGCGATGCCCGGCCCGTTATCTTCAACGCTAAATTCGGCACCGTGCGGCACTCGCTGCCAGCGTACGGTGATATGCGTGCCTTCTGGAGTATGATTCACGGCGTTATAGACCAGGTTCGAAATCGCACTGCGTAGCTGATCTTCGTTGCCAGACACCTTGAGGCCGTTATCTATCTCAAAGGTAAATGTCTGTTTTTTCTGACTCAGAGTCTGAGCCTCGCGCTCAACAACGCGCAGCATCATCGGCACATCCACCTTTTCATTGAGCAACTGCGTCGGTGCAGCTTCAATTTTCGACAGCGTCAGCAACTGCTTCACCAGCCCTTCCATCCGCTGAGTCTGCTCGCGCATGGTGTGCAACGCTTTTTCGCGTACCGCGCCTTCCAGCGGTTGCTCATCCATCATCTCCAGGTAACCCTGTAACACCGTCAATGGCGTACGTAACTCATGGCTCACGTTGGCAAAAAAGTTACGCCGCGCACCTTCCAGTTGATGCATTTGCGTGACATCACGCGCCACCATCAGCAACTGTTTATGGGTATAAGGCATGACGCGAATTTCCAGATGCCGCCCGGTGTTGAGCACCAGATTGAGCGGGCGAGAAAAATCACGCGTTTTCAGATATTGCGTAAACTCCGGGTAACGCAGCAGGTTAAGGATATTCTGCCCGTTATCTTCCGGCCAGCGCAGGCCTAGAATCTGTTGCGCCAGTCCGTTACACCAGAAAATACCGCCCTCTTCTGTGGTCAGCACCACCGCGTCGGGCAACGACTCCGCACCGCTACGAAAGCGTTTAATCAGATTGCCCAGTTCACGGCGGCGTTTTTTGTTTCGCAGCTGCATCTGGTGTAAGCCGTATAGTAGCGGTTCCCAGCTACCACGCCCCGGTGGCGGGGTCATACTGCGATCCACCCACAGCCACCATGAAAGGCGCAATAAATTCCAGAAATGCCAGATAAGCAGTCCCGTTACCGATGCCAGCAAAAACCAGGGCAGGTAACCAAAAAATGCACCCAGGATGAAAGCCGGGAGGCAGCAAAGTAGCAGCTCCAGCACCAGCCTTTTCCACGACAGCCGTTCCAGCACGTAAGATACTCCAGTTATGAAATCATAAGCCCTGCTCTGCGTCCGATGAGCAAGGCGTTAAAAGCGGGTTGAAAAACGATATCCTGTACCGCGCACGGTCTGCACCATGCGGTCATGCCCGCCGGGTTCCAGTGCTTTACGCAGGCGACGAATGTGGACATCGACCGTACGATCTTCCACATACACGTTGGTTCCCCAGACGTGGTTTAACAGCTGCTCGCGGCTGTACACGCGCTCAGGATGGGTCATAAAAAAGTGCAGCAGTTTAAATTCAGTCGGCCCCATCTCCAGCGGTTCTTCGCCAGCCATCACCCGGTGAGAAGTTGGATCAAGACTTAGCCCCTGCATCTCGATCACCTCTTCCACCGCCATTGGCGAAATACGGCGCATTACCGCTTTGATTCGCGCTACCAGCTCCTTCGGCGAAAACGGCTTGGTGATATAGTCATCCGCGCCGGTTTCAAGGCCGCGCACGCGATCTTCTTCTTCCCCTCTGGCGGTCAGCATCACCACCGGAATATCCCGGGTCATCGACTCGCGCTTGAGGTGTTTGATGAACTGGATACCGGAGCCGCCGGGTAACATCCAGTCGAGGAGAATCAAATCCGGCCAGGGTTCATTCAGTTGATTCACAGCACTGTCATAATCTTCCGCTTCGACCGGCTGAAAGCCATTTTGCTCGAGCACGAAGCAGACCATTTCGCGAATTGGAGCTTCATCTTCTACGACCAGAATACGTCTCGCCATGATTTGCCCTGTTGTAATAAATAGGTTGCGATCATTAATGCGACGCCATTATGCGTCAGATTTATGACAGATTTATGAAAAGCGCGTCGCACATATCTTCAGGTTATTGATTTCCGTGGCGCAGAAAAAAGCAAATGACACATCTGTTTGGGTATAATCGCGCCCATGCTTTTTCGCCAGGGAATCGTTATGCGCATCCTTCACACCTCAGACTGGCATCTCGGCCAGAATTTCTACAGTAAAAGCCGCGAAGCTGAACATCAGGCTTTTCTTGACTGGCTGCTGGAGACAGCACAAACCCATCAGGTGGATGCGATTATTGTTGCCGGTGATGTTTTCGATACCGGCTCGCCGCCCAGTTACGCCCGCACGTTATACAACCGTTTTGTTGTGAATTTACAGCAAACTGGCTGTCATCTGGTGGTACTGGCGGGAAACCATGACTCGGTCGCCACGCTGAATGAATCGCGCGATATCATGGCGTTCCTCAATACTACCGTCGTCGCCAGCGCCGGACATGCGCCGCAAATCTTGCCTCGTCGCGACGGGACACCGGGCGCAGTGCTGTGCCCCATTCCTTTTTTACGCCCGCGTGACATTATTACCAGCCAGGCGGGGCTTAACGGCATTGAAAAACAGCAGCATTTGCTGGCAGCTATTACTGATTATTATCAACAACACTATGCCGATGCCTGCAAACTGCGCGGCGATCAGCCTCTGCCCATCATCGCCACGGGGCATTTAACGACCGTGGGTGCCAGTAAAAGTGACGCCGTGCGTGACATTTATATTGGCACGCTGGACGCGTTTCCGGCACAAAACTTTCCGCCAGCCGACTACATCGCACTCGGGCATATTCACCGCGCGCAGATTATTGGCGGCATGGAACATGTTCGCTATTGCGGTTCCCCCATTCCACTGAGTTTTGATGAATGCGGTAAGAGTAAATATGTCCATCTGGTGACTTTTTCAAACGGCAAATTAGAGAGCGTAGAAAACCTGAACGTACCGGTAACGCAACCGATGGCGGTGCTGAAAGGCGATTTGGCGTCGATTACCGAACAGCTTGAACAATGGCGCGATGTGCCACAGGAGCCACCTGTCTGGCTGGATATTGAAATCACTACCGATGAGTATCTGCATGATATTCAGCGCAAAATCCAGGCATTAACCGAATCATTGCCTGTCGAAGTATTGCTGGTACGCCGGAGTCGTGAACAGCGCGAGCGTGTGTTAGCCAACCAACAGCGTGAAACCCTCAGCGAACTCAGCGTCGAAGAGGTGTTTAATCGCCGCCTGGCACTGGAAGAACTTGATGAATCGCAGCATCAACGCCTGCAACATCTTTTCGCCACGACGTTGCAGACCCTCGCCGGAGAACACGAAGCATGAAAATTCTCAGTCTGCGCCTGAAAAACCTGAACTCATTAAAAGGCGAATGGAAGATTGATTTCACCCGAGAACCGTTCGCCAGCAACGGTCTGTTTGCGATTACCGGCCCAACCGGCGCGGGGAAAACCACGCTGCTCGATGCCATCTGCCTGGCGCTGTATCACGAAACTCCGCGCCTCTCCAACGTTTCACAATCGCAAAATGATCTGATGACCCGCGATACCGCCGAATGTCTGGCGGAAGTGGAGTTTGAAGTGAAAGGTGAAGCGTACCGCGCATTCTGGAGCCAGAATCGGGCACGTAACCAGCCGGACGGTAATTTGCAGGTGCCGCGCGTAGAGCTGGCGCGTTGTGCAGACGGCAAAATCCTCGCCGATAAAGTGAAAGATAAGCTGGAATTAACGGCGACGTTAACCGGACTGGATTACGGGCGTTTCACCCGTTCGATGCTGCTTTCGCAGGGGCAATTTGCTGCCTTCCTGAATGCCAAACCGAAAGAGCGCGCGGAATTGCTGGAGGAGTTAACCGGCACCGAAATCTACGGGCAAATCTCCGCGATGGTTTTTGAACAACATAAATCGGCTCGCACTGAACTGGAGAAGCTGCAAGCGCAGGCCAGCGGCGTCGCATTATTAGCGCCAGAACAGGTGCAATCGCTGACAGAAAGTTTGCAGGTACTCACTGACGAAGAAAAACAGTTACTCGCCACACAGCAGCAAGAACAACAATCGCTTAACTGGTTAACGCGTCTGGATGAATTGCAAAAAGACGCCAGCCGCCGTCAGCAGGCACTGCAACAGGCGTTAGCCGAGGAAGAAAAAGCGCAACCTCAACTGGCGGCGCTCAGTCTGGCACAACCCGCACGAAATCTTCGTCCGCACTGGGAACGTATTGCAGAACACAATACGGCGCTGGCGCATACTCGCCAGCAGATTGAAGAAGTAAATACTCGCTTACATCGCACAATGGCGCTTCGCGCAAGCATTCGTCACCACGCGGCGAAGCAGTCGGCAGAATTACAACAGCAGCAACAAAATCTGAATGTGTGGTTACAGGAACACGACCGCTTCCGGCAGTGGAACAACGAACTGGCGGGTTGGCGGGCGCAGTTCGCCCAACAGGCCAGCGATCGCAAGCATCTGCGGCAATGGCAACAGCAATTAACCCATGCAGAGCAAAAACTTAATGCCCTTCCGGCGATCTCTTTAACTTTAACCGCCGCCGAAGTTGCCGCTGCGCAGGCACAACATGCCGAACAACGTCCGCTGCGTCAGCGCCTGATCGCGCTACATGGGCAAATTGTTCCCCAGCAAAAACGCCTGGCGCAGCTACAGGCCGCTATTCAGAGCGTTACGCAGGAACAGACACAGCGTAACGCCGCGCTCACTGAAATGCGCCAACGTTATAAAGAGAAGACGCAACAGCTTGCCGATGTCAAAACCATTTGCGAACAGGAAGCACGCATTAAAACGCTGGAAGCCCAGCGAGCGCAATTACAGGCAGGTCAGCCTTGTCCGCTTTGTGGTTCCACCAGCCACCCGGCGGTCGAGGCGTATCGGACGCTGGAACCAGGCGTTAATCAGTCTCGATTACTGGCGCTGGAAAATGAAGTTAAAAAGCTCGGTGAAGAAGGCGCGGCGCTACGTGGGCAACTGGACGCCTTAACGAAGCAGCTTCAGAGGGATGAGAACGAAGCACAAAGCCTCCGACAAGATGAGCAAGCACTTACTCAGGAATGGCATACACTAACTGCCAGCCTCAGTATCACTTTGCAGCCGCAGGACGATATTCAACCATGGCTTGCCGCCCAGGAAGAGCATGAAAAGCAACTGCAATTACTAAATCAGCGTCATGAATTGCAGGAGCAAATTGCCGCGCATAATCAGCAAATTATCCAGTATCAACAACAGATTGAACAACGCCATCAGCAACTCTCTGCGGCGTTAACGGGTTACGCACTGGCACTGCCACAAGAAGATGAAGAAGAGAGCTGGTTGGCAACACGTCAGCAAGAAGCGCAGAGCTGGCAGCAGCGCCAGAACGAATTAACCGAGCTGCAAAACCGTATTCAACAGCTGACGCCGATTCTGGACACATTGCCGCAAAATGATGAACTGCCACACAGCGAAGCTACTGTGACGCTGGAAAACTGGCGGCAAGTTCATGAACAATGTCTCGCGTTGCAAAGCCAGCGGCAAACCTTGCAGCAACAAGAAGTTCTGGCGGCGCAAAGTCTGCAAAAAGCCCAGGCGCAGTTTGACACCGCGCTACAGGCCAGCGTCTTTGACGATCAGAGGGCGTTCCTTGCAGCACTGATGGATGAACAGACACTAACGCAACTGGAACAGCTCAAGCAGAATCTGGAAAACCAGCGTCGTCAGGCGCAAACGCTGGCAACTCAGACAACAGAAACGCTGGCACAGCATCAGCAACACCGGCCTGATGGGTTGGATCTCACTGTGACGACGGAACAGATTCAACAAGAGTTAGCGCAAACTAACCAAAAGTTGCGTGAAAACACCACGAGTCAGGGCGAAATTCGCCAGCAGTTGAAACAGGATGCAGATAACCGTCAGCAACAACAAACCTTAATGCAGCAAATTGCCCAGACAACACAGCAGGTTGAAGACTGGGGTTATCTCAATTCGCTGATTGGCTCCAAAGAGGGCGATAAATTCCGTAAGTTTGCCCAGGGACTGACGCTGGATAATTTAGTTCATCTCGCTAACCAGCAACTTACCCGTCTGCACGGGCGCTATTTGTTACAGCGTAAAGCCAGCGAGGCGCTGGAAGTCGAGGTTGTCGATACCTGGCAGGCAGATGCAGTACGCGATACCCGAACGCTTTCCGGCGGCGAGAGTTTTCTCGTCAGTCTGGCACTGGCGCTGGCGCTTTCGGATCTGGTCAGCCATAAAACGCGCATTGACTCGTTATTCCTCGATGAAGGTTTCGGCACGCTGGATAGCGAGACGCTGGATACCGCCCTTGATGCGCTGGATGCCCTGAACGCCAGTGGTAAAACTATCGGCGTGATTAGCCACGTTGAAGCGATGAAAGAGCGTATTCCTGTGCAGATCAAAGTGAAGAAGATCAACGGACTGGGTTACAGCAAACTGGACAGCACGTTCGCGGTGAAATAACTATTCAGCAGGATAATGAATACAGAGGGGCGAATTATCTCTTGGCCTCGCTGGTCGTTATCCTGCAAGCTATCACTTTATTGGCTACGGTGATTCGTAGCCGTCCTGGTGGTTGTGATGGTGGTATGAAAAAAGTTATTTTATCTTTGGCTCTGGGCACGTTTGGTTTGGGGATGGCCGAATTTGGCATTATGGGCGTGCTCACAGAGCTGGCGCATAACGTAGGAATTTCGATTCCTGCCGCCGGGCATATGATCTCGTATTATGCGCTGGGTGTGGTGATTGGCGCGCCGATCATCGCACTCTTTTCCAGCCGCTACTCGCTCAAACATATCTTGTTGTTTCTGGTGACCTTGTGCGTCATCGGTAACGCCATGTTCACGCTCTCTTCGTCTTACCTGATGCTCGCCATTGGTCGCCTGGTTTCCGGCTTTCCGCATGGCGCGTTTTTTGGCGTCGGGGCGATTGTGTTATCGAAAATTATCAAGCCCGGCAAAGTCACCGCTGCCGTGGCGGGTATGGTTTCCGGGATGACAGTTGCCAATCTGCTGGGCATTCCGCTGGGAACCTATTTAAGTCAGGAATTTAGCTGGCGCTACACTTTTTTATTGATCGCTGTTTTTAATATTGCGGTGATGGCATCAGTTTATTTTTGGGTGCCGGATATTCGCGACGAGGCGAAAGGAAAGCTGCGCGAACAATTTCACTTTTTGCGTAGCCCCGCCCCGTGGTTAATTTTTGCCGCCACGATGTTTGGCAATGCAGGTGTATTTGCCTGGTTCAGCTACGTAAAACCTTACATGATGTTTATCTCCGTTTTTTCGGAAACGGCGATGACCTTTATTATGATGTTAGTTGGGCTGGGGATGGTTCTGGGAAATATTCTAAGTGGACGTATTTCAGGACGTTACTCGCCTTTGCGTATTGCAGCAGTAACCGACTTCATTATTGTGCTGGCGTTGCTGATGCTTTTTTTCTTCGGCGGAATGAAAACAACGTCGCTTATTTTTGCTTTTATTTGTTGCGCAGGGTTATTTGCCCTTTCGGCGCCGCTGCAAATATTGTTACTGCAAAATGCCAAAGGCGGAGAATTATTAGGTGCCGCAGGCGGGCAAATAGCGTTTAACCTCGGTAGCGCCGTCGGCGCATATTGCGGTGGCATGATGCTGACGCTGGGGCTGGCGTATAATTACGTCGCTCTGCCAGCCGCCCTGCTCTCGTTTGCTGCGATGTCGTCGTTGCTGCTGTATGGTCGCTATAAGCGCCAGCAAGTGGCGGACAGTCCGGTGCTGGCGAAACCACTGGGGTAGGTTATAGTCTCGGTGCTAATTACTTATTGCCGGATGCGGCGTGAACGCCTTATCCGCCCTACGGGCTGCTCATTTGTAGGCCTGATAAGACGCGGCAAGCGTCGCATCAGGCTGATGCACCAACTGCCTTATTTTTTACTCTTGCGGCCATAACCACGCGGCGCCACGTACGCCGCTGGAATCACCGTGCTTCGCCTTGCGCACCGGCGTTTCACATTCACCGCCGAAGACAAATTGTTTAATCAACTGCGGAACTGTTTGATATAAACGGTCAACATTGCTCATCCCGCCCCCCAGCACAATCACATCCGGATCGAGAATATTCACCACGTGTGCCAGCGACTTTGCCAGCCGCAGCTCATAGCGACGCAATGCCAGCTCTGCAACCGGATCGCTTTCTTCAACCAGGCGGATAATTTCACTACCTTTCAGCGCATGTCCGCTCAACCGATGATAATCCGTCGCGAATCCCGTGCCCGAAATAAAGGTTTCAATACAACCTTGTTTACCGCAATAACAAGGGACTTCCTCGCGATAACGCAGTTCGTCTTCGTCCATCCACGGTAGCGGATTGTGTCCCCACTCGCCTGCCGTACCGTTACCGCCGATATGCGCCCGCCCATTGAACGCCACGCCCGCGCCGCATCCCGTACCGATAATCACGGCAAATACCGTCTGCGCTCCCGCAGCCGCTCCATCTACCGCTTCCGAAACCGCCAGACAGTTGGCGTCATTTGCCAGCCGCACTTCCCGCTGCAACCGCGCGCTTAAGTCTTTATCGAATGGCTGACCGTTAAGCCAGGTTGAATTAGCGTTTTTCACTACGCCGGTGTAGGGCGAAATCGAGCCGGGAATGCCCATGCCTACTGTTCCGCGCTGCCCCGTCGCCTGCTCCGCCATATCAACCAACGTGGCGATTGTTTCAATGGTCTGCCGATAATCATCACGCGGCGTGGGCAGACGATGACGGTACAACTGCTCCCCTGCATCGCCCAGTGCAATCACTTCAGTTTTGGTGCCGCCTAAATCGATACCTATACGCACGGTACTCTCCTTATTTTTTTCAATATCAATAGCGTAGAGACGGACAACCGGATTGGCAATGCAAGGCCGCCGACAATTCGTTATCATGCCCGCTAAATTTAACGACAAGGCCGTGGAAATTATCATGCTGTGGTTCAAAAATTTAATGGTTTACCGTCTTAGCCGCGAAATTTCGCTGCGTGCAGAAGAGATGGAAAAACAGCTAGCCTCGATGGCATTTACCCCATGCGGAAGCCAGGACATGGCGAAGATGGGCTGGGTTCCTCCGATGGGATCGCACAGCGATGCATTAACGCACGTTGCCAATGGTCAAATTGTTATTTGCGCGCGCAAAGAAGAAAAAATCCTTCCGTCTCCGGTGATTAAACAGGCGCTGGAAGCGAAAATCGCCAAACTGGAAGCGGAACAGGCGCGTAAGCTGAAGAAAACCGAAAAAGATTCGCTGAAAGACGAAGTGCTGCACTCTCTGTTGCCGCGCGCATTCAGCCGCTTCAGCCAGACTATGATGTGGATCGACACGGTTAACGGGTTGATTATGGTGGACTGCGCCAGCGCCAAAAAAGCGGAAGATACGCTGGCACTTCTGCGTAAAAGCCTGGGGTCGTTACCGGTTGTGCCATTGACCATGGAAAACCCGATTGAACTGACGCTGACCGAATGGGTACGCTCCGGTAGCGCAGCGCAGGGCTTCCAGTTGCTTGATGAAGCCGAGCTGAAATCCCAGCTGGAAGATGGCGGCGTGATCCGCGCGAAGAAACAGGATCTGACCAGCGAAGAGATCACCAATCACATTGAAGCTGGAAAAGTGGTGACTAAACTGGCGCTCGACTGGCAGCAGCGCATTCAGTTTGTGATGTGTGATGATGGTTCGCTCAAACGCCTGAAATTCTGCGACGAACTGCGCGATCAAAACGAAGATATCGACCGAGAAGATTTCGCCCAGCGTTTTGATGCCGATTTCATCCTGATGACCGGTGAACTGGCGGCATTAATTCAAAACCTGATCGAAGGATTGGGTGGCGAAGCACAACGTTAATTGCTGATTTGCCTTCAATGCCGGATGCGACGCCAGACGCGTCTTATCCGGCGTAAAAAGTCACACCTGACATTGATATAATCATTCGCGATTTTTAAGGCGATAACCGGTGTTTCCACTATTTTAAATTACGCGCGGATAACTGATGCAATGAATTTATAGACGGTTCGTCAAAGTCAGTAATACAAGTTATCAACGTGTTAATTTCATTCACAATCTTCGCTAAGATTTATATCAATTTGATATTTTATGTATATATCGAAAATATAAAACCAGCAGCCACTGGCGTTTATTATTACCAAAATAAAGAATATTCCAGAAAAATGCCCTCCCGTTCAAGGGGAAGGCGAGGAATTACAGATAGCGGCACAGATAAGAGGTGGGTTCGGCAACTTGCAGATGAAACTCACTGTGGCCGGGAACATTAAACACCGAACCGGCTTCATACACTTGCCAGTCGGTCGCGTCAGGCAGTAACACATTCAGCGCGCCACTGATTACCGTCATCTCTTCCGGCTCAGCGGTGCTAAAGGTGTATTCGCCTTCAACCATGACACCAACGCTGGCGCGACCAGTGCTGCTGCTGGAAAAGCCGATCGATTTCACTTTGCCGGAAAAGTACTCATTACTTTGAAGCATAAACTGGCCCTGTCTGGTAGTTGAACGTCTACTTCACTATAGGGGCCAGAGGCGCTGGCTGTCACGCAAAATTACACCAGTAATTCTGCAGCCAGCCTTGTAATCAATACGTTAGAGAGCAAAACAGGAACATCGAGCTGTTTTTGCAGTAAATCACGATGGCGCTGGTTAAATCCCAAACAATCCAACATGATGACATCCGCACCGTTTTCCAGTAGTTCTTTCCCGGCATCGATGATTTTCTGTTCAGAATCATGAATGGGGTTCCCCAGAGAAAACAAAGGCGGTTTCTGCAGGATTTGCCATTTTTGCGCCTGAACATGCAACAGTTCTTCAACCGGTACGATTACACCGACCTGATGACCTTCGACAATGGTAGAAACCAGCGGTGGCAATATACGCAACGGTTCCAGAAAGATTGTATTACGCGCCGTCATACTGCTAATGTTTGCCGTACTCATCAACAAAATGACGTCGTACCCTTGGTTATCAAGCACTTCAACCACGCTTTGCAGATCGCGTTCTACTTTACGACGCGAAACGTGAGCCAGTTGATTGTCATTTAATAATGTAAGAATCGTTTCTTCGCCTGCTTCTGGCGCATACTCCGCCATCACTTCTTCGCGGCTTAACTTCCCCAGCAGGCTATGATGGGAAATGTTATTTTCGTCAATGTACTCAGTCAGGAGCGGTAAAACTTCCTGCATAGGTACAATGCCGATGGTCAGGATCGCCAACGACGCACTCATTGTTATTCCACCTTACTTTTACTTCGTCGTTAATTACCGGGCAAATGTTAAGCACCACTGCTGGCACTTACCTGTGCTACAAATGACAAAAAGCGTAGCAGTAGACGCGCCCGGCATAATGTAAAGATTCCAAATGATTCCAGTAATAGATTGTTATTGTTTAATATTCTAATTATTTGAAAAACATGAATTGTGAAAAATGTGACGCAGATCCTTTGTAGTAGCACTCAGAGTCCCTTCCGAGCAGTCTGATACGGTCACTCTTTGTCAGGATCCTCATAGCGTTTTTTAGCATCCATCGCTTCCTGAGCGGTCGGATGTTCGCTGATTAAAGAGTCAGGTTTGGGATGATCGGCTCTGAGCTGATACCAGGTTACGGTCTGCCCTGGTTTTCCTTTTTCAATCGTTACAATATATGCTTCACGAGGATAAGGCGGTTTCGTTGGCATCGTTCTTCCTTATTTCACGGGATGAACGTTAAGTATAGGCGCTCGGGAATCAACAATTGATCGTCTGTGCCAGGGCGCTACGAATTTCAGAAATCACCTGGCTGGGTTCATTGTTAGCGTTAATGATAATATGCGCGACTTCGCGATATAACGCATCGCGTTCTTCCAGCACTTCCTGAACTTCTTCACTTAGCGGCTTTCCGGTTAAAGTTGGTCGCAAATCCTCTTCGGGTGCCGCTTGCAGACGATTAACCAGTACCGCTACTGGCGCACACAGATAAACCACAATCCCGTTATTACGCATGTAGTGACGATTAAATTCCGTCAGAATAATGCCGCCCCCCGTGGCGATAACGGTCGATGGTGCTGTCACAGCTTCCAGTGCTGCGGTTTCTCTGGCGCGAAATCCGGCCCACTCTTCCCTTTCGACGATCTCCGCGACCGTCATATTGAGTTGTGATTGCAACCACTGGTCGGTATCGACAAACCGACAGTTGAGCGAATCGGCAAGGGCCATTCCGACCGTTGTTTTACCACAGCCCCGAGGCCCGATCAGAAAAAGAGGTTGTGTCATCGTGGGTTTTCCCCAAAAGGTCGCAATGCGGCGAAAGCCGGGTTCGTAAGAATAGCGATCATACCATCAAGCTAGTACAATTTCGACTGTAAAGAAATAATTCCACTTAAGGTGAAAATTTCAATACACCATTACTATACCAAGAAATACTCAAGAAAGAACTGTAACTAATAAATTACATTCACGAGCGACTACGTTGCACTTCCAGCCACCACTTTTCCAGTTCGGCGGCGAATGCCTGGCGGTCACGCTGCGAAAGGCTATCTGGCCCTCCGGTCTGGATACCACTGGCGCGTAAGGTATCCATAAAATCGCGCATCATCAGACGTTCACGAATGGTCGCTGGCGTGTAACGTTCACCACGTGGATTAAGTGCCGCAGCTCCCTTCTCAATGGCTTCAGAAGCCAGAGGAATGTCTGCGGTGATCACCAAATCGCCCGCTTCACACTGGCGTACAATTTCATTATCGGCAACGTCAAAACCTGCCGCGACGCGCAGCGTGCGAATAAACGGCGATGGCGGTACACGTAAACTCTGGTTAGCCACCAGTACCACCGGCATTTGCATACGTTCAGCCGCGCGATACAAAATCTCTTTAATTACATTGGGACACGCATCGGCGTCCACCCAAATTGTCATAAACTCATCCTTTGTTGGGTAATCCTCTATTGTGTCGCGCTTTTGCCTTCCGGCATAGTTCTGTTTATGCTTCTGCCAGCGATTATCAAAACAATGAATTTCACGGCAGGAGTGAGGCAATGGAAAAGAAAATCGGTTTTATTGGCTGCGGTAATATGGGAAAAGCCATTCTCGGCGGTCTGATTGCCAGTGGTCAGGTGCTTCCAGGGCAAATCTGGGTGTATACCCCCTCCCCGGACAAAGTCGCTGCTTTACACGATCAGTTCGGCATCAACGCCGCAGAATCGGCGCAAGAAGTGGCACAAATCACCGACATCGTTTTTGCCGCCGTTAAACCGGGCATCATGATCAAAGTGCTTAGTGAAATCACCTCCAGCCTGAATAAAGACTCGCTGGTTGTCTCTATTGCAGCGGGCGTCACGCTCGACCAACTTGCCCGGGCGCTGGGCCATGACCGGAAAATTATCCGCGCTATGCCAAATACCCCGGCGCTGGTCAATGCCGGGATGACTTCCGTAACGCCAAACGCGCTGGTTACGCCTGAAGATACTGCCGATGTGCTGAATATTTTCCGCTGCTTTGGCGAGGCGGAAGTCATTGCCGAACCGATGATCCATCCGGTGGTCGGCGTGAGCGGCTCTTCGCCTGCCTATGTCTTTATGTTTATCGAAGCAATGGCCGACGCTGCCGTGCTGGGGGGAATGCCACGCGCGCAGGCGTATAAATTTGCCGCTCAGGCGGTAATGGGTTCTGCAAAAATGGTACTGGAAACCGGCGAACATCCGGGCGCGTTGAAAGATATGGTTTGCTCACCGGGAGGCACCACCATTGAAGCAGTGCGCGTGCTGGAAGAGAAAGGCTTCCGTGCCGCAGTGATCGAAGCAATGACGAAGTGTATGGAAAAATCAGAAAAACTTAGCAAGTCCTGATGAACTCTCCCCGGACGTCAGGCCGCCACTTCGGTGCGGTTACGTCCGGCTTTCTTTGCTTTATAAAGTGCCATATCTGCCGATTTCAGCCACTCACGATAGTGACTCATTTGCGGACTCAGCGGCGCAACACCGACACTTATCCGCAACATTACCTGCGGCGTATTTGGTAAACGTAATGTATTTAACCCTTCATGTACCCGTAACATGGCGGTAATGGCATTTTCTGCTGGCGTACCAGACATAATCACCGCAAATTCATCCCCACCAAAACGACCAATCACATCACTACCGCGCAGAGTAATTTGTAACTGACGGGTGAGAGCAACTATCGCTTCATCGCCCACATCATGGCCCCAGGTGTCGTTAATGCTTTTGAAATGGTCGATATCGATGATTAACAACGTCGCATCGCGGTTATGTCGCCGACAGTTATCAAATTCATTGCGTAACATAGTTTCCCAATGACGTCGGTTATATACGCCCGTCATGCCGTCGCGGGTACTCATGACCTGCAATCTGCGTTTATGTTCTGCAAGTTTTGTTGCCGTCTGGTAGCTAACCCAGCCAAACAGCAGAGGATAAATGACGATAATGGGCAGTGAGAGCCACCATTCCAGCGGCGCACTATTTAGTGACACCGTGATACCCGTCAGTTCGAGGGTAACAAGGCAGGAAACGACCATCAGCACCAGACCAGCGACAAACAGACGAGGACCGCCTGCTCCCATCAAATTCAGACACATAATCATCAACATCGCGATCGAAGGCAGCACGTTTACGCCCATCACGCCTACCCACATTCCCGCTAACACCGCATCGGTTTTTAAGTTGTAAATTTCCCGACCAAGCGGGTCAATTGCTCTGCTCGCTAACTGCCAGGCTAAATGCGGCCAGACAAAAGCCCAGCCGACCAACACCAGCCACCACCAGCCCGACGGCGGATGCGAAACCAGCGTTGAAGCAATCGGTAAGAACATCCCCGCCAGTCCTACCATACGGGGTAACCTGACGCGACGGGCAAAGCGCAGCCCGGAACGCTGATGTTCGTTTTGAGGAGTTAATGGTGGTTCCTCCCCGTGCGCCGCCGCTTTTTTGAAAAAATTTTCATCATTCATTATTTTTGGGAACATTCAGAAACAATTTTCCCAAATTATAGAGACGGGGCGAAAAGCGGAAGTATGATATTTCGGGTGAGCCATTTTCTTAGCTCACCCGTTAGCACTATCAGAGATCAGGCGGCGTTCTTAAGACAGGTACTCATAAACTTATTGCGATCATCGCCTTTCAGAGATTGCTGCGTCGCCTGGCCATTGCATTCACGCATCTTCTGCTGCTGCGGCGTCAAACTCTTCTCGCCGGGCGCAGATTTGCTGTTCTTCAGGCAATCACTCATATACGTCTTGCGGGCATCCCCTTTCAACGCCTTCGCCGTCGCCTGTTGATTACAGGAAGTCATACGTTGTTGTTGCGGGGTTAACGTCTTCTCGGCAGCGCCGACAGTGGTTAAAAAAACTAAACCGAATAACAGGGTAACCAGTAATGTTATTTTCATAGCACCATCCCTCTTCACATTTTAACCAGGAGCGTTTGCGCCCGTGATCTGCCTTTAAGTCTGGTTGCTAACAGAAAAAATACCAACCGGCGGCAAAAATTCACCGCCGGATGCGTTTTAACTACAGACCCAGCGCGGCTTTCATGGTGTAGAAGAGATCGGTCTGATCGGTCAGACCAACCACGTTGGCAGCGTGCGGACCATAAGCGGCAATACGCAACTGGCTGCCGGTATGTTCTTGTGAATCTTCTTCCGAGTTACCGTAGCTCATTACCATTACCGCGCCATCTTTGGTCACTAATGCCTGAGTCAGCCCCGGTGCTTTGGTATCCGGCGCGACAATCTGGCTGGCGTGAGCGTGGTCAGCGGTGACTATCACTAATGTATTGCCATCTTTTTTGGCAAACTCAAGCGCCCGTTGTACCGCTTCATCGAGGTCAACCGTCTCACCAATTTGTCCACAAGGATTAGCGGCATGATCCTGTTTATCGATAGATGCACCTTCGACTTGCAGGAAGAATCCTTTCTCGTTTTTGCTCAATAACTCAATGGCTTTATCGGTCATCTGCGCTAACGTCGGCACACTGTCATTTCGTTGCGGATTCGGGGTACAGGTTACTGCGGGTTTATCGATATTACCGTGATAAGACGCCTTCGGCCCTTCCCAACGAACTGGCATATTACCGTCAGAAAACAGCCCAAGTAGCGGTTTATCCTGATTTGCCTCCGTTACTGCCTCCAGCGATGCTGCGTCACTCACTAACTGATAGCCGCGAGCCTGCGCCTGCTCACGCAGCGTTTTTCCCTGCCACTCACCAGCGGTTGCCGTTTCTGCAAACGTTTTTGCACCGCCGCCAAGCGTAACATCGGCACGGGCGTTAAGAAGTTGTTCGGTAATGGAACCTTTACCGCCTTTTTCCAGCGCATTACTTGGGCATTTTTCACTGGTCACGCTCGGTCCGTAGCATTTGCGCGATGTCACATGCGCCACCAGCGCGGCGGGTGTGGCATCCTGCAATTCTGCCGTTGAAACGTTGCCGGTCGCCAGTCCTGCGGCTTTTGCCATCTCCAGAATCGTTGGATGATCTTTTTCATGAATATCGACGCCCAGCGCGCCGTTATAAGTTTTGACGCCAGTTGACCAGGCGGTTGCTGATGCAGCGGAGTCGGTGACATAGTCCGGTTTACCGGTTTTTTTATCCAGCGAGTAGTGGGTGTATTGTCCGGTAAGCGGTAAGGCATCGATTCCTTTAAAAAAACCGCCCGCACCTTCGGCATAATTTCGTGCGGCAGTTATTTCCGAATCCCCCATCCCATCGCCAATAAGTAAAATAATATTTTTCGCCGGTTTATCGCTAAGAGAATCACGCAAGGCAGCAGTCTGATCGCCAGTTAAACGGCGAGCGCCGCCCGGCGTAGTAATATCTCCCTGTGCAGCTCGTTTTTCCAGAATGGGTACATCAGGTGTCCGGGCTTTTGTCACAGGGGTAAACAGTAACGGTAAGAGAGCCAGTGCAATAATGCTTTGTTTCACTTTATTTTCTCCATGTACAAATACAGTAAAAAATAAAAACAAAGCGACTATAAGTCTCTGCCGTGACAGCTTTATGACAACGGTTGAAAAGGTTTAACGTTTTACTGACGAGGATGCCTCAATAACTTTTTTACGTAATCGCGCAGCAGCTCCGTATCGTCGTCAGGAATGCTGGCATCGGGCTTTACCGCGTACAGTGCTCCCTCAACCTGATCAATCAACTGCTGTTGGTCTTTTTGCGCCATATTGCGAAGCATCGCGGTGACTATAATCTCCAGTGCCTCAACCTGCGCGCACAGTTCTTTCGACTCTTCTTCTTTTTGTGCAAGCTTAAATAACAACTCAGCAATGAGATTTTTCATGTCTGTATTTCCTTATCCAAAGTATGGAGAAGTTAACATTATGCTTCATAACTGCATAGGGGTTGTAAGTAGTATTTTTATGACGAAGGAAATACTTTGCACAAATATTTTCACATATTTATCAGCGAAACGTTTCTCTTATTTAAATAATTCCCTTATAAATAAAACAGCTATTCAATTATAAAGCATTAATATAATAAAAAGTTATGGAATATATTTACTTCGTTAACTTATTATTAAGCTATTCACTGGTTGAACCATGGTTAATACCAGAGATAAATTCGCTTCCCGTTCATCATTTTTGTGATCTAACGCACATAATTTAGCCATTGATATTTCTCAGTCAGTACGCTGGGCGCTTTGTGACCAGAAGATTGCAACATTCTGTCAGAAGGCCGCGAATCAACCGTTTTGTCGTGGTAATGTATGTGCTTTATGTTCGACGGGATAGGTTTTTAAGATGGAAAAACTGCGGGTAGGTATCGTTTTTGGTGGAAAATCAGCGGAACATGAAGTGTCTCTGCAATCGGCAAAAAACATTGTCGATGCCATTGATAAAAGTCGCTTCGACGTTGTGCTGCTGGGCATTGATAAACAAGGGCAATGGCACGTCAGCGATGCCAGCAATTATCTGCTAAACGCAGACGATCCTGCCCATATTGCGTTGCGTCCTTCGGCGACCAGCCTTGCGCAGGTGCCAGGTAAACATGAGCACCAGCTTATTGATGCACAGAATGGCCAACCATTACCAACGGTGGATGTCATTTTCCCGATTGTCCACGGTACGCTGGGTGAAGATGGCTCCCTGCAGGGGATGTTACGTGTCGCCAATTTACCATTTGTCGGTTCCGATGTTCTGGCTTCCGCTGCATGTATGGACAAAGACGTCACCAAACGTCTACTGCGTGATGCCGGGTTGAACATCGCGCCATTTATTACCCTGACGCGCGCCAATCGCCACAACATCAGTTTTGCTGAAGTGAAGTCTAAACTGGGTTTACCGCTGTTTGTAAAACCGGCTAACCAGGGTTCCTCCGTAGGCGTCAGCAAAGTAACCAGCGAAGAACAGTATACGATTGCCGTCGATCTGGCGTTCGAGTTCGATCATAAAGTGATCGTGGAGCAAGGGATCAAAGGGCGTGAGATCGAATGCGCGGTTCTGGGCAATGACAATCCGCAGGCCAGCACCTGTGGCGAGATCGTACTGACCAGTGATTTCTACGCCTACGACACCAAATACATTGATGAAGATGGTGCAAAAGTGGTGGTTCCGGCTGCCATTGCGCCAGAAATCAACGATAAGATCCGAGCGATTGCGGTTCAGGCTTACCAGACGTTGGGATGTGCTGGCATGGCGCGTGTAGACGTCTTTTTAACGCCAGAAAACGAGGTGGTGATCAACGAGATCAACACGCTGCCGGGCTTCACTAACATCAGCATGTATCCGAAACTGTGGCAAGCCAGCGGTCTGGGTTACACCGACCTGATCACGCGTTTGATTGAGCTGGCACTGGAACGTCACGCTGCGGATAACGCACTGAAAACCACTATGTAATTTTCAATCGCCCGGTAATATTTTTATTGGGCGTTTAAGACTGATGGCAAACGTAAAATTGCCTGATACGCTCCACTTATCTGGCCTACCAGATAATTGCAATGTATTTATTTTGCATCATTTTGTAGGCGGATAAGGCGTTCGCGCCGCATCCGGCATAAACAACGAGCACTTTGTCAGCACTCCAGAACGCCCAATCCTCTGTTATTGGGCGTTTTCAGTATCCTCTTCGCGACGACGAATAATCATCCCCGCCAGCCAGAAACTAATCACCCACGTCAGCAGACCGACTGCATAGGTTTGCCAGCCTTTTGCTTCAAATCCCAGCACCCCCACCACACCGTTAAGAATGAAAATCAGGCCAATGGCGAACGCATAATAGTGCCAGTCACGGCGGATTTTTACAGGCAGATTCATGGCGGCTCCGTTAACGAAAAATAACATCTTCGCATAATCGATAACATACGTCTGTGGTGTAGACAGCATTTCCCGTATCGTTAAAAAATTTAACTTAAAGTTACCGTTTTGTGACTCATGGCGAATATTCACGCTTCGGGAATATTCCCACCATCAATTTACCATGATTCTGATATTGACAATCTAAATGACCTGTCAGACTTGCCATAAGCCGCTGGTATCACACCAGAAGAGAAGCAGATGACTTCCGGAGGTTTTTATGGCTGATTTCACCCTGTCAAAATCGCTGTTTAGCGGAAAATATCGCAACGCCTCTTCAACGCCTGGCAACATTGCCTATGCGCTGTTTGTACTGTTTTGCTTTTGGGCTGGGGCGCAATTGCTTAATCTCCTGGTACATGCGCCCGGTGTTTACGAGCGTTTGATGCAGGTGCAAGAGACAGGCCGTCCACGGGTGGAAATTGGTCTGGGAGTCGGCACTATTTTCGGGCTGATCCCGTTTTTAGTTGGCTGCTTCATTTTTGCAGTGGTGGCGCTATGGCTGCACTGGCGACATCGCCGCCAGTGAGATTTACTTTGCCAGATGCGGCCTAAAACGCTTTATCTGGCTGGTGTTCTCTATTGGTCACTGTTTCATACAACGCGCCCGTCGTTCATCAACGCGCTTCGCAAACCATGCGGTGGTCAGGTTACGGGTGATTTTTGGGCTTTCCAGCTGAATACCAGGCAACATCTCTCGTGGCAGAGATTTCCCCGTTTTCGCTTCTGCAAGCTGATAAACTTTCTTGTACAGCGCCGTCTCTTCAAAAGAGAAGCTATCCCCTTTCTCTAACTGTCGGCGGATTTCGCTATCGCTCATTCCCAGTTTGCCCGCCAGTTTGCGCGTTGCCAGTTCTGTTTTCCCAGGCTCTTTGCTGTCATAGCGAATTAAATCACCATCCAGCGCCAGCTTCACGCCGCTGGCTTTACTGACCGCGTTCTGAAATGCGGCGTTACGGCTGGCATACCAGCCAGCGTTAAAATCGGCAAAACGGAAGATTGGCGCGCTATAACTGGCTGGATAATTCAATAAATGGTAAGTACCGAACCACAATCCGCCGCGACGACTGAAGACTTCCTGACGTACCGTTCCATCCATTTTCCACTGATAACCTTTGGTATGCTGTTCGGCAAAAGCAATGCTGACCTGCATCGGCCCACCGGTGCGCACCGGGTTGAGCGAACCAAACAGCGTCTGCCCCATCGGCACCATGCTGATCAGATCATCAAAAATCGCGCTTAACTGCTTTTCTGTACGCACGGAATCTAACCGTTCGCTGTAACTTTTGCCGTTTGGCGATTTAATTTTTAGCGCGGTATGAACCAAAAACGCGGGGATATGCATCCGTTCGGCGCGACGGTCAATCTCTTGCCAGGCGATTTTGCTTAAGCCCGGAACAGCCGGATCTGCCTGATAATTTGACTCCTGCTGCGCCACTGCCAGCACCGAGCAGACGTTTTCCAGCGTCGGTGCCAGTCCCTGACTTTCAAAAGTAGTGGCAAGATCTTTCGCCCAGGCATCGCGGTCTTTCACGCTGGCGGGTAACTTCTGCCGCACGACGCTCGCCACATCTATCGCTTTTTCGCCCTTTTTCAACGGTTGCGGAGCCTGACTACTACACCCCGCTAAAACCAGAACCACCAATAATGAAAGCGAAGAAAGACGAGTGACCTGCGACATTACCTCTCCTTTTTAACTCAACGTATGGGTTACTTCCTGAATTTTGTCACTATCCAGCTCATGTTCAAAGCTACGCAGACGTTTGTAGATAGACATCAGCTCAACCAGCGTAGTCCACGAGTTAATCAGATACTGGAAAGCACCACGAACCTGACCGAAAACGTTGGTAATTTGCGTCATCAGTCCGAGCGTAATCGTACCGGCAACAATCGACGGAAACAGCAGGAACAAACCGAAAACGTTATCGACCTGCAAATAGAGGATGCGGGCGATATTGAAATACATATAGTGAAAATAGAGGCGGAAATAGTTTTTCCGCACGGCGCTGAACAACTCACGTACCGTTGGCGGCGTCGCGCGCGATGCATCATCTTCACCGTAGACCAACTCTTTACGATAAGCCGCTTCTACACGCTGGTTTTTAAACTCCAGCCCCGGCAGTTTGATACCCACAACCGCCAGCAATCCGGTTCCCATCAACGACCAGACGATGGCAGCAATCACCAGACCATATGGAATATGCCCGATAATCGGCAATTCCGGTACATGTGCGGAGAGCGTCACCAGTACCGGTAAGAAAGCGATTAACGTCATGATAGCGTTAATAAAACTGACACCCATATTCTCCAGCGTTGAGGCAAAACGCATAGTGTCTTCCTGCACACGCTGGGCGGCACCTTCGATATGACGCAGTTGTTGCCAGTTCGCCATGTAGTATTCGTTCATCGCCGTACGCCAGCGAAACACGTAATGGCTGACAAAGAAGTTGTTCAGCACACTGATCACCACAGCAATCAGCGCGATTCCCAGAAAGACGCCCACTTCGCGATAAAATTGTTCGATGGTGACTTTATGCGGTGAACTTAGCGCAGTTTGAATCAGGTCATAGAACGGCGCATACCAGGCGTTGACGGCAACCCCAACTTCCACCAAAAACCAGGTAACGAAGATAATCAGCGCAGTGCCGAGTATTGACCAGTATTGCCAACGATGCGGACTGTAGATAAACCAGAACAGCGCAAAAAGTCCTACACAAACAATGTAGTAAGCGTAAAAAACCAGGAAGTCTAACGACCAGAAACGTGCGGCGCTAATCGGGATCTGCCCAGAAGCTCCGGCAATACGTGCCACCCAATCACCACCACCGGCTTGCCAGAAGATCACGGCAATCAGTGCCCAAATAAAGGCCGAGAGAAAAAAGGCTCCCGGCTTTGGGAAAAAAGACTTAAACATATGCTCTCCTGCTAACTTCTTATCGTTTTAACAACTGCTGTGCATTAACCGCATGATTGCTCCAAGGAGCCAGCTAAATGAAACCGCCCATTGTGACCAATGGCAAGGTACTTAGTTCGTCATGCTGACCGTAAGAATTGTTTCGACGGATTTCACAAACAAAGGATTGTTTACATTAGCAGATTCACACGCGCAGGATCACAAATGCAGGCATTGGTGCTCAGGAAAAAGATCGTGTTTACGCGCCGTTACGTTTTTAGCACTATTATTGCACTAATTCGCCCTTTGCAATCCATCTATGAGTAGTATAAATACGCTCAGTTACCTTCATTTAATTTATGGACACCACCGTTGAAACGTAGTCTGCTTTTTTCTGCCGTGCTGTGTGCGGCGTCATTGACCTCCGTCCATGCGGCGCAGCCGATCACCGAACCGGAGTTCGCCTCTGATATTGTCGATCGCTATGCCGATCATATTTTTTACGGCAGCGGTGCCACGGGGATGGCACTGGTCGTTATTGACGGTAATCAGCGCGTCTTTCGCAGTTATGGGGAAACGCGTCCCGGTAATAACGTTCGCCCACAATTAGACTCTGTGGTGCGAATTGCGTCCCTCACTAAACTGATGACCAGTGAAATGCTGGTTAAGCTGCTCGATCAAGGCACGGTGAAGTTAAACGACCCGTTAAGTAAATATGCTCCACCAGGCACACGAGTACCGACCTACAATGGAAAGCCCATTACGCTAGTGAATCTGGCAACCCATACCAGCGCCCTGCCGCGTGAACAGCCTGGCGGTGCAGCAAATCGTCCGGTATTTGTCTGGCCAACGCGCGAACAACGCTGGAAATACCTTTCTACGGCGAAGCTAAAAGCCGCACCCGGCAGCCAGGCTGCATACTCTAACCTTGCGTTCGATCTGCTGGCGGATGCGCTGGCGAATGCGTCTGGCAAGCCTTATACGCAGTTGTTTGAAGAGCAAATCACTCGTCCATTGGGGATGAAAGACACCACCTACACGCCATCGCCGGATCAGTGCCGACGTTTAATGGTTGCCGAGCGCGGTGCCAGTCCGTGTAATAACACCCTGGCGGCAATTGGTAGCGGCGGCGTCTATTCCACACCTGGCGATATGATGCGCTGGATGCAGCAGTATTTGTCGTCTGATTTTTATCAACGCAGCAACCAGGCGGATCGTATGCAGACGCTGATTTATCAACGCGCGCAGTTTACGAAAGTGATCGGCATGGATGTACCTGGCAGAGCAGATGCGCTCGGTTTAGGCTGGGTATATATGGCGCCGAAAGATGGGCGTCCGGGAATTATTCAGAAAACTGGCGGCGGCGGCGGATTCATTACCTATATGGCGATGATCCCGCAAAAAAATATTGGTGCTTTTGTGGTCGTCACTCGCTCGCCGTTGACTCGCTTTAAAAACATGAGCGATGGTATCAATGATCTGGTAACCGAACTGAGCGGGAATAAACCGCTGGTCATCCCCGCGTCCTGATTAATACTCTGAAGGCAAACGGTTGATAGCGACCAGTTTGCCTTTATTCATTTCGATATAGCCGCCTTTGCGCAAAGCCGCGAGAACTTCTGCGACGACGGAACGTGATATGCGTGTTCGTTGATGGATATAATTCATCACACCAATACGTGCTCGTAATTCGTCATTCCAGTCAATCATTGATAATAAAGTGGCGCGAATTTGTTCGTAAGAATTATGTCCAATAAGCTGAACATCGCGTAATTCCAGAATTCGATTTTGCCATGCTAACCAGTAAAAAGCGTCACGCCAGAGTTGATGTTGTTCAATCAGAGAAATAGTTTGTTTGGCAGGCAGATGATATCCCGTACAGTTTCCTTCTGATATTAATTTGTATGGTATATCGTTTTTCATTAAACCATCAGCCAGTCCCATAATAAAAGGAGCCTGGGTAATACCGATAAGTACGTTTTCTTCTCTACGCAGAGAGATAACACCTTCTAAAATAACGAATGTATCTTCGCTATTAACGTCACTTGAAAATATAACTTGCTTTTCATTATTAAACTCGAAGCGCGTGCCGTATCTGGACAAACATTTATCGAGCTTACCAAATTCCTGAAGAGGTTTAACTACAGATAACATTTGCGCGTCCTTTGCAGTAATGCCCGTCAAATCCTTGACGGGCATTATTTAGATTAAATTACCTATTTCTTCGCAGTGAAGAATATTACCAGGTATATTTAACACCCACGTTCGCGGACCAGTCTTGATCTACGTCACCACCACCGAGGTAGTTAGCATCGGTATAGGCGCTGAAGTTTTTGGTGAAGCTGAACTGAGTACCCAGACCAACACGTACCGCAGACCCTTCAGTACCGTTATCGATGGAATCGCCGTTCACATCGTTATCGTTGTTAGAGTCGTCGTAGACGTAAGCCAGTTTGAAGTACGGAGTCAGAGCCTGGTCTTCGCTGTAGGTGAAGGTATAACCTGCATCTACACCCAGTTCATAACGCATACTGTCGTAAGACTGACCGTCAACTTTCATGTCGTTGCTCAGCTGGTAGTCATCACCAGACTGGAACAGACCAGAAACGCTGCCGTAAGGAGTCACGTAACCAGCATCACCCAGTTTGAAGTCGTAACCGGCTTTCAAACCGAAGCCCCATGCGTCGGAGTTGGTGCTACCGTCAACGTAAGTACCGTTGCTCATGGTTGCAGACAGATCGTTGTTGAAGTGAGAGTAGCTCAGGCTACCATCAACAAAGATGTTGTTCGCGAAGCGAGCAGAAGAGTAGATGTAGGCAGACTGGCTGTCTTGATCCACCTGACCAGAACGGTCATTCATGTCGCCTTTACCGAAGCCAGCAGCCGCACCGACGATCCACTTAGCGTTGTTACCATCAATTTTGGTATCAACACCGACCATGATGCCGTTAACATCCTGATCATAATTGATGGTGCCGTTGTCGCCGTTGAAGTTACCACCGAAGTAGCTCACCCATGCGCCGCCGTTATCAGCCAGGCCATGACGAGAGTTGGTCAAACGAGTACCAACGGTGTCTTGTTCCAGGTTCCAGATATTGGTATTCGCAGACGGGATGCTCAGCGCCATGTTAGCGTAGTCGGTCAGCTCGGTCTGTTGCAGAACAACGGTGTTACCGCGCTGTTCAGCCTGATAGGTGTATGCACCCAGGTCAGCTTTGTTAGCAGCAGAGAAGGTCGCGTTGCTGTTTTTGTCGTTGACGTAGATCAGCTCGTTGCCGTTGTAGTCAGCGATAGAACCAGCACCAGTAGCGTTGTCGATACGAACTTTGTAGTTACCGGTTGCAGCTGCAACATGGTCACCGTTGTTATCAACTTCGTTCTGACCAGCTTCGATAGAAGCAGTGTTGTCGTTATCGCCGTTACCGTTAATGGTCAGGTGACCATCAGAGTTCATTGCGATTAAGCCATAACCGTAGTTTGACTTGGTAGTATCGTTGGTACGGTCGTTGGTCAGGTCTGCATCAAGTACGAAGCGGTTGCTTTCGATGTTGAACACACCTGCATGAATGTTACCACTGGTATCAGTGGTGCTGGTCAGGTTCAGAGTATCAACCTGAAGAGCATTCGCCGCAGTGTTACCGACATCCAGAATACCGTCGTTAGTAACGTTGATGGTGTTCGCATACAGAGCTGCATCACCTACAGCCCAACCAGCAGAAACTTCGTCAGAAATGGTTACGGTACTGTTGTCGACAGTCAGTGAATCAGTTGCAACATGACCATCTTCGTTGATGTTCAGCGCAGAAAGACCTGTCAGAGAGATAGAATCAGAAATCAGCGTTGAATCAGCAACATTAACAGTTGAACCACTGTTGATGCTCAGGGTGTCAATCAGAGAAGTTTTGGTGGTATCCCACTGTGAACCGGTGTTCAGGGTCACATTGAACAGACCGCTCTGATAAACTTCATTTCCTACAATATGACCATTTTCGTCATATTGGGTATTGGTATTATCAACACCAACCGTTGAAGAAGGCCACAGGCTATTTGCAGCAATATCAATCAGAGTTGCAGTTGCTTCGGTGCCTGTGCTGGTATCAACAACAACCCCGTTCTCATTGTAAACAGGACCGTAAGTATCTGGCACACCATCATCATCGATATCTACAGTTAAGTGCGCAGACATTGCCGCACCAACCCACTTGCTGCCATTGTTCAGGGTCAGATCCAAACGATCAGTACCATCCCAACCGTTAGTATCTACGTCACCATCAGCATCACGATAGCTATCACGGCCATGTGGGAAGAAGTTCTCATCAAAGTTGCTTGAGAAGAGTACATCGCCCATCAGTGTGGAATTATCGAATGTTGCAGTAGTCTGCATGGCATTATCAGCAGCAGGATGTGCAATAACTGCTAATGCGATATCGTCAGCGATCCAGCCATTACCATTGTAATCACTTGCATTACCAGTATTACCAAACCAGCCAGTAGTACCTTCATCAGTCCATGAACCAGAGGTCACGGTAGAATCTTTAACAGTGATGGTGTTATTAAACACTTCGCTGCTATTTACGCCAGTGCTAACTGTGTTGTCGTCGATATCCTCCCACTCATAACCCTGAGTCAGCGTAATACCTGCTACGTGAGAGTTATTAGAGATGGACAGATCAACTTCCTGATCCAGAGTGATGGCAGTACCAATGTTAAATACATTTACAACATGAGTGTCAGCGGCATTATTGTAGGTGCCGTTATATGTGTAGTGTTCGTAGTTGTCGTCGATCGTTGAATTATCAACAGTCAGCGCCAGACGGTCATGGTAGTAATCATCCGCACGATCAGCACAATCAGTTGTCATGCACTCGGAATAAATCATACCGTGAATAGTGCTGTTTTTGATTGTCAGACTATTGGCGTTGGTATTGGTAGAAATACCGTCGTCCAGATAGTAAGTAGAAATCACGCCATTAACGGTAGCGTTATTAATGACCGGGTAAATATCGCCGTTGTAGAAGCTATCAGCGGCATAGTTGTTCCAGCCTGCATAACCATCATAGTAAACGTCATCAGCATAAGTGGCGTCGTTGTAGTGATGGAACGTATTGTAAGTTTGACCAGAAATATCGTTGGTCGCTGCATTAGCCTGAGAGGTGATAGCCAGAGTGCAAGCCAATGCTAATTGTGATACTACAAGTTTCTTTTTCCAGGAGTGCATTTGTCATCCCTCCTCAGGGACGTAATAAGTTGATCCATCAATTATCAATGCATAGAAAACATATTATGTTTCGCGTTTACGATTATGCGGCGTTACAGATGAATGGTTCAATTATTCTTTCCCCTAAGTCCGAATGCGGACATATATAAATTACGTGTAAACACAGATCACAAAAACAGACAAAAATTCGGCATTTCAATCTGTTAATGACAGCATTAATTTCAAAATCATATACTCTACAAATATTACATCAGCAAATTAGATAAATAATGTATTAATAAACAATGAACTTTAAGTCATTCTATTTTTAACAGCGCAGTCAAACACCCAAAAACAATAATCATGGAGAATTAATAAAAATTAAAAATATTTTCAGTGAATATGAAAATATTGCTATTTATATTAAAAAGATGTCCAGGCCGGTCTTTCATTCTCTTCTTGTCAACATCGCGACAACTTTCGTAAAACACCCACACTCTGCTTCAGGTATACTATGCCCCTCAATTCCACAAACATCAGGCAGACCATGACAGACTTAATCCAACGCCCTCGTCGCCTGCGCAAATCTCCTGCGCTGCGCGCTATGTTTGAAGAGACAACACTTAGCCTTAACGACCTGGTGTTGCCGATCTTTGTTGAAGAAGAAATCGACGACTACAAAGCCGTTGAAGCTATGCCGGGCGTAATGCGTATTCCAGAGAAACATCTGGCGCGCGAAATCGAACGCATCGCCAACGCCGGTATTCGTTCCGTGATGACTTTCGGCATCTCTCACCATACCGATGAAACGGGCAGCGATGCCTGGCGGGAAGATGGTCTGGTGGCGCGTATGTCACGCATCTGCAAGCAGACCGTGCCTGAAATGATCGTTATGTCAGACACCTGTTTCTGTGAATACACTTCTCACGGTCACTGCGGCGTGCTGTGCGAGCACGGCGTCGATAACGACGCGACCCTCGAAAATTTAGGCAAACAAGCGGTGGTTGCTGCTGCTGCGGGCGCAGACTTCATCGCCCCTTCCGCCGCAATGGATGGTCAGGTGCAGGCGATTCGCCAGGCGCTGGACGCTGCGGGCTTTAAAGATACGGCGATCATGTCGTATTCGACCAAGTTCGCTTCCTCCTTTTATGGTCCGTTCCGTGAAGCTGCGGGAAGCGCATTAAAAGGTGACCGCAAAAGTTATCAGATGAACCCAATGAACCGTCGTGAGGCAATTCGTGAATCACTGCTGGATGAAGCCCAGGGCGCAGACTGCCTGATGGTGAAACCAGCTGGAGCGTACCTCGACATCGTGCGTGAGCTGCGTGAACGTACTGAATTGCCGATTGGCGCTTATCAGGTGAGCGGTGAGTATGCGATGATTAAGTTCGCCGCGCTGGCGGGTGCTATAGATGAAGAGAAAGTGGTGCTCGAAAGCTTAGGTTCGATTAAGCGTGCGGGTGCGGATCTGATTTTCAGCTACTTTGCGCTGGATTTGGCTGAGAAGAAGATTCTACGTTAATTTTGTTTCCTCTCAGAAAGGGGGAGTTAACCTGTTGAAAGTACGGTGAACGCCCCCTCACCCTAACCCTCTCCCCAAGGGGGCGAGGGGACCGTCCGTACTCTTTTCATCTATATCATCGTTCTTTCGCCGCTCGCGGGGAGCGTCCGCGCGCGTATCACCCCGCCCGATAAAACGGTTTATCCCCAAGGATCGTCGCCCGATGCATAATCCGTCGCTGTGGCAGGTAATCGGCATTGGCATAGTGCTGGGTCACGCGGTTATCCCAAATCGCAATATCATTTGGTTGCCAGCGCCAGCGCACCTGAAACTCCGGTTTGGTGATATGGGCAAACAAAAAACCTAACAAGGTTTCGCTCTCTTTCTCGCTGACATCGACAATTCGCGTGGTAAATCCTTCATTAACAAACAACGCCTGTTTACCGCTCACCGGATGCGTTCGCACCACCGGATGTAGTAAAGGAGGATTTTTCGCTACCGCCTCGCGCCAGCGTTGATGCTCCTCCTCAGTTTTGCGGTATTTGTATTCCGGGAATGATTTACGGAAATCATGCTCCGCGCGCAGCCCACTCAACAGCTGACGGAAGGGAACAGAGAGCGCCTCATAGGCCGCAATACCGCTGGTCCAGAGCGTATCGCCGCCAGTCGAGGGTAACTCTTTCGCCGCCAGAATCGCCCCAGCAGGAGGCGTTTCAATAAATGTCACATCGGTGTGCCAGTTGTCGTTATCCGGTGGATTATCGTTATGGGTATCCAGTACGATAATCTCATCAACGCCTTCGGCATGAGGGTAAACAGGATGAATATGCAGTTCGCCAAAACGTTGGGCCAGCGCACGTTGCTGCTGCGGCGTAATGGCCTGTTCACGCAGAAACACCACCTGATGGCGCAGTACCGCATGGTAAAGCTGTTCAAACTGGTTATCACTTAACGGGCGCGTCAGGTCGGCACCCGTAATTTGTGCGCCAATATACGGCCCCAGCGGGGTAATGCTCAGACGTTCACTCATTGTACTTCTCCATGCCAGGGCGTCAGGCGGCGCTGTAACGCACGCAGACCCAGTTCTAAAAGAAAGGCGATAATCGCAATCACCGCGATCCCCGCCAGCACCACGTCAGTCGCGAGAAATTCACCCGCTGACTGGACCATAAAACCCAAACCGCGCGTCGCGGCAATCAGCTCCGCCGCCACCAGGGTAGACCAGCCCACACCCAGACCAATGCGTAATCCGGTGAGAATTTCCGGCAGCGCACCGGGCAAAATAACAAACCACAGTACCTGCGCACGGCTGGCCCCCAGCGACTGGGCGGCACGAATGCGAACCTGCTGCGCGCTTTTCACCCCCGCCAGCGCCGACATCGCCACCGGTGCAAAAATCGCTAAATAGATCAGTAAGATCTTCGAGGTTTCACCAATACCAAACCAGATCACCATCAGCGGCAAATAGGCCAGCGGCGGCACCGGGCGATACAGTTCAATTACCGGATCCAGAATGCCGCGCACCGTCGGGCTTAGCCCCATGGCGATCCCAACCGGAATGCCGATTAACACCGCCGCAAGTAGCGCCAGCACAATGCGCGTCAGGCTGGCTGCCAGATGCTGCCACAGCGTGGCGTCCATAAATCCTTGCGTTCCGGCAATAGTGAGCAGTTTTGCCAGTACCTGTTGCGGCGGCGGCAAAAACAGCGGGCTAATCAGTTGCAGCGCAGCTACTGCCCACCATACAGTCAGTAAAACCGCTAACGTGCCAATGCTTAAAGTCACCTGACGCGAGAGCGGCCAGCGCCATTTCAGCCGATGCGAATGCAGTTTTTCGTTAAGAAGCACACTCATGAGAACGCCTCTCGTTGCTCAAATACGCGGCTTAAAACATATTCGCGCATGGCGATGAATTGTGGATCGGACTTGATGCTGCGGCTCGACTCACCCGTAACAAAGCGGCGGGCGAAGTTGAGCGGCAGACGTTCCAGCACACGACCCGGCCCCGGTGAAAGCAGAACTAGTTCGGTCGCCATAAACACCGCTTCTTCTATATCATGGGTAATCAACAACACCTGCTTACCCGTCTCCTGCCAGAGTTTCAGCAGCAGGGTTTGCATCTGGTCGCGGGTGAAGGCGTCCAGCGCACCAAACGGTTCGTCGAGTAATAACATCCGG
Organism: Escherichia sp. 93.0816; assembly: GCF_013368855.2. Taxonomy (NCBI): domain Bacteria; kingdom Pseudomonadati; phylum Pseudomonadota; class Gammaproteobacteria; order Enterobacterales; family Enterobacteriaceae; genus Escherichia; species Escherichia sp. 93.0816. The sequence continues at coordinate 24,104 of NZ_JABWNC020000003.1, read as the reverse complement.
GGATTCGCCGCCAGCGCGCGGGCAATGCCCACCCGCTGACGTTGACCACCGGAAAGCTGCCAGATGTAGCGTTTTCCCGCACCTTCCAGGCCGACTTTTTTCAGCATCTGGTGAGCGATTTCCAGACGTTGCGTTTTCTCCATCCCCGCCAGTTGCAGGCCGAACGCCACGTTATCCTGCACATTACGCCACGGCAGCAGCCCTTCATTCTGAAAAACCACCCCGCGCTCTGCACCCGGCCCCTCAATGCGCTTGCCCGCCAGTTGAATGCTGCCGTACTGGTAAGGCACAAAACCAGCAATCAGATTCAGCAAGGTGGTTTTGCCACAGCCGGACGGCCCCAGCACCACCAACAGTTCGCCGCTTTCCAGCGTCAGGTTGATATCTTCCAGCGCCGGTTTACCGCCATAATCGGCATAGAGATGAGAAATTTGCAGCATTCGCGCCTCCTTTTATTGCACGAAGCGCGAGGTAACGTACTGGCTGTAATCATTCGCCACGGCGGGAACTTTACCCTGCTCTTTCAAAAACTGCGCGGTGTCGATGATCGCTTTGTTCACCGCTCCGGTCAGTTCTGCCGTTTGCTGCTGCGGCGTCAGATAGGTATTTCCCTTGACCAGCCCCGGTACGTCACCTTCCGGTACGCCGCTCAAGCGCGCCAGTTTGCTGATGTTTTCCGGCTGTTTCAGCCACGCGTCCGGATTCGCAATGTACGGTTGCTGGGCATCGATGGCGCTTTTAGCGAACGCTTTCACCACCTCAGGATGTTTCTCAGCAAAATCTTTCCGCACTACCCAAACGTCCAGCGTCGGTGCGCCCCACTGCCCGACCTGTTCAGAGTCTGTCAGCACCTTGCCGTCTTTTTCCAGCGCATTTACCGCCGGCGCCCACACATAAGCACCATCAATATCTCCCCGTTGCCAGGCGGCGATAATTGCTGGCGGTTGCAGGTTCACAATCTCCACTTGCCCGGGTTTAATACCCCAGTGTTTCAGCGCCGCCAGCAGGCTGTAGTGCGTGGTGGAGATAAACGGTACGGCGATGCGCTTACCAATGAGATCTTCGGGTTTGCTGATGTTTTTCTTAACTACCAGCGCCTCGGAGTTACCCAATTTTGACGCCAGCAAAAAGACTTCAATCGGCACCTGCTGACTGGCAGCGACCGCTAACGGGCTGGAGCCAAGATTACCGATTTGCACGTCGCCAGAAGCCAGCGCCCGCACGATACTGGCCCCGCTGTCAAACTTACGCCAGTCCACGGTCGCTCCGCTCTCTTTGGCGAAGGTGTTATCGGCCTGAGCCACTTTCGCCGGTTCGGCGGAGGTTTGATACGCCACGGTGACGTTCACCGCCTGCGCCTGAAAAGTGATGAATGCCAGTGCGGCAAGAAGTGTGTTACGCGATGAAATTGCCATGATTGTCTGCTCCCCTGTCTTGTTATAGGAGCAGTATTCGCGGAGAAAATAATTTGATAAAAGAATTAATCATTATGGACAATATGTTTTTATTCTTAGCAAAAAAACGGCAAAAGATAGATGAGTTATGCATTTGCCAATCGTTTCCCTACAAAGAAATGCCACATTTCCTTTTATATGCGAATAAAAATTCAAACGATAAAAATTTATTTCATCACTCCACCAACAAGGCAACCAATAATAAATAGATATATTATTCCAATTTCATATGATGCAACCTTAAAAATCTCTTTTCCATGCTAATTCATTCACAAAGCGAATATAAAAAGTAATGGTTGATAGAAGATATTTTTTAAATGCAATTAATTGACAAACTAAATCACATCTAAATACAATATGTAAAAAATATAATCACGCTTACAAAACACACAAATACTTAACATATGATGCACACAAATCACACTTATACCGCTTACGGCCCTCCGGGCATTAATTGACCTGTTTTCAGGATTATTCTTTTTTACCGCGTGTCATTTTTAACATCTGAGTATGTTGCAGAGGATTGCCGCTCTGCATTCGTCGCGCTTTCAGCATAATAATTACAATGGAGTGTCATGAATTGGATAAGGTTTTAAATTCTGCGTTGCATTCATCAGCAGAAAAGAGGAAAGGTATCCTTGCGATTGGCGCACATCCTGACGATATTGAATTAGGTTGTGGCGCATCGCTTGCTCGTCTTGCGCAGAAAGGATTTTATATCGCCGCCGTTGTCATGACTGCTGGCGATTCGGGTGTAAGCGAAATCATCGATCGTCATGAAGAATCTCGCGAAGCATTAAAGATGTTGGGGTGTCAGCAAACTATTCATCTTAATTTTTCAGACACCCGTACACATCTGCAACTCAATGATATGATTTCCTCCCTGGAAGATATTATTAAAAATCAAATTCCTGCTGATGTAGAAATCATACGGGTATATACCATGCATGATGCTGACCGCCATCAGGATCATCTGGCAGTTTATCAGGCATCAATGGTTGCCTGCCGTACTATTCCACAGATTCTCGGCTATGAAACTCCAAGCACCTGGCTTTCATTTATGCCCCAGGTTTTTGAATCCGTAAAAGAAGAATATTTTACTGTAAAACTTGCAGCGTTAAAAAAACATAAAAGCCAGGAACGACGTGATTATATGCGTCATGAACGTTTACGTGCTGTTGCACAATTTCGCGGACAACAGGTCAATAGCGATCTGGGTGAAGGCTTTGTTATTCATAAAATGATTCTTTGAGTAGATTAAATGAAAACCTGGATCTTTATATTTATGGCCGTAGCAATATTGCTATGGTTTTTGAGTACGTTAAGGCGTAAGCCCAGCCAAAAGAAAGGCTGTATTGACGCAATTATTCCTGCCTATAACGAAGGCCCTTGTCTGGCACAGTCGCTGGAAAATCTGCTGCGCAACCCTTATTTTTGTCGGGTAATTTGCGTTAACGACGGTTCCACAGATAATACCGAAGCGGTAATGGCGGAAGTGAAACGCAAATGGGGCGATCGGTTTGTTGCTGTTACGCAAAAAAATACCGGCAAAGGCGGCGCTCTAATGAACGGCCTCAACTACGCCACATGTGACCAGGTTTTTTTAAGCGATGCCGATACTTACGTCCCTCCAGATAAAAACGGCATGGGTTATATGTTGGCGGAAATTGAGCGTGGTGCTGATGCCGTAGGTGGCATTCCCTCCACAGCATTAAAAGGCGCAGGTTTGCTGCCACATATTCGCGCTACTGTGAAACTGCCGATGATCGTTATGAAGCGCACACTACAACAGCTTTTGGGCGGCGCCCCCTTTATTATCAGCGGTGCCTGCGGGATGTTCCGTACCGATGTATTGCGTAAATTCGGTTTCTCGGATCGTACCAAAGTTGAAGATCTCGACCTCACCTGGACGTTGGTCGCCAATGGTTACCGCATTCGTCAGGCGAATCGCTGCATCGTATACCCTCAGGAATGCAACAACCCGCGTGAGGAGTGGCGTCGCTGGCGGCGTTGGATTGTGGGCTATGCGGTATGTATGCGTCTGCATAAAAGGCTTTTATTTAGCCGTTTCGGCATCTTCAGTATCTTCCCTATGCTGTTGGTCGTGATCTATGGCGTTGGGATTTATCTAACCACCTGGTTTAATGAATTAATTACCACCGGGCCACATGGCGTAATAGTGGCTATGTTTCCGCTTATCTGGGTCGGCGTAGTTTGTGTTATTGGTGCTTTTAGCGCCTGGTTTCATCGTTGCTGGTTGTTGGTGCCTTTAGCGCCACTTTCCGTTGTGTATGTATTATTAGCTTATGCCATCTGGATTATTTATGGACTTATTGCCTTTTTTACTGGACGCGAACCTCAGCGCGACAAACCCACCCGTTATTCCGCACTGGTGGAAGCGCCAACCGCTTATTCCCAACCTTCTGTCGCAGGAACTGAAAAGCTATCTGAAGCTTAATGTTAAAGAGAAAAATATTCAGATTGCTGACCAGGTGATTATTGATGAAAGTGCCGGTGAAGTTGTTATCGGTGCCAACACCCGTATTTGCCACGGTGTGGTTATTCAAGGGCCGGTAGTGATTGGTGCAAACTGCCTGATAGGTAATTATGCGTTTATTCGCCCCGGTACGGTAATCAACAATGACGTAAAAATTGGTTTTGCCACTGAAATCAAAAATGCAGTTATTGAAGCGGAAGCGATGATTGGACCGCAATGTTTTATTGCCGATTCTGTTGTTGCAAGCCAGGCATATTTGGGCGCACAGGTGCGTACCAGTAATCATCGACTGGATGAACAGCCAGTATCGGTTCGCACCCCAGAGGGTATTATCGCTACCGGCTGCGATAAATTAGGTTGTTATATTGGTCAGCGTTCACGTCTTGGCGTGCAGGTAATTATTTTACCTGGACGAATTATTTCGCCAAACACGCAACTTGGCCCGCGCGTTATTGTAGAACGCAATTTACCTACCGGAAATTATTCACTCCGGCAAGAGCTTATCCGTACAGGAGATTAAAATGATAAAACGGACGTTATTAGCAGCGGCAATCTTTAGCACATTGCCCGCTTATGCCGGGTTAACTTCCATTACCGCAGGCTACGATTTTACCGATTATTCTGGCGATCATGGCAACCGTAATTTAGCGTATGCTGAACTGGTGGCAAAAGTTGAAAACGCAACGCTGCTTTTTAATCTTTCCCAGGGGCGTCGTGATTATGAGACTGAACGTTTCAATGCTACACGCGGTCAGGGTGCTGTCTGGTACAAATGGAATAACTGGCTGACAACCCGCACGGGGATTGCCTTTGCGGATAATACGCCGGTCTTTGCTCGCCAGGATTTTCGTCAGGATATTAACCTGGCCCTGCTGCCAAAAACGCTGTTCACGACCGGTTATCGCTACACTAAATATTACGATGATGTTGAAGTCGATGCCTGGCAAGGAGGTGTATCGCTCTACACTGGCCCGGTGATCACCAGCTATCGCTATACCCATTATGACTCCAGCGATGCGGGCGGCAGTTACAGCAATATGATTTCCATGCGTCTGAATGACCCTCGCGGCGGCGGTTATACTCAACTTTGGCTTAGTCGTGGGACAGGAGCTTACACCTACGACTGGTCGCCAGAGACGCGTCACGGCAGCATGAAGAGCGCCAGTTTACAACGTATTCAACCGTTGACTGAGCAACTTAATCTGGGGCTGACGGCGGGTAAAGTATGGTATGACACGCCAACCGATGATTATAACGGCCTGCAATTCGCTGCCAATCTGACCTGGAAATTCTGATTCCTTCCGCCGCCTGCTATCCGGGCGGCAATCCCACGTGATTAGCGCCCAAACACTCTCCTTCCCTCTTCGTTTCCTCCAGACATCACCCACATTCATCGGATAAATTTTATTCTCCGGTGTTATATACTATAGGGGGGTATGCATTGACACATAGCATACCCCCCTATAGTATGTTGCGTACAGATGAGATGAGGTGCGAAATGCCCAGTACTCCGGAAGAGAAGAAAAAGGTGCTTACTCGAGTTCGTCGTATTCGGGGGCAGATTGATGCTCTGGAACGGTCACTGGAGGGTGATGCCGAATGCCGTGCCATACTCCAGCAGATCGCTGCCGTTCGGGGCGCGGCTAACGGGCTGATGGCAGAAGTGCTTGAAAGCCATATCCGGGAAACGTTTGACCGAAATGACTGCTACAGCCGCGAAGTCAGCCAATCCGTTGATGACACGATTGAACTGGTTCGAGCCTATCTTAAGTAGCTGAAACCACTACCCTATTGAGGAAAAGCGAAATATGAAATCACGTGCTGCCGTTGCATTTGCACCCGGTAAACCACTGGAAATCGTTGAAATTGACGTTGCACCACCGAAGAAAGGTGAAGTGCTGATTAAAGTCACTCATACCGGCGTCTGCCATACCGACGCATTTACCCTCTCCGGCGATGACCCGGAAGGTGTATTCCCGGTCGTTCTCGGTCACGAAGGGGCTGGCGTTGTGGTTGAAGTCGGTGAAGGTGTGACCAGCGTTAAACCTGGCGACCATGTGATCCCGCTTTACACCGCAGAGTGCGGCGAGTGCGAATTCTGTCGCTCTGGCAAAACCAACCTGTGTGTCGCGGTTCGCGAAACCCAGGGCAAAGGTCTGATGCCAGACGGCACCACACGTTTTTCTTACAACGGGCAGCCGCTTTATCACTACATGGGCTGTTCCACCTTCAGTGAATATACCGTGGTCGCGGAAGTTTCACTGGCAAAAATTAATCCAGAAGCAAACCATGAACACGTCTGCCTGCTGGGCTGTGGCGTCACCACCGGTATTGGCGCAGTGCACAACACAGCGAAAGTACAACCTGGTGATTCCGTTGCTGTATTCGGTCTTGGGGCGATTGGTCTGGCTGTGGTTCAGGGCGCACGTCAGGCGCAAGCAGGACGGATTATCGCTATCGACACTAATCCGAAGAAATTCGATCTGGCGCGTCGTTTCGGTGCCACCGACTGCATTAATCCGAATGACTACGACAAACCGATTAAAGATGTCCTTCTGGATATCAACAAATGGGGTATCGACCATACCTTTGAGTGCATCGGTAACGTCAATGTGATGCGCGCGGCGCTGGAAAGTGCTCACCGTGGCTGGGGTCAGTCGATAATCATTGGTGTGGCTGGCGCTGGTCAGGAAATCTCAACCCGTCCATTCCAGTTGGTCACCGGTCGCGTATGGAAAGGTTCCGCATTTGGCGGCGTGAAAGGTCGTTCCCAGTTGCCGGGTATGGTTGAAGATGCGATGAAAGGTAATATCGACCTGGAGCCGTTTGTAACGCATACCATGAGTCTGGATGAAATTAATGACGCCTTTGAATTAATGCATGAAGGCAAATCCATTCGCACCGTCATTCGTTATTAATATCCCGCACGTAACAAGCCGTCGCCATCCTGTTCGCGGATGGTGACGGACATATAATTACCACATCAAATCATCAGGCACCTTAAAGTCGGCATACGGATCGTCTTCATCCTGCTCTTCGGCGCTGAGTGCACTGTGCAACACAATACTGCTGGCATCACGCTGGGCGATTTTGTCGGCAACGCTTGCCGGAATAATGGCATATTCACCTTCACTATTGCCGTCAATCACCAAACGGGCAATCGCCAGACGACCATTAATCAACTGCGTTTGCGTGAGCTTATCGACAAAAATTTTCTTAATCAGATTGCCGTCGGTGAAGTTAAAACCGATATCGCCATTGGTAATGGTGATACGGTTCATTTCAATAAGCTGCTTCACCTGAGCTTTATATTCTTTCGCTAATGCCGCTTGTTTTTGTTGTTCACTAAGTTGTTTATCACGCTCAAGCTGTGCCTTTTTATTTTCTTCTACCGCCGCCCGAGCTTCACGCGCCTGAACGCGCGATTTTTTCGCCGTTCTCTCGACCTTCGCCGCTTTTTTGCTGGTGACTAATCCTGCTTTGAGCAACTGCTCTTGTAAGGTAAGTTTTGCCATCTTTATTTCCAAACCCGCTGAATAATTTTTGCGAGTATACCTGTAAATACAGTGAGTGTATCGAAGTGGACTTTCTCTCTCCTGTGACCTGGCGTCAGCATTTTAAATTTCACTTTGGTGACAGCCCTACCGGGTGGCGCAAAACCTTCTGTGGTATGGCATGATAACGCCCGGAAGAGAGTCAATTCAGGATGGTGAATGTGAAACCAGTAACGCTATACGATGTCGCCGAGTATGCCGGAGTCTCTTATCAGACCGTTTCCCGCGTGGTAAATCAGGCCAGCCACGTTTCTGCGAAAACGCGGGAAAAAGTGGAAGCGGCAATGGCGGAGCTGAATTACATTCCCAACCGCGTGGCACAGCAACTGGCGGGCAAACAGTCGCTGCTGATTGGCGTTGCCACTTCCAACCTGGCGCTTCATGCGCCTTCACAAATCGTTGCGGCAATTAAATCCCGCGCCGATCAACTCGGTGCCAGCGTAGTGGTATCAATGGTGGAACGCAGTGGCGTCGAAGCCTGTAAAGCGGCGGTTCATAATCTTCTCGCACAGCGCGTCAGCGGCCTGATCATCAACTATCCCCTGGATGAACAAGATGCCATCGCCGTAGAGGCAGCCTGCGGTCACGTGCCAGTTTTGTTTCTTGATGTCTCCGACAAATCCCCCATTAACAGCATTATTTTTTCCCATGATGACGGCGCACGGCTCGGCGTGGAGCATCTGGTCGCGTTGGGTCACCAGCAAATTGCGCTGTTAGCGGGTCCATTAAGTTCTGTCTCGGCGCGTCTGCGGCTGGCTGGCTGGCACAAATATCTCGATTGCAATCAACTACAGCCAATAGCGGAGCTTGAGGGCGACTGGAGCGCCATGTCCGGTTTTCAACAAACCATGCAGATGCTGAATGAGGGCATCATTCCCACTGCGATGCTGGTCGCCAACGATCAGATGGCGCTGGGCGCAATGCGCGCCATTACCGAGTCCGGGCTACGCGTCGGCGCGGATATCTCGGTAGTGGGATACGACGATACCGAAGACAGCTCGTGTTATATCCCACCGTTAACCACCATTAAACAGGATTTTCGCCTGCTGGGGCAAACCAGCGTGGACCGCTTGCTGCAACTCTCTCAGGGCCAGGCGGTGAAGGGAAATCAGCTATTGCCCGTATCACTGGTGACACGTAAAACCACCCTGCCACCCAATACGCAAACCGCCTCTCCCCGCGCGTTGGCGGATTCATTAATGCAGCTGGCACGGCAAATTTCCCGGCTGGAAACCGGGCAGTGAGCGCAACATAATTAATGTGAGTCAGCTCACTCATTAAGCACCCCAGGCTTTACACTCTATGCTTCCGGCTCGTATGTTGTGTGAAATTGTGAGCGGATAACAATTTCACACAGGATACAGCAATGACCATGATTACGGATTCACTGTCCGTCGTATTACAACGTCGTGACTGGGAAAACCCTGGCGTTACCCAACTCAACCGCCTTACGGCGCATCTCCCTTTCGCCAGCTGGCGAAATAGAGAAGAAGCCCGCGAGAATCGCCCTTCCCGCCAGTTGCGCTGTCTGAATGGCAAATGGCAATTTGCCTGGTTCCCCGCCCCCGAAGCTGTGCCGGAAAGCTGGCTGGAGTGCGATCTTCCTGACGCCGATACAGTCCCCGTCCCCTCAAACTGGCAGATGCACGGTTACGACGCGCCCATCTACACCAACGTAACCTATCCCATTGCGGTCAACCCGCCGTTTGTTCCCGCAGAGAATCCGACAGGCTGTTACTCGCTCACATTTAATGTCGATGAAAGCTGGCTACAGGAAGGTCAGACGCGGATTATTTTTGATGGGGTTAACTCGGCGTTTCATTTGTGGTGCAACGGGCGCTGGGTCGGTTACGGCCAGGACAGCCGTTTGCCGTCTGAATTTGACCTGAGCGCATTTTTACGTGCCGGAGAAAACCGCCTCGCGGTGATGGTGTTGCGCTGGAGTGACGGCAGTTATCTGGAAGATCAGGATATGTGGCGGATGAGCGGCATTTTCCGTGACGTCTCGTTGCTGCACAAACCAACCACGCAAATCAGCGATTTCCATGTTGCTACTCACTTTAATGACGATTTCAGCCGCGCTGTTCTGGAGGCAGAAGTTCAGATGTGCGGCGAACTGCGCGACGATCTGCGGATAACGGTTTCTTTGTGGCAGGGTGAAACGCAGGTCGCCAGCGGCACCGCGCCTCTTGGCAGCGAAATTATCGATGAGCGCGGCAGTTATGCCGATCGCGTCACGCTACATCTGAACGTCGAAAATCCGGCGTTGTGGAGCGCAGAAACCCCGAATCTTTACCGTGCGGTGGTTGAACTGCACACCGCTGACGGCGCGCTGATTGAAGCGGAAGCCTGTGATGTCGGCTTCCGCCAGGTGCGGATTGAAAATGGTCTGCTGCTGCTGAACGGCAAGCCGTTGCTGATTCGCGGCGTTAACCGTCACGAGCATCATCCCCTGCACGGTCAGGTCATGGATGAGCAGACGATGGTGCAGGATATCCTGCTGATGAAGCAAAACAACTTTAACGCCGTGCGCTGTTCGCATTATCCGAACCATCCGCTGTGGTACACGCTGTGCGACCGCTACGGCCTGTATGTGGTGGATGAAGCTAATATTGAAACCCACGGCATGGTGCCAATGAACCGCCTGACAGATGATCCGCAGTGGCTGCCAGCAATGAGCGAACGCGTAACGCGGATGGTGCGGCGCGATCGTAATCACCCGAGCGTAATTATCTGGTCGCTGGGGAATGAATCAGGCCACGGCGCTAATCACGACGCGCTGTATCGCTGGATTAAATCTGTCGATCCATCACGTCCGGTGCAGTATGAAGGCGGCGGAGCCGACACCTCTGCAACCGATATTATTTGCCCGATGTACGCGCGCGTGGATGAAGATCAACCCTTCCCGGCAGTACCGAAATGGTCAATCAAAAAATGGCTTTCGCTGCCAGGTGAGTTGCGCCCGCTGATCCTCTGTGAATACGCCCACGCGATGGGTAACAGCCTCGGCGGCTTCGCTAAATACTGGCAGGCGTTTCGTCAGTACCCTCGTTTACAGGGTGGCTTCGTCTGGGACTGGGTGGATCAGTCACTGATTAAATATGATGAAAACGGCAACCCGTGGTCGGCCTACGGCGGTGATTTTGGCGATACGCCAAACGATCGCCAGTTCTGCATGAACGGTCTGGTCTTTGCCGATCGCACGCCGCATCCGGCGCTGACGGAAGCAAAACACCAGCAGCAGTTTTTCCAGTTCCGTTTATCCGGGCGAATCATCGAAGTGAACAGCGAATACCTGTTCCGTCATAGCGATAACGAAATCCTGCACTGGTTGGTGGCGCTGGATGGCAAACCGCTGGCAAGTGGCGAAGTGCCTCTGAATGTCGCCCCGCAAGGTAAACAGTTGATTGAATTGCCTGAACTGCCACAGCCGGAGAGCGCCGGGCAACTCTGGCTAACAGTACACGTAGTGCAACCGAACGCGACCGCATGGTCAGACGCCGGACACATCAGCGCCTGGCAACAGTGGCGTCTGGCGGAAAACCTCAGTGTGACGCTCCCCTCTGCGCCCCACTCCGCCCCGCAATTGACCACCAGCGAAACGGATTTTTGCATCGGGCTGGGTAATAAACGTTGGCAATTTAACCGTCAGTCAGGTCTTCTTTCACAGATGTGGATTGGCGATGAAAAACAACTGCTGACGCCGCTGCGCGATCAGTTCACCCGTGCGCCGCTGGATAACGACATTGGCGTGAGTGAAGCAACGCGTATTGACCCGAACGCCTGGGTAGAACGCTGGAAGGCAGCGGGACATTACCAGGCAGAAGCGGTGTTGTTGCAGTGCACGGCAGATACGCTTGCCGACGCGGTGCTGATTACGACTGTCCATGCGTGGCAGCATCAGGGGAAAACTTTATTTATCAGCCGGAAAACCTACCGGATTGATGGACACGGTGAAATGGTCATCAGTGTGGATGTTGAAGTGGCAAGCGATACGCCGCATCCGGCGCGGATTGGTCTGACCTGCCAACTGGCACAGGTCGCAGAACGGGTTAACTGGCTGGGGCTGGGGCCGCAAGAAAACTATCCCGACCGCCTGACTGCGGCCTGTTTTGACCGCTGGGATCTGCCATTGTCAGAAATGTATACGCCGTACGTCTTCCCGAGCGAGAACGGTCTGCGCTGCGGGACGCGCGAATTGAATTATGGCTCACACCAGTGGCGCGGCAACTTCCAGTTCAATATCAGCCGCTACAGCCAACAACAACTGATGGAAACCAACCATCGCCATCTGCTGCACGCGGAAGAAGGCAGCTGGCTGAATATCGACGGTTTCCATATGGGGATTGGTGGCGACGACTCCTGGAGCCCGTCAGTGTCGGCAGAATACCAACTGAGCGCAGGGCGCTACCATTACCAGTTGGTCTGGCGTCAAAAATAATAATAACCGGGCAGGCCATGTCTGCCCGTATTTCGCGTAAGGAAATCCATTATGTTCTATCTAAAAAACACAAACTTTTGGATGTTCGGCTTATTCTTTTTCTTTTACTTTTTTATCATGGGAGCCTACTTCCCGTTTTTCCCGATTTGGCTACATGACATCAACCATATCAGCAAAAGTGATACGGGTATTATTTTTGCCGCTATTTCTCTGTTCTCTCTGTTATTCCAACCGCTGTTTGGCTTGCTTTCTGACAAACTTGGACTGCGCAAATATCTGCTATGGATTATTACCGGCATGTTAGTGATGTTTGCGCCATTCTTTATTTTTATCTTTGGCCCGCTGTTACAATACAATATTTTATTGGGTTCGGTTGTTGGCGGTATTTATCTTGGCTTTTGTTTTAACGCCGGTGCGCCAGCAGTAGAAGCATTTATCGAGAAGGTCAGCCGCCGCAGTAATTTCGAATTTGGTCGCGCGCGGATGTTTGGCTGCGTTGGCTGGGCGCTGTGTGCCTCGATTGTCGGCATCATGTTCACCATCAACAACCAGTTTGTTTTCTGGCTGGGTTCTGGCTGTGCACTCATCCTCGCTGTATTGCTCTTTTTCGCCAAAACAGATGCCCCTTCTTCCGCCACGGTTGCCAATGCCGTAGGAGCCAACCATTCGGCATTTAGCCTTAAGCTGGCGCTGGAACTGTTCAGACAACCCAAACTGTGGTTTTTGTCGCTGTATGTTATTGGCGTTTCCTGCACCTACGATGTTTTTGACCAACAGTTTGCTAATTTCTTTACTTCGTTCTTTGCCACCGGTGAGCAGGGTACGCGGGTATTTGGCTATGTCACAACAATGGGCGAATTACTTAACGCTTCGATTATGTTCTTTGCGCCACTGATCATTAATCGCATCGGCGGGAAAAACGCCCTGCTGCTGGCTGGCACCATTATGTCAGTACGTATTATTGGCTCATCGTTCGCCACCTCGGCACTGGAGGTGGTTATTCTAAAAACGCTGCATATGTTTGAAGTACCGTTCCTGCTGGTGGGCTGCTTTAAATATATTACCAGCCAGTTTGAAGTGCGTTTTTCAGCGACGATTTATCTGGTCTGTTTCTGCTTCTTTAAGCAACTGGCGATGATTTTTATGTCTGTTCTGGCGGGCAATATGTATGAAAGCATCGGTTTCCAGGGCGCTTATCTGGTGCTGGGTCTGGTGGCGCTGGGCTTCACCTTAATTTCCGTGTTCACGCTCAGCGGCCCCGGCCCGCTTTCTCTGCTGCGTCGCCAGGTGAATGAAGTCGCTTAAGCAATCAATATCGGAACGGAATAATCGTAATGAACATGTCGATGACAGAAAGAATAAAAGCAGGAAAGTTATTTACCGATATGTGCGAAGGCTTACCTGAAAAAAGACTTCGTGGGAAAACGTTAATGTATGAGTTTAATCACTCGCATCCAGCGGAAGTTGAAAAAAGGGACAGCCTGATTAATGAAATGTTTGCCACGGTAGGGGAAAATGCCTGGATAGAACCGCCTGTCTATTTCTCTTACGGTTCCAACATCCATATAGGCCGCAATTTTTATGCAAATTTCAATTTAACCATCGTCGATGATTACACGGTAACGATCGGTGATAACGTACTGATTGCACCCAACGTTACTCTTTCCGTTACCGGGCACCCTGTACACCATGAATTAAGAAAAAACGGAGAGATGTACTCTTTTCCGATAACGATTGGCAATAATGTCTGGATTGGGAGTCATGTGGTCATTAATCCAGGCGTCACCATCGGGGAAAATTCGGTTATTGGCGCGGGTAGTGTCGTCACAAAAGACATTCCGCCAAACGTCGTAGCTGCGGGCGTTCCCTGTCGGGTTATTCGCGAAATAAACGACCGGGATAAGCACTATTATTTCAAAGATTATGAGACTGATGACAAAAGCAAAATTGCCTGATGCGCTACGCTTATCAGGCCTGCAAGTTCAGTGCTCTACGTAAGCCGGATAAGGCGTTCACGCCGCATCCGGCATGAACAAAGCGATGGAACAAATGTCGGATGCGCCACTGGGCACATCCGACATTTTCCATCATCTGGCGAAACAAGCGTCGCCTCATGCCTCTTTGACCCACAGCTGCGGAAAACGTGCCGGTGCAAATCGCAGGGTTATGATCATCAGCCCAACAACGCACAGCGCATGAAACACCCAGTCCATCAGGTAATTGCCGCTGATACTACGCAGCACGCCAGAAAACCAGGGGGAAAGCCCGGCGATGATAAAGCCGATCCCCTGCATAAACGCCACCAGCTTGCCAGCAATAGTCGGTTGTGGAGAGTGGTCGAGAGCCAGCAGCAAACAGAGCGGAAACGCGCCGCCCAGACCTAAACCACACACCATCGCCCACAATACCGGCAATTGCAGTGGCAGCCAGATAAAGCCACAGAAACCAACCAGTTGTAACGCCAGTGCCAGCATCAAAAGTTTGCGCCGATCCTGATGGCGAGCCATGGCAGGCATCAGTAACGCCCCCACAGCTTGCCCAAGCGTCATCAACGCCAGCAAGGAGCCGCTGTACTGCGCGCTGGCACCAATCTCAATATAGAAGGCGGGTAACCAGGCAATCAGGCTGGCGTAACCGCCGTTAATCAGACCGAAGTAAAGCCCCAGCGTCCAGGCACGAGGAGTGAATACCACACGAACCGGAGTGATTGTCGTGTTATGAGATGAAGAGGCCTGGTGATTGCTCTGCCACCACCAGGCAAAGAGCGCAACAGCGGCAGGCAGCGCCCACCAGGCGAGTGTTTGATACCAGGTTTCACTGTGTTGGACTAACCAGGGCGTCAGGGCAGCACCAAGTCCACCACCGCCCATTAATGCCGCAGACCACAGCCCCATCACCAGTGGCGTGCGCTGCTGAAACTGCCGTTTAATCACCGAAGGCATCACCGCCTGAATGATGCCGATTCCCACCCCACCGAGCAGTGCGCTGCTGAGCAGCAGCGCACTTTGAGGGTAAAGCTCACGCATCAATGCACCGACGGCAATCAGCACCAGGCTGATGGCGACGCTGCGACGTTCGCTGACATGCTGATGAAGCCAGCTTCCGGCCAGCGCCAGCCCGCCCATGGTGACCACCGGCAGAGCCGTCAACAGGGCTGCCACGCTAAAGCTCATTCCACTCGCCTGACGCAACTGCGGTAGCAGTGGTCCGACGGAGGTGAGCAGTGGTCGCATATTAAGACCAATCAGCACCAGAACCAGCAGCATTGTGAACGTCTTTTGATGGTCGCGCATGGCTGTCAGAACGGTTTGGTCGGCAGATATTTGCCATCTAAAGTGATGACCGCGCGTTCGCCACCTTCCGGATCCGCCACCTTCTTGACGTCGAGTTTGAAGTTAATCGCGCTGATGATCCCATCGCCAAACTTCTCATGAACCAACGCTTTCAGAGTGGTGCCGTAAACCTGCAACATTTCATAGAAACGGTACATCGTTGGGTCGGTTGGAACACGGTCATCAATGCAGCCACGCAGCGGAATCATCTGCAACAGTAGAATGGCGTCTTCGTCGAGATCCAGTTTCGCCCCAACCAGACGGGCAGCGTCGGCAGGAAGCGCCTGCTGCCCCAGCAAAGCAGCGGTCACGAAGGCTTCTGCCAGACCGGTGCCGTCGGCAAGCTCGGCAAATGAGAGATCTTTTTTAGCTTTGCTGAGCAAAATAGCATCGGCAAGATCAAGACGAATATTGCGGTTAATTTGCGACTGAATCATGGTAAATCTCCTGATGGATTAAAAGTATGGTTACGCTGCAGCTTGCTGGCGTAGCGGTATGGCACAAACGCCGGGATTGGTTGCCAGTGGCACGAACTGGCGGGTTGCGCCGTCAAAGGCTGCGATGCTGCCGCTTTCAATGTCGTAGACCCAGCCATGCAGGGCTATCCGCCCCTCTTCGAGCGCCAGGCGCACCGATGGATGCGTTTGCAAATTAGCCAACTGAGCAATGACGTTTTCACGCACCATCGCCGCAGCTTTGGACGGTAAATCGCGATGCGGGCGCGCCTCATTAACGACGCGGGCAGAATCGGCATAACGCAACCAGTGGGAGACGGCGGGCATATGATCCATGCACTGACAGCTGGCAATGGCGGTCATCGCGCCACAGTTTGAATGACCACAAATCACAATGTCGGATACCCGAAGCGCAGCAACGGCATATTCCACCGAAGCCGAAACACCACCGGGTTCTGGCCCGTAAGAAGGGACGATATTGCCCGCGTTGCGAATAACGAACAGATCGCCGGGTTCACGTTGCGTCACCAGCTCAGGAACCAGACGGCTATCGGAGCAGGAAATAAAAAGTGTGCGCGGACTTTGTTGTGTCGCCAGCTTTTTAAACAAGGCTTCCCGCTCAGGAAATGCTTCGCGCTGGAATTTAAGGAATCCGTCAATAATCTCTTTCACCGTTAATCCTCTGTCTGTCTCTGGAATGAGAGGCAGACTACTCGCCGATTGCCATAAGGTAAAAGACTCATTTATGATGAGTTCTATTGGATTTACTTATAGGTCGGCAAATGCTCTCTCGACATATCAATTATTTTCTTGCCGTGGCTGAACATGGCAGCTTCACCCGTGCCGCCAGTGCGTTGCACGTCTCCCAGCCTGCGCTTTCCCAGCAGATTCGCCAGTTAGAGGAGAGTCTGGGTGTGCCGCTGTTTGACCGTAGCGGGCGAACAATACGTCTCACCGATGCGGGGGAAGTCTGGCGACAGTACGCCAGCCGGGCATTACAGGAACTGGGAGCGGGTAAACGGGCAATTCATGATGTTGCCGATCTGACGCGAGGATCGCTGCGTATCGCCGTCACCCCCACCTTTACGAGCTACTTTATCGGCCCCTTAATGGCGGATTTCTATACGCGTTACCCCGGCATCACGCTCCGGCTACAGGAAATGTCGCAGGAGAAAATCGAAGATCTGCTTTGCCGCGACGCGCTGGACGTTGGGATTGCTTTCGCGCCTGTGCATTCACCGGAGCTGGAGGCAATTCCTTTACTGACAGAAAGTTTAGCGTTGGTGGTGGCGCAACATCATCCGCTGGCTGAGCATGAACAGGTAGAACTGAGTCGCTTGCATGATGAAAAACTGGTGCTGCTCAGCGCGGAATTTGCCACCAGAGAGCAAATTGACCACTACTGCGAGAAAGCGGGGTTACATCCACAGGTGGTCATTGAGGCGAACTCAATTAGCGCGGTTCTGGAGCTGATTCGCCGCACTTCCCTTTCCACATTGTTACCAGCAGCGATTGCCACACAACATGACGGGCTTAAAGCTATTTCTCTTGCCCCGCCACTACTGGAGAGAACGGCGGTTTTGTTGCGGCGGAAAAATAGCTGGCAGACAGCCGCCGCGAAGGCATTTTTGCACATGGCGTTGGATGAATACGCGGTTGTTGGCGGGAATGAATCACGGTAGCCACTGACACAGGTCAGTGGCTGGAATTGCATGATACGCTACGCTTATCAGTATCTACGAGTTTAGTGCAAGGCGTTCACGTCGCATCCGGCATAAACTACGCTCGCTGTAACCCAGGCAATCACCGTTTGTAATCGATGGCTTCTGGCTGCTCCAGATATACGGTGGTTTGTGCCGGTTGCGTGCAGGCAATCACCTTACCGCCACGTACTGAATAGCGCACCGGAACCTGACGGCGCAGCGCATCAAATCCATTTTCAGCCGGCAGGATAATCAGGTTGGAGCTGTTTCCGGCGGCAATGCCGTAATCCTGCAAATTCAACGTCCTGGCGCTGTGGTGGGTGATTAAATTCAGGCCATCGTTAATCTGCCCGTAGCCCATCAGCTGGCAAACATGTAGCCCCATATGCAGCACTTGCAGCATATTCGCCGTTCCCAGCGGATACCACGGATCGAAGACATCATCGTGACCAAAGCAGACGTTAATGCCGGACTCCAGCATCTCTTTAACGCGCGTGATGCCGCGACGTTTTGGATACGTATCGAAACGCCCTTGCAGATGAATATTGACCAACGGGTTGGCGACAAAGTTAATACCGGACATTTTCAGCAAGCGGAACAGGCGCGAGGTATACGCCCCGTTATAGGAGTGCATTGCCGTGGTGTGGCTGGCGGTGACTCGCGCGCCCATGCCTTCACGGTGCGCCAGGGCAGCAACGGTTTCGACAAAGCGCGACTGTTCGTCATCGATCTCATCACAGTGAACGTCGATCAGACGGTCGTATTTTTGCGCCAGGGCGAAGGTTTTATGTAGCGACTCCACGCCGTATTCGCGGGTAAATTCAAAATGCGGAATAGCCCCAACAACGTCTGCCCCTAAGCGTAACGCCTCTTCCAGCAACGCTTCACCGTTGGGATACGACAAAATCCCTTCCTGCGGGAAGGCGACGATTTGCAGATCAATCCACGGCGCGACTTCCTGCTTCACTTCCAGCATCGCTTTTAGCGCAGTCAGCGTTGCGTCCGAAACATCGACATGGGTACGCACATGCTGAATGCCGTTGGCAATCTGCCATTTCAGCGTTTGCCAGGCGCGTTGTTTCACATCGTCATGGGTTAATAACGCTTTGCGCTCGGCCCAGCGTTCAATGCCTTCAAACAGCGTGCCGGACTGATTCCAGTTCGGTTGCCCTGCGGTTTGCGTGGTGTCCAGGTGAATATGCGGCTCCACAAACGGCGGTAAAACTAAACCTTGTTCGGCATCCAGGCTGTTTTCAGATACGGGCATCACGCCGGATTGCGCATCAATGGCGCTGATTTTTCCGTCCTGCAGATGAATCTGCCACAGCCCCTCTTTACCGGGCAACCGGGCATTAATAATGGTTTGTAAAGCGTTATTCGACACTGTTAGCCTCCACATGCGTCATTGCTGCTGTCGTTTTACGATTTAAAATCGGGTTAAGGATCAGATAGCTCAGCGCGCCACCTAATACCGCGTTGACCGGAACAATTCCCGGTAACCAGTGGCCTGCAGCAATCCCCAAGGCGACCGCCAGAATCGCCACCCAATTGACACTCATCATACGCGTGGTCGCAAAGTGCTCATAGCGGCGACGGTTCATCAGATAGTCGGCGATGATCACGCCGCCAACCGGAGGAATAGCTGCCGAAAGGAAAGTCAGCCAGCCGACAAAATTGTTATACAGCCATAATGCGCAGACCGTACCGATAATACCGTTAATCACCGAAAGGGTTTTGCTCGACATACCGGTAATGTTGGCGAAACCTAAGCCCGACGCATACAGCGCGTTATCGTTGGTGGTCCAGATATTCAGTCCCAGCACCACAATCGCAGGCAGCAGCAGACCCTGAGCAATCATTACATCAGAGATATCCGCCATCCCCAGCGCCGCAGCTCCCGCTGCACCGAAAATAAACATCAACGAGTTGCCGAGGAAAAAGGCCACCATCGCCACCAACACCGCCAGTCTGGCATTGCGACCAAACCGGACAAAGTCAGCGGTGAGCGTGCCCGCGCTGATAAATGACCCCACAACCAGCGCCAGCGCGACATTGAAATCTAACGGTTGTGCGGGAACGACCGCTTTTAATGCGTCCAGGCCGCCCATGCCGTTAACGGCCAGCCACACGGAATAACCGCCAAGGCAGGCGATCGCCGGAACCGCAATTACAGACAGAACCGTCAGCGCCGAAATGCCAAAGAAGACGGTGACGGTCATCAGTAAACCGGAGACGGCAATCAGCAAATTAATATCCAGCCCGGTAGCCTTGCCCACCGGAATAGCAAACATCGCCACGCCAACGCCAAACCAGCCAACCTGGGTGCCGCCCAGCAGCAGTGAAGGCAGCCATGAGCCTTTAACACCAAACGAGAAGCGAGCAAGAAGATGGGTGGTCAGGCCGGTTTTTGCGCCAATGTAACCAAGAAATGAAGTGTAAATACCGAGGAGAAGATTGCCGATGAGAACTGCGAGGAAGAAATCATGATAGCTAAGACCGGTTCCGAGAGTGCCGCCGGTCCACATACTGGCGGAAAAGAAGGTTAACCCCAGCATGACGAACGTCAATGCCAATACCCCTTTGCGCGCCGACTGCGGGACTGGCCCCTGGCTAAAGTTGTTATCTTGCGACACGAAATTCCTCCGTTTGCTGTTTGAAACCCAAAAAATCCGCCGCATTCTATTCATCTGAAAATAAAAAGCAATCGTTTCCGTGGTGGAATATATTTTTTATATGAATGAGTGTGAAAAGGTGGGGGAAAAATTATCTACGGTTCAGGCCTGTAGGCATGATAAGACGCGTAAGCGTCGCATCAGGCATCTAAGCACGGCTGTCGGATGCGGCGCGAGCGCCTTATCCGACCTACCGATCGGGCACAGGCTCGTAGGCATGATAAGACGCGTAAGCGTCGCATCAGGCATCTAAGCACAACTGCTGGATGCGCCACGCGACGCATCCGACAATAACCTACTCTTCCATCGCCTGGCGGATCTGATCCAGCGACGCTGGATCATCAATGGTCGTCAGATCCCCAGGATCGCGTCCTTCGCAAATTGCCTGGATCGTACGGCGCAGCATTTTTCCGGATCGCGTTTTTGGCAATTGCGAGACAAACCAGACGTGCGCCGGGCGGCCAAAGTTGCCAATCTGGCTGTCCACCAGCGCCATAATCGCCTTCTCTTGCGAATGCGCCACATCACGATCTTCCAGACTGTCGCTCTCTTTCGGAATGACAAACGCCACCGCCACCTGCCCTTTCAGCGCATCTTTTACCCCTACCACCGCTACTTCGGCAACGCCCGGATGACTGGAAATACTCTCTTCGATCTCGCGCGTCCCCAGCCGATGCCCGGCAACGTTAATCACATCGTCGGTACGCCCGAGAATAAAGTGATAACCGTCACCGTCGCGGATACCCCAGTCAAAAGTGGCGTACACCGGACGGGAAAACAACGACCAGTACGTCTTCACAAAGCGGTCGTCGTCGCCCCAGATGGTCTGAATACACCCCGGCGGCAATGGCCCTTCCACCACCAGCATCCCTTTCTCATTGACGCCGCACGGTTCACCGGTGACTTCATTGAGCAACTGCACGTTATAGCCATACATTGGCACGCCGGGGCTTCCCAGACGCGTCGGTCTGTCGTCCAGACCGCGAGCAATCGCCATAATCGGCCAGCCGGATTCAGTCTGCCAGTAGTTGTCGATGACCGGCACATCCAGCGTATTGCTCACCCAACTGGCGGTCGGCTCGTCCAGCGGCTCCCCCGCCAGATAGAGCACTTCCAGCGACGAGAGATCGTGTTTGCGAATTTCAGCAGTAGGGAATTTTTTCAGCACGCGAATGGCGGTCGGCGCTGAGAACATCCGGCTCACCTGATATTTCTCGACGATTTTCCACCACACGCCGCAGTCAGGCCATGTCGGCAATCCTTCGTAAACAATGGTCGCCATCCCCGCCAGCAGCGGCGCGTAGACGATATACGAATGCCCCACCACCCAGCCGATATCCGACGCGCAAAAGAACACGCCGCCCGCTTTGCCGCCAAAAATGGTTTCCATCGAGGTCGCCAGCGCCACCGCATAACCGCCGACGTCACGCTGCACGCCTTTAGGTTTGCCGGTCGTGCCGGAGGTGTAGAGAATGCAGGAGGTTTCGTTGGATTCCAGCCACGCCACCGGCACCCGCGCGCCGATGTGTTGATGGCGCAACGACGCGAAATCGACATCCCGCCCGCTGACGCGCGCCATTTTCGCCAGCCCGCGATCCACCAGCAAAACATGGCGTGGCTGGTGCTGCGCCTGACTTATCGCATCGTCGAGCAATTTTTTATAGGGAATGATTTTGCCACCGCGCGCTCCGGCATCAGCCGAGACAATCAGCACCGGTTTAGCATCATCAATCCGCGCCGCCACGCTGTGCGAGGCAAATCCACCAAACACCACCGAGTGAATAGCGCCAATGCGCGCGCAGGCCAGCAACGTAATATGCGCTTCGGCAATCATCGGCATATACACCAGCACCCGATCGCCACGCTGCACACCCAGCGAGCGCAGCATGGACGCCGCCGCGTTCACTTCGTCATACAACTGGCGAAAGGTAAAGGTGCGCTCTTCTTCTGTCTCCGAAGAGACGGCAATCAATGCCAGCGCCTCTGGCTGTTTCTCCAGCCAGCGGTCGATGGCGTTGTGGCACAAGTTGGTTCGCCCCTCACAAAACCAACGGGCAAATGGCGGGTTGCTGTGATCGAGCGTTTGCGTAAAGGGCGTCTGCCAGTCAATACGCTGAGCCTGCTCAGCCCAGAACTGCTCCGGTTCGTTAATCGAACGCTGATAAAATTCGCTAAAAGACATAATGCTCTCCTGTTGAACTTACGCCTTACCGCTGTTTGCTTAAATGACGTACAGGTCGAGATACTCATTGACCGGCATCTGTTCGAGGCGAGTTCTGTCGAGAGAAACGTCCAGAATGCGCTGCTGCTGGCGAGTCGGGAACTGGCGCGCGAGGTTGATTTTGAATTTATCGACCAGTTTCGGAATGCCATCCTGACGGCGACGGGCATGACCAATTGGGTACTCCACCACCACTTCTTCAAATCGCGTGCCGTCGGTGAACTCAAGGGTTATGGCATTGGCGATGGCGCGTTTTTCCGGGTCGTGGTAGTCAGCGGTAAACGCCGGATCTTCAAAGCAATTGATCTTCTCGCGCAGGGCGTCGATACGTTTATCTTGCGCAACCTTGTCTTCGTAATCTGCCGCCGTTAAACGCCCGAACAGCAGCGGGATCGCCACCATGTACTGAATGCAGTGATCGCGGTCTGCCGGGTTATTGAGCGGCCCTTTTTTGTCAATGATGCGAATACAGGCTTCGTGGGTACGAATGGTCACTTTTTCGATATCAGCCGCCGTTTTGCCTGCTGCCTGCATCTGCTCATAGAGCGTCATCGCCGCTTCAACTGCCGTCTGGGAGTGGAACTCCGCCGGGAAGGAGATTTTGAACAGCACATTTTCCATGACGTAGGAACCATACGGGCGCTGGAAGCGGAACGACTCGCCTTTAAAGCAGACGTCATAGAAGCCCCACACCGGCGCGGTCAGGGCTGATGGGTAACCCATTTCGCCGGTTTTCGCCATCAGCGCCAGACGTACCGCGCGGGATGTGGCATCACCTGCTGCCCAGGATTTACGTGTGCCGGTGTTCGGCGCATGACGGTAGGTGCGCAGCGACTGACCGTCCACCCACGCCAGCGAAACGGCGTTGAGGATTTCCTCGCGGGTCAGGCCGAGCATTTCGGCGACCACGGCGGTGGAAGCCACTTTCACTAACAGAACGTGGTCGAGGCCGACGCGGTTAAAGGAGTTTTCCAGCGCGATGCAGCCCTGAATCTCATGGGCTTTGATCATTGCGGTCAGCACCTGTTTCATGGTCAATGGCGCTTTACCGCTGGCGACCGCGTTGCGCGAAAGCCAGTCCGCCGTTGCCAGAATGCCGCCGAGGTTGTCGGAAGGATGGCCCCACTCCGCCGCCAGCCAGGTATCGTTGAAATCGAGCCAGCGGATCATTGCGCCGATGTTAAATGCCGCCTGGACGGGGTCGAGCTGAAACTGAGTTCCGGGGACGCGCACGCCGTTAGGTACGACGGTGCCGGGGACAATTGGCCCCAGCAGTTTTTTACAGGCCGGGTATTCGAGAGCTTCCAGACCGCAGCCGAGGGTGTCGAGCAGGCAGTAATGGGCGGTGTCGTAGGCCACTCTGGAGCTGATTTCGTAGTTCATCACGTAATCGACGATATCAACGATTTCACGATCAAATTCCGGGCGGATGTTGTTGATTTGAGCTGACATTGGGTACGTTTCCTTCGGATTTTTTATAAAGTTAAAGTGGTTATTTTTTTACTCTGTTATCGAGGGTGAGTGTTTGCTTCTGAGCTGGCCTTTCCCCTCACCCTAACCCTCTCCCCAAAGGGGCGAGGGAATTGTTCGTGCTCCCGGTCAAATGGGGCGCGTTTTTCCCCCTCTCCCTTCCAGGGAGTGGGCCGGGGCGAGGGGACTGTCCGTGCACTCGGTCAAAATAGAGCGCGTTTTTCCCCCTCTCCCTTCCAGGGAGTGGGCCGGGGCGAGGGAATTGTTCGTGCTCCCGGTCAAATGGGGCGCGTTTTTCCCCCTCT